>DATEPG010000640.1:0-3684 GCA_035273265.1 Polyangiaceae bacterium
CGAACAAAATGGCACCCAACGACCAGATGTCGGCGCGTGCGTCGACATCTGGGGAGGCGCGCATCTGCTCAGGCGCCATGTAGTAAGGCGAGCCGACCGGGTCGCCAGCACTGGTGAGCGAGGTGCGTGAGATGCGCGTGACCGAATGGAACGGTGTGCTCACCTCCTTGGAGATCCCGAAGTCCAACACTTTCAAGACCACGCCTTCGGGCGTCTTGGCCAAGAACAAATTACCTGGCTTGAGGTCGCGATGAACGATCCCTAGGCCGTGCGCTTCCGCCAAGCCGTCACATGCCTGCAGCAGGTAATCGATGGCCTGCGGCACGGAGCAGGCACCGTTTTCCCAAAGGGAAAGACCGAGGTCCACCCCTTGCAACTGCTCCATCACGATGTAAGGACAGCCGGACTCGAGACGCGCTACGTCCAGCACGCGCACCACGTGGTTGCTTCTCATGCGCGCCACGGCGCGGGCCTCGAATAGCACCCGCTCCACGATGTCCTGGCTGCCCGCGAACTCTTCGCGTACTACTTTAATCGCTACCGGCGCATCGAGTTCCAAATGCGTCGCACTCAGAACGACGCCCATGCCGCCTTCGCCGAGGCAACCGTCGATCCGATACTTGTTCCCGACCACACAGCCCGGACTGAGGGGGCTGCCGGCTGGCATTGCTACTTCAGCGTTCATGCTTGGCTCGGCTCTACTACTCGACTACTCGCGCAGGCTTGCGGCCCGATTCGACGTGCTGCCGCGCTGACGTTGTAAAAAGCAAGACGGATGCCGCCCGAGTGGGGCATGGATGTTCGAGGCTCTCGAGGCCTCGGTGACTGGTGGGGCATCCGGAAGACCGCGTACCTGCTGCGATTCGTCCCAATCCCGCTGTACTGAAATCCCTCTCTGCCACAGAGGCCAAGCGGGCAATTTGTCACGCTGCGGCAGGTTGGCGTCGGCCTCACCGGCCTAGATGACTCATCATGGCTTCCGGGTAGCGCGTGCCGGACGCAGCGCCGACCGGAAACGCGGCATCCAAATCAGCGATTTCGGATGGGCTGAGCTCGAGCTCGAGCGACTTCAAGTTCTCCACCAGATACTTTCGGCGCTTGGTTCCGGGAATGGGTACGACCTGCGGTGATTTGACCATCGCCCAGGCCAACGCCAGTTGCGCGGCGGTCGCGCCGCGCGCGCGTGCCAGGTCATCGATGCGCGTCACCAACTCCAGGTTCTTCTGAAAATTGGCACCCTGAAAGCGCGGTGAGAACCGGCGATAGTCGTCCTCCGCAAAGTCTTCGAACTTCTTGATCTGTCCGGTCAAAAAGCCGCGACCGAGCGGGCAGTAGGCGAGAAATCCGATGCCGAGTTCGCGGCAAGTCTCGAGTACCCCGTCGACTTCGGGATCGCGGGTCCACAGCGAGTATTCCGATTGCACGGAGCTGATTGGGCTGACGGCGTGGGCTTTGCGGAGAGTGCTTGCACTCACTTCCGACAGGCCAATGCACCGCACCTTTCCGGCCTTCACCGCGTCCGCCAGCGCACCGACCGTGTCTTCAATCGGGATTTTCGGATCGACGCGGTGGTACTGATACAAATCCACGTGGTCGAGACCGAGCCTCGAGAGGCTGCCGTCGAGAGATTTCTTCACGTACGCGGGGCTGCCGTCCAAGCCGCGGTCCTGAGGTCTCGCGCCACGCACGATCCCGAATTTGGTCGCGAGCACGAAGCTGTCCCTGCGTCTCCCGCGAAGCGCGCGACCCACGAGCTCCTCGTTGGTATACGGGCCGTACATGTCCGCCGTGTCGAGCAGCGTGACCCCGAGTTCGAGCGCACGGTCGATGGTTGCTAGAGATTCTGCGTCGTCCCCTCCGCTGTAAAATTCACTCATGCCCATGCAACCGAGCCCGAGCGCCGAGACCGTCAGATTCCCTAGATTCCGTGTGTGCATGACACCCTCCGCGAGTAATGGTTGAAAGCCTACGACCGTACGCGAGCAGTGCCAGTGCCAGGGGCATGTTATTGGTCGCCAAACCTTGCTAGCCTTCGCCCTTCTCGACGAACTAGGCGGAGTAAGATGAATCGGCGTTTTCGGACCATCCTCGTAGGCGCTTTTGCAACGGCTTTGGCGGCATGCAGCACCGGGTACATGAAGGCCAGCGAACTCGAAGCGAAGCGTCAAGGGCCAGCGGACTGCGAAGCGCGCTGCGTCGAGCTAGGCATGCGCATGGGCGCCTTGGTGCTCGTCTCCGACACACTACCGGGTTGCGTTTGTCAGCCTAAACCGGTCGAGGCCCCCAAAGCGAGCCCTGGCCAAGTCCCGCCTTCGGATGGCGCACAACAGGGCGCCTCCGCGGCCACCACGAGCTACGTGGTCGTGGCGGCGGCCGCCGCTGCCGCCCGCACCAACCAGTACCAACAGCAACGCCAGCAGCAGCAGAACTATATCCCGAAGTAGCGCCTCGCCGCCGGTAGGGCTTCAGACTCGTCAGCGATGTGGATTACCCCGCCCGAAAGCCCGCGCGCGCGTCGCTTTGCCGCTGCCCGCGCGCCTCGGACGATGCTAAGGGGTGCCTCTGATGAGCTCCGACGCCCTGGTCACGCCGCGTTCTGACCGCACGTTTTTCGCGTTCAACGCGCTGCTGTCCACGGTCGCTGTGGCGTTCATCGCCTTCATCTTGTTGCGCGGCAAGAGCGCGGGCGGTCCGGATTTGAGCTTCATGCCGGCGGTCAACGCCTGCTTCAACGCCCTTTCGGCGCTGTGTTTGGTCGCGGGCTACGTTGCCATCCGACAAAAAAAGATCGCGGCTCATCGCTTGCTCATGGTCAGCGCGTTTGCCAGCTCTGCGCTCTTTTTGGTCGGCTATCTCAGCTACCACTTCGTACACGGCGACACCAAGTTCAGCGGCGTCGGGTCGATTCGCCTGGTCTACTTCACCTTGCTGATCAGCCACATTTTGCTTTCGCTGAGCGTCGTGCCGCTCGCGCTGACTTCTTTCTACTTTGCGTTCACCCGCTCCTTCGTGCGCCACCGCCGCTTGAATCGCGTATTTTTGCCGATCTGGCTGTACGTGTCGGTGACCGGAGTGCTGATCTTCTGGATGCTGCGCTAGTGCTTCCAAGTCCCTGAATTGCGTTACCCGTCCTCCGTCCCAGAGCGTCTCATGATCGGGCGCGGCCAAGGTCGACGATGAGCGCTCGTCCGACGGGGGACATCCTTCGTTGTGCGAAAATAGTAGTTCGCCCACGAACAGCTATCATTGGCCGTGTGCGCCCGCGAGTACGCGGCGCTCGGGCCTGTCTTGGCAGGTCAACGATGTGACGGCGGAGACCTGAATTCAGCAACGGGCCCTAGTGCGGTTCGTTCACGACGCGGTCGATCCCTCCGCGCGAAAGATCACTGAGCAAACGCGCTCCCCGCAGCAAACGCGCGAGCGTCGAGTGGATCCGCGGATCCAAACCAGGCGGCAGTTCGGGCACTGGCGCGTCCGGACCAGGTTTCCGGCCTCGCGCGAAAGCGGCAGCTTGGTGCAAAGTTCCGACCAAGAATGTCTGGAGCGTGTGCGCGAGATCGGCTGCAAACGGTGTTTCGCTGCTGAGATCGCGGGCCGAATAGGTATCGATGGTCGTCAGTGCGCCGGCCGCGCGCCGCGCGTAAGTGATCAGCTGCAGTGCATATTCGCCCGCGGGAGTATCGT
>DATEPG010000641.1:0-2303 GCA_035273265.1 Polyangiaceae bacterium
AGCAAGTGGACGACCTCGACGACGAGGAACGCGCGGAGCTGCATCAGGCCATCCGGGAAGGCTTTGATGATGCGAAGGCTGGTCGCACAATTCCTGCTGAACAGTGGCTTGCTGAACTACGCTCGCGTCTGTGAAGCTCCGCGTCTCTAGTCGCGCTCAGCGAGAAACCGATCGCATTGATGCCTGGTGGCGCAGGAATCGCCCGGCCGCTCCCTCCCTGTTTCTGCGGGAATTGGTGTACGTGGTCGAACTCTTGCTGCACTCGCCAACGCTCGGCACGGCCTACGAGGCAGAACATTTCGATGGCCCTGTGCGGCGAGTGCTCCTCGAACGCAGTGCCTGCCACCTGTTTTACGGCCAGCTCGGCGACGAACTGGTCATCCTGTGCGTTTGGGGCGCCCGCCGAAAACGCGGCCCGAAGCTGTAGCGTTTTCTCTTTAGTCGCCCAGGGAGAAGGCGGCTAAACTCGGAAACGTGCCCGCCCTACTCCAAGCCTTGCTGCGCCTCGTCGCCCTGAAGCGACTGGGCGTTTTGCTTTGTGCACTGGCGCTGACGCTCAGCGCAGCCAACACCGCGTCTGCGCTTGAGCCTGCGCAGACAAAAACACGCGTCTGGGGTTTTGACTTCGCGAAGCATAACTCCGTTGGGTTATTTCGAGCTGCAAACAGCGGAATGCATCAGGGAAATCGCTCTGCAAAGAGCGAAGTCGCATCGGACTCCCTCCTTGCCGCAAGGGCGGGAGCGGCTGGTGCGAACGCGGCGAGACTCGAGCATATCTTTGGTCAAGGTGGGAAACACGCGCTCAAGGAATTCGCCGCTGCCAATGGTGGCCCAGCGCGAGCGTACGATCTGGTCCAGAAAGCTGCGAACGAGGCTCTAACGGCGGGCAAACTACCGGTTGGCCCGGGCGGAATTATTCCGAGTGGTAATGCAGGACCGATCATAGAGGTCGCCGGCACGCAGATTCGTCTTATCGGTGGCCGCGTGATTGATGGAGCGGTCCGCATATCTTCGTTTTCGAGAATGGGGTTGCCGTGACTCAGCCACTTAGTCCCCTTGAACACAGGTGCATCGAGCTCGTCGCGAGCCACAATTGGTCCAGTTTTCGGATCGACGGCGTGAGGGTCAGTCGTCGTGAGGCAACCGGCGTGGGGCGTTACGTGTACATGGACGACTCGCTCAACCAGCCGCTTCTCGACGGCGAGTATGGCCCAGAGCCTGGTCGAACGATTGCAATGGCGGGAGTGGATCTGGGCCTGGATTTCGTCGTAGCCGTGACCTCCGGACGGATCAATTACCTCGAGCTGGTTACGGCTGGCGACTCCGGCTGGGACGGTCAGGAGCGCGATTGGCGCGTAACGTGAGGCCTCGGACACTGCTAATGAAGAAGCTCTTCAGAGGCTCGCGTGGGAGCGAGGGGCCACGCGGGCCGAGCTGTGCAGCGCGCAGTGGCAGTCGCCAGTCGCCGAGACGATGTTTGAGGCTGGCTGCGCGTTGAGCAGCGGCGGCGGTGGCAGTGGCGGTTGCGGTGGCAAGTGGCGGTTATAGGGCGGCGCGCGGCTTCGGTCAGCCTGCTCTTTTTTGTCTCTGGACGAGGGTGTTGACGAACTCGACGACCAGCTCCTGCTGGCGGCGGGGGAGCACGGAAGCTTGCTCGAGAGCCCGCTGTAGTTTGCCGACGGGTCCCGGTCGACCCGGGGCGGCAACGGGGGCAGAGCCGAGCAAGTGTTCGACACGGACGCCGAGGGCTTTGGCGAGCTTGGGGAGGATGTCAGAGCGCGGGGGTTTGGACGCGGTTTCCCAGAACCCGACGCTGGACTGAGGCACTCCCAGGGCTCGCGCCAGCTCGGCTTGGCTGAGTCCAGCAGCCTTGCGGAGAGCGGCCAGACGAGCGCCCTGAGCAGGGCGGGGTTTGGAGATGGGACGACCCATACCTGGAGTGTAAGGGCGGGATTCCATGAAGGCGGCCTCACGGTGGAGAACGGGCTTGCACAGTAAACGGTATACTGTTTATGTCGATCGCGATCAAGCGGCGAGCATGTTTTCTACATTTCGCTTGACGGCTTTTTTCAAGGAGCAGCGTGATGGCCCGAATCCCCGAGGAAGAAATCGAGCGGTTAAAGAGCCAGATTTCGCTAGAGCGGCTGGCAGTAGCGAAGGGGATCCAGCTGAAGAAGCACGGCGAGAACCTGCTCGGGCTGTGCCCCTTCCACGACGACCGAGAGCCGTCGCTGGTGATCACGCCGAGCAAGAACCTTTGGCACTGCCTGGGTGCGTGCCAGACGGGTGGGACGGTGATCGAC
>DATEPG010000642.1:0-2869 GCA_035273265.1 Polyangiaceae bacterium
GTCGACTCCGGCAATCAGACCTACCCAGGGTGTGATGAGCAAGCGGGCATGCGCGCCGATGCCTACAGATGCCCATGTCACCGTGTCGGCACTGGAAACGAGGTTCCTGCCAGTGCCGCGCACCGAGAGGTGGTGCACCGACATCAGCATGCACGGGGCGAACTCGAAGCGAGCCCCGAAAACGCTACGACAGCCGCGGGCTCCCACGGTGAAGCGATCCAGCTCGACGGCATACTCGTCCCCCAAGTTGCTGACCGTCGTCTCACGCTGAGAAGCCCAAAGCTTACCCTCCGCCAGAAAGCGCCAGCGATCGAAAGAGAGACCCGCAGCGACTCCCAGGCCGCGGCTCACTTGCTGCAGGGGACCGAAACTCAGCGCTCCGAGCGGCGCGACGAGCAGCAGTCGCCAACGACGCGGAGGGCCCGTCTCGCCGCTCGCTGGGTTCGACGCGGTCGCCGCGCTGTCTCCGGGCGGCGGGGCGGGTTGGTTCGGCGGCGTCGTGGGTGGGTTCGGCGACGTCGCTTGCTGGTTGCGCCCCGCGTCACCCCCAGGATTCGCGCCCGTCGCCGACGTGCCCGCAAGGTCGCGCTCACTGAGCGGCTCTTCTGAACTCAACAGCAAAGCCAGCGCGACTGCGGCCGCCCCGGCCAGATCCTTACAAGATTTGCCCTCGATGTTTCGCACTGCACCGAGCTCGCCGTAGTGGATCTCCAGCCGTAGCCGAAACAAGCCGTCGCTCGGCTGCGTGATGGTCGCCTCCGCGCGCAGCGTATTGGGCGTGGCTCGGGTGGAGCCGGCGATTTTGTGCACGCGGGCCAGCACCGAGTCCGCGCTCGGGCAGCTTTCGAGCGCGTTCCACTTCAGCTCGATGGGAGCCGTGGGCTGGGCGCTGGCACGTCCAGCATAGGCCAGGCCGGCTCCGCACAGCAGATATGCCTCGAATCGCCTCAACTTCCGCATACGCTCACTGGGTCGCACTGAGCGTTGCACTGATCGACACGTCATCCACATAAAGATGGGAATCGGCCGGTGTCGCCTTCTCGGCCCAATCGCCGACGTACCATTGGGTGAATCTCGAAGCGTCGGACTTCAAAGCCGCGCGCTCGAACAGCGGCGCGCCGTCTTGGTACAGCCGGATCTCACCGGTCGCGTCGCTAGCGCGCTTCAAGAACAGCTCGATATGAAACCAGCGTCCGATCGGAACAGCCTTGGGCTCGGCGCTGCGGTACGTAGTAGCGGGCTGCACCACCTGGTCGTAGACCACTAGTTCCCAATCCCCAGACGCAGCACCACCCTTGGGCACCAACGTCACGTCCCACAGGGGCGTGTACGGCGGGGCAGGCCTATCCGCCCGTTGGAAGTGCCATAAATTCCACGCCCTTTCGGTTTCCTTCAGGGCCTCCGGGATGAAATACCAGGCGCCATAGTAGGCTGACTCCGGGAGAACGCCTTGGCGCACACAACGCGTCTGATTTTCGCTGCCGCCCTTCACCTTGAATTCGGCAGCGAAACGCCCGCTGTGGCGCGGCTCCGTAACCAGCACCCAGGGCTGATCTCCGTAACAATAACCCGCAAATTTCGTGTAGTCGCAAAATCCGTCCTCGAAGCCGGTTGACCACGGCATCGCGACGGGGTCGGTCGCGGCTGGTGGTTCTGCAGCTCCGCCATCCGCTCCGCCGTCGCCCGGGCATTGCCACTCACCCGCGCTAATCTTCGGCGCACAACTCAAACCCAGCAAACTGGCTACGATCGAGATCGAGCATGCGCGCCCGCGCCTGTGCAAGAGTGCAACAGCCGAGGAGCGCCTCCGCTCGTTGACCCCGCGTTCATTGAATTGAGGGACCCAGGAGCGCACAACTATCTTTCAAGTGTTGGGGAGGATGACCGTCCGGTCACGCGAGAACGGTCCCGGGGGACTACTTCGGCCGTGTGGCGGAAATCGCGATAACTGATGATTAGCATTGCTTGGGTTCTCCGCACACTGCTTCCGCGGCAAGGCAGCGGTGAGTACTCACTTTCCTCACACCCTCTTCCATCCGCCGCCAGCCCGATGGTGGTCCCCTGCGCGCGGTCAGAACGGGTTTCTTCCGCGACCGTCTCGGTCCCTGTCGATTGTTCGACGGAAATTGGTCGCTGCTCCTATTGCAAATCCGTGGACGACCACTCCACGACAAGCCCCTCGTAGGCAACCCCTCCGATCGCAGCTCGAACCATGCTGCAGCCCGACGTCGGAAGCGCATCGCTTCCGTTTGCTCGACGGGATTGGCTGGATGCCAACATTGCATTCAATGACTGGACGCCGCACTCAGCGCTTTCGACGGCCTTTCGTCCTCGCGCTGAAGGGGCCAAGTGATGAACGCGATGCTATCCGAATCGATGATTCTTCCGAGTGTAGTGTGCTCCGGAAGGGGCTTTCGCCTCGAGTTCGAGTACGTGCAGCGAACGTTGCGTCGCCTCGGCACCGACCGCTCGGAAGTGGATGACCTAGCGCAAGAAGTGTTCTTGGTCCTGCATCGGCGCTGGGCCGAATACGACCAGAGCCGTCCACTCCGGCCCTATTTGTTCGGTGTTGCCGTGCGCATTGCGCTAGCAAACCAGCGCAAGCGCCTACGAGAGGTCGCCTTCGGAAACATCGAGTTGGGCGACGACGGGCCCGGCCCCGAGGAGCTCCTGAGTAGCAAGGAGACCCGCGCCTTGCTGCAAACCGCGCTCAAACGCATCCCGTTGCCGAGACGAACAGTGCTCGTGATGCACGAACTCGAGCGGGTACCAGTGACCGAGGTAGCGGCGACGCTGTCGATTCCGCTCTTTACGGTCTACTCGCGTCTGCGCAAGGCGCGCGAAGAGCTAAAGCTCGAAGCCCAGCGCA
>DATEPG010000643.1:0-22559 GCA_035273265.1 Polyangiaceae bacterium
AGGCGAAACACACCAGACCGACAGTCGCGGCCTTGGCGAATCGATGCGCTTCTCGAGCTCCACTAGCAACGGTCATTGTGCATCCCACGGTGCGCAGATGTTAGGCACAGGCCGGCCCAAAGGGAAACACCTGGAGCGCCCCACACGGGCGCCCCGGACGCCCCGCTTGCTACGGAATAGACGGCTTGCCCGCGTGGTCGCAATGGTGCAGTGGCGATAGACGGCTCGCGCGCGACCCTGGCTCGTATCGCCTTCCGGACTGCCTCTCAGCTCGCATCCCGAACAATCGGAAAGAGGATGCGGGCTTCCGTGCCGCCGCCATCCGCGTCGTGGAATTCCAGCGTGCCAGCGTGCTTGCGCACGATCGAGTACGTGATCGACAGACCAAGCCCCGTCCCCTGCCCGACCGGCTTGGTGGTAAAGAATGGATCCAGAATCTTGTGCCGAACCGCGTCCGGGATGCCGGTTCCATTGTCCGCGACGCTGATGCGATAGAAGCCGCCCTGGGCACCGGTCCGGATCGTGATCTTCCCGCGACCCACGATCGCGTCGATGGCATTCGCGACGAGATTCATGATCGCTTGCGTCAGAAGCCCTGGGTAGCAGTCGATCGAATCGGGCTCACCATAGTGAGGCTCGATCTCGATGCGATCCTTGAAGCGATGACCCAAGATCGTGAGCAGTGATTCGATGCATTCCCGGATGCTGACCACTTTGCGTTCGCCCTCGTCCAGCCGCGAGAAGGTGCGCAATTTGAGCACGAGATCCCGCATCCGCTGCAGGCCGATGTCCATTTCTCCGAGCCGGTCCAGCGCGCGAAGCCAAATCGTCAGATCGTCACCGAGCGAGCCACGAACGACGTCATTCACCTTGGCCGCGCCGCGCCGCACGGTCGCCAGATGGCTGATCACGAAAGCCAACGGGTTGTTGATCTCGTGTGCCACGCCCGCAACCAATTCGCCGAGGGATGCTAGCTTTGCTGATTGCACGAGCTGTGATTGAGCGGTCTGCAAATCGCTGTATGCGAGCGTGAGTTCTTGATTCTTCTGCTCCAGCGCCTCCACGAGTTTGGCGCGTGTCTCCGCGAGTTCGCGAGCGGCCCGAGCCTCGGCCGCCTCGATTTGCGAGCGGAGTAGCTTTTCTCTCACGCTGCGGTGCTCGTCTTCGAACTGCTTGCGACGGAGTTGGGCTCTCACGCGCGCCTTCAACACCTCCAATTCACTGGATTTGGAGATGAAGTCGTCCGCACCGCTGGCCAGCGCTTCGATCATCGCCTTTCTGTTCTCTGCGGCGGTCAGCATAATCAGCGGGATATCGCGATGCAGTGGCGACGCCTTGATCAATCGACAAGTTTCGATGCCGTCGATGCCGGGCATCACCAAATCGAGCAAGATGCAGTCGAACGGCTGGGTTGCGAGCATCTCGATGCCCTCTTCACCCGAGCGAGCGGGAACCACGTCGTAGCCCTCACCGCGCAACACCGCGAGCAGCTCGTGGAGATAAGTCGAGCTATCGTCGACCGCGAGGATGCGCTTCGGACCAAGCAGGCTCGCGGCGAGTACGGGATCGAGCGAGGTAGCGCGCAAGACCGCAGATACTCGAGCAAGAACGAGCTCCAAGTCCTCCTTGCGCACGAACGCATCGGCACCAGCCTCGAGCGCCCGCAGCTCAGCGCCTCGATCATCCGAAGCGGTGAGCAGCACACACGGAGTGGCTCGCAGCGCAGCATCCAGCCGAATGCGACGAATGAAGGTCCCCCCGTCGATGCCGGGCATCACGCTGTCCACCAGGATGGCGGTCGGTCGAATGCTATCCGCGATTCTGAGGCCCTCTTCGCCGTCCGTGGCCATCGCCACCGCGTAATTGGCCATTTCGAGGGCGGCACCGAGCTCGGCGCGAAACGTCGAACTATCGTCGATGATCAGAATCGTCTGCCGCGCCGAGGCTTCGTTCGGCTTGCGTGCGCGTAGGAGTTCGCGTACGCGCGCGATCACGTAGCTCGTATCGTAGGGCTTGCCCACGTAGTCGTCGGCGCCCACGCTGATCCCGCGGATCCGGTCGCGAACATCCGCCTCCGACGAGAGCAGGAGCACGAAGGGCGCGTCGCCCGACTGTGCGGCTCGAATCTCACGCAACAGCACGATGCCGTCCTCGTCGGGCAAGATGACATCCAGAATCACCGCCGACACGGGCTCACGCTCGAGAATACTCCTGGCATCCGCGACGGTGCTGGCAAGCAACGTCGAAAAGCCCGCGACCTGGAAAGCCTCGGACAAATCCATACGCACCGTCAGGCTGTCGTCGACAATCAGCACCGCGGGCGGCACGCTATTCTCTCCCCTTCGTCGCGACGCGTGCGACGGCCGCGCCAATCTCCGCCAGGGGCAAGATCCTCTCTGCGGCCCCGAGCAAAGCGGCTTCGCGCGGCATGCCGTAGATGACCGAGCTCGCTTCGTCCTGGGCAATCGTGAGCGCGCCAGCGCGGCGCAGGGCGAGCAGTCCATCGGCGCCGTCCCTTCCCATGCCAGTCAGCAAACAGGCGACTACGTCGCGAGCGCATTCCTTGGCCAGGGTTTCGAACAACACATCGACCGACGGTCGACATGAATGTCTCGGGGGCGCCGACGAGAGCCAGAGCTTTCCGGCCGACACGGCCAGATGCCGACCGGGAGGTGCCATGAACACGCGACCTCTGCCACCGACCAGCGGCTCGCCTCCGCGCGCGTAGCTCACCGAGTGAGACGTTTGATTCGTCAGCCACTCGGCGAAAGCGGAGCTGAATGGCTCGTCGATATGCAATACGATCAGGGTCGTCGTAGGCAACCCGAGCGGGATCCCTCGTAGCACATCCATGAGCGCGCCCGGGCCGCCCGTCGAGGCGCCCAAGGCGATCACCGAGCAACCGAGCCCCACGCTTCGAGACACCGGCGGAAGAGTCTCGATTCGCGCCGGTGCGGCCCGGCCGACGCTGCCCAATCGAGCCCGAATATGCGTGATCACGCGAATGCGCGAGACCAGCTTGATCGCCGCCAGAAATTTGCGCTCCCAGGCGCCGTCTGCTTCGTCTGCGAGGGGTTTCTCCAGCACATCCACGGCCCCCGCTGCCAAGGCATCGTAGGTGTTGAACAGATCCCCACGATTGGTCGACGACGATACGATCAGAATCGGCGTCGGGAAATGGCCCATGATGTGCTCGGTCGCCGAGACCCCGTCCAGAACCGGCAGGTGCATATCCAAGGTGATCACGTCTGGACGCAGCGCCTGGCACAGCTCAATCGCCTGCTGGCCGTTCTCCGCTTCGGCCAGCACTTCGAGATCGGGATCGGAAGCGATCACCTCGATCAATCGCTTGCGAACGGTCAGCGAATCCTCGACGACTAGGACGCGAATTTTCGGCATGCCTAGCTCACCAACGTTCGGATCCGCTCCAGCAGATCAGTCTGGTTGAACTCTCGTTTTTCGATGTGCGCCACGGCCCCGACCGCGCGCCCCCGCTCGAGATCTTCGGCTGAAGCGCGAGACGTGACGAGGATCGCCGGGACCTGACGCAGCTCGGGATCGGCGCGCGTGCGCTCGATGAAGGTGAAGCCGTCCATGCCCGGCATCTCGACATCGACCAAAAACAGCGCGTACTTTCGCAAGCGCGCCTTGTCCATGCCTTCTTCCCCCGAAACCGCGAGATCGACCTCGTAGCCGGCCGATTCGAGAATGCTCTGCTCCAACATGCGAGTCGTGAGCGAGTCGTCGATCACCAGAATCGGCGCTCGAAGCTTGGCTACGGCTCGAGGAGCGACCGCGCTGTGACGCGCCGCGCGCACCAGGCCGTCCGGACTGAGCACGAGCCTGGGATTGCCGTCGGCGTCGAACGACGCACCCGCCACCACCGGAGACGTCAAAGCCAGTTCGGGTACGCCGCGCACGACGACGCTCTCGATGCCGAGCAAATTTTCCACCCCGAGAGCGACGGCGCCGCCAGCTGCAGCAACCAACACGGTCGAGCGAACCGCCGCTTGCGCCGTTTCGGGGGTATCTGGAGCCAGCAGCCGCTCCAAACCGACGTAGGGCACCACCTTGCCGTCTAGAAGTAGGCTATCGCCGTCGGCCGTGTGCGCCACTTCGCCGGGCACTTGCCGCGCGGTACCCCGCACCGCGCCGAGCGGGAGAGCCACGACTCGATCCGTCACCTGCACCAGCAAGACGGACAGTGCCGACAGCGAAACGGGCACACCCAGTTCGATCACGGTACCGGCAGTCGCGCTGCTTTTCATCGACACCGTTCCGCCGAGACGTTCTGCAATCTCACGGATCAAGTCCAAGCCGATGCCGCGTCCGGAAACCGCATTCACACTGGAAGAAGTGCTGATCCCGCCACGCAAAAGCAACTGTGCCAGACCATCCGTGTCCAACCCGGCCAACACGGTTGGATTGATGCCGCGCCGCTCTGCGCTGCGACGCACGGCGTCTTGGTCCAGCCCACGCCCGTCATCTCGACAGGAGAAAACCAACTGCGCGTGGCGGCGATAGACCTCGATGCTGACCACTCCCTCTGCGGGCTTTTGCGCAGCCAAGCGTTCCGCCGGAGCCTCCACGCCATGCGCGACCGCATTGCGCACCGCTTGCAGCAGAGCTCGCTGAACCTGCACCAAGAGCTCGGCCTCGAGCCGCACATCGCCACCCTTGGCCTCGAACCGAACTCGCTTGCCCAGGCTGAGCGCTGCGTCGCGCGTCGTCCGCTCCAGTGAACCCCAAAGATTTTCGGCGGGAACGAGCCGCAGCCGTTCGGCCGCGTCGCGGATTTGTCCGAGCTCGCGCGCCGCCTGCTCGACGTTGCCCGATAGGTTGCGCTCGGCGGTGCCCAGCACCGTCTCCAACTCGTCGGCCAACGAACGAAAACGGGCAAGCTCGGCATCGGTCACTTGCTGACGGCGCCGAGTCGCCAGCTGGTCTCGGAGTAGCTCCGCCAAGCCCCTCGCGCGTTGGAGACTAGAACGGGTTTCGCGCACGCCGCCCAGCCGAACGTTGAGCTCAGCGATCCCGTCCATCAAGACCTCGAGTTCCTCCGTGTTCGCTTGGGCGGTCCAGAAAGGCTCCTCCTGGACCGACGCCTGAGCCGGGAGCGGCTCGGCATTGCTCGAAGGTTCTGCCAGCGCTCGAAGCTGGGCCCGCATCGCGTCGACGTGCTGCAGCGAGGCGGCAATCACTCGCGCGTCGACGGCTCGAGCGCTGTCTCGAATGGGAACGAGCAGGTCCTCGACGGAGTGCGACAGCTCCGCGATCTGCTTTTGCTTGACGACCCGCGCGGCGCCTTTGAGAGTATGCGCCAGGCGCAGCAGCTTGGCCGTGACGTCGGCTGCCGGCGCACCTCTCTCGAGCTCGAGCAGGCCTTTTTGAAGCTGCTCCAGGATTTCCACGGCCTCGACGCGGAAGTACCTGTACGGATCTGCCATCTCAAGTGCTCGTGCTTGGACGCCCGGTCGATTCGAGTCGTGGCTGCACCAAGCGCAGCAGCTCACGCGACAAGTGAGACAGCTCCGCCGCAGTGCGCAGCGTCTGCCCGGTGCTGACTTCGGTCTCCTTGCTCGCCTGCGAGACGTTCGTGATGGCCACGTTGACTTGCTCGACGGCGGTTGCCTGTTGCTTCGTCGACAGCTCGATTTCTTTGGCTGCCTCGGTCGTGGTCGACACTTGTCCGCTGATCTGGCTAAAGGCGGCTGCCACGCGAACGAATTGGTCGGCGCCTGCCTCGACTGCCTTGGATCCGGTTTCGGTCGTCATCACCGTGGTGTTCACCGCGCTGCGGACGTCATCGATCAGCCCGCGGATCTCCTTCGTGGAGCCGCCCACGCGGTCGGCCAGCTTTCGAATTTCGTCCGCCACGACGCCAAATCGACGTCCCGCGTCGCCGGCGCCTGCGGCTTCGATGGTGGCGTTGATGGCCAGGATGTTGGTTTGCTCCGCCAGCTCCGACACGATCTCGAGCACGGAGCCAATTTGCTGAGACTTCTTACCGAGATCGAGCATGTGGTGCACGATCACGTCGACTTGACGTCGAATGCCGTTGATCGACTCGCGGCCTTTCTCGACGGTCAGGTCGCCGGTCCTGGCCGCGCTCGCCGTTTGCTCGGCGATCTCCGCCACGCGTCGGGAGCTCTCGGCAATCTGGCGCGAGGTCGCGAGCAACTCGTTGATGGTCGTCGAAATCTCGCTCATGGCGGAGGCTTGCTCTTTGGCACCCGTGGCCTGCTGGTTGGCGGCTGACTGGAGCTCCGTCGACGAAGTCTGAATGTGATGGACGGCCGCGCCAACCTGCGAAGCGAGCGAGCGCGAGATCAGCGTGCCAGCCACCGCGACCAACGCGATGCCCAGCGCGCTTCCCCAAAGAATCACCGACTTGGTATTCTCTGCGCTCAGCTCGGCCTCACCGCTGCGACGCTTGAGCAAGGACGATTCCGCGTCATCCATTTGGCTGATCAGATGACGCATTTGGTCCATCAGCGTCTTCCCCTCTCCGGCCGCAATCACTTTCTCGGTTGCCTCGAACCCTTGCGCTCGGCGAAGCTCGACCGTTCGCTTCAGGATCGAAAGCTTTGCATCCATCAGCGGCTGAAGCGCATTCAGTCTCCGTTGTTGTGCCTCGTTGTCGGCGGTCAGACCGCGAATTTCCGAGGTCAACCTGGTGATTTCCGGCAGAGCCGCGCGATAAGGTTCCAGAAACGCTTCGTCCCCGGTGATCACGAAGCCACGTTGCCCCCCCTCTGCGTCCTTGGCCGCGGAGATCAGATCGGCGAGCTTGGTGCGCACTTCTTGAGTGTGGGAAACCCAGCGCTCATTTTCGATCAAATGCGCCGTACTTCGGTAACCCGAGATCCCGACCAAGAGCAGCGTCAGCACCGCAAGCGAGAATCCCGCCGCCAGTTTTCGTCCAAAGGTCCAATTGATCGCCATCCCTCACCGTCCCTGCGCTGGCCCGAAGGCCTTGATTCGTTGTGCAATGGCCTCGACGAGCGAGGGCAGATGAAGCAGCGGGAGCGTGACTCCAGCGTTCTGAACGGCGCCGCCCAGCGCGGCAGCCTTGCTCTCGTCGGTCTCCGGCGCCGACACGCGCTCCTGGGTGACCCGCAGGTGAGAATCGAAGTCCCCGAACGCGAAGGCGATTGGCGCAAAGCTGTTTGCGACCACGAGCCAACGCGCGCTCAGCCCACCCCGATAGCCGAGCAGCTGCGCCAGATCGTAGACTGGCATGAGAACACTACGAAAACCCGAAAAGCCGAGCAGTTCGGGCAGCAGGCTCGGGGCCACGACCAGCTTGCAGTCCGCGTGCAAGCTCTGGATCTCGGAAAGACTGACGGCGTACGGATCTCCTGCCACCCGAATCGCGAGAAAGTCGAGCGTTGCCGCTTCCACGTCTGCGACGGGCAGCGCAAATGACTGGTCGAACTCTCGACGTAGGGCAGAAAGTTTCTGATCGATGGACGTCGAGCCGGTCACCCTTGACCTCCCAAGCGGTTCAACTCGGACTGACAGAGCATGATCAAGCCTTCGCGACTGAAGCCCCCGCCGAATAGCAGCAAACGCGAAGCGTGCTCCCGTTGCAAAAGCAGCACCGCTTGAGTCAGCTCGCGCAGCGCGGTACTGCGATCACCCGTTCGCCGCGCAATCAAGCCCCAATGCAGGTGCGGCATGGCGAAAGAGGGCTCCAGATAGGCCGCAATTTGGCTGCATTCGAGGGCTGTTCGAGTGTCGGCTCGTCGTTCGCAGCACAGTGCGCGCAGGTAGTGCGCGAAAGCGTTGAGCCCGTCGAGCGCCAACAACTCAGCGCAAGCGAGTTCGGCCTCTTCCAGTCGGCCACAATGAGTGAGCAGCGCCGCGCGCAGCAGAACCTCGTCTGCGTCCCGAGAGGAGTTCGGGGGCATACGTGGTAGCGCCTCCAGCGCCTCGCTGAACCGTTCGTGCGAAAGGAGTTCGAGCGCGCGCCGGAGATCGAGACGTGCGCTCGGCGGCGGTAAGACGGCATCCGACTCGGGTTGCTCGGCGTTCTTCGCCGTCAGCGTGCGAATGCGGTCCGACGAGCGTTGCACGGTCGCGAGCCAGGTACTCGCCCAGTCGAGTGCAAGCGCGGCACGGGGCGCTGGAACGCTCGCTTCCAGCGGTTCGACCGGCGCAAAGGTCGAGGTCGAGATCGGCTTTCGTTGGTAATAGAAGGTGGCGTGGGTGTGACAGAGCTCGAAATCGAGCGAAAGCCCGCGCAAATTCTCGGCGTGGCCCAAGAACAGGTATCCCCCGGGTGCTAGCGCGCGGGAGAAGCGTTTCACCACGCGCTGCGCATTTTCTGGCGTAAAATACATGAGCACGTTGCGACAGAAAATCACGTCGAAGCTCTCGGGCGCCCACGTGTCATCAGCGACCAGGTTCCCCTCCTCGAACACAACGCTGTCCCGAATCACCTTCGCCAAAACGTAGTCCCGACCAGCAACGACGAAGTACTGCTTCTGGACCGACTCCGGCGTTTCGCGCAGCGACCATGACGAATAGCTGGCCGTGCGCGCGCGTTCGATCACCCTCGGGTTGATGTCGACGCCCTGAATCGAAACATCGAACGGTGGGCAGCCCTCGAGCAAGCGCTGGCGCGTGAGCATCGAGAGCGTGTACGCCTCTTCGCCCGACGAGCACCCGGCTGACAAGAAGCGAAGCTGCCGGACCGAGGCCCTCGCCTCGATCCGAGCCGGCAAGGCGAGCTCGGCGAACGCCCGAAATTGGTCGTTGTGTCGAAAGAAGTAGGTTTCACCGACCGTCAGCTCCTGTGCAATCTCGCGCAGCTCGGTCTGGACGTCTCCCTGACGCTCGAGCCGCGCCAGATAGCCGGCAGAATCGTCGTGTTGCGCACGCAAACGCCGCTCCAGAACGGTCGCCAGAAACTCCAGCTTGCCGTCGTCGAACCAAAGCCCCGTTCGCAGGGCGACGGCGGCGCGAAACCGGCCGACATCGACGGAGGACGCCTCGCTCACGCTTCCGCACCGCGCGCTTCCAGGCTCGCCCAACCAGAGTCAGGAAGCATTCTGGACGTCTCGAGCAGCAAGAGCAGCCGAGCATCGAGAGAGCCCAGGGCGGTAATGACCTCCGCGCTCGCGCCCCCCAACAATGGCGGCAGCTCGCCCAGCCGCGAGGATTCGAGCGCCCGCACGCCGATCACTCGGCCGACAGACAGCGCCACGTGACGCTCTCCCACTCTCACGACCACCAAACGAGCCCGCACTTCGTCCGTTGCACTTCCAAGCAGCCGCGCCAGATCGACGACCGGAACCGGGCCTCCCCGAATGATCGAGACCCCAGCGACGAACGACGCCGTCCCTGAAAGAAACTCGACAGACAGCGGCCGCATCGTCTCCGACACGTGCTCCAAAGGCAGCGCACAGACGAGCAACCCGACCTGACAGAGCAGGACCGCTCGCCCTTGCCCCGCCCCCAGCGCGCTGCCGTGGCTATGGCTCGCCAGCATTGGGGACCTTCTGCGTACCGAGCAATGCCTCTTCTACCTTCTCCAGCAGCTGTTGCCGCGAAAATGGCTTGGGAAGCCAAATGCTATCCTGATTCAGCGCGCTCTCGGTACCTCTGACGAGCGCACCACCACCCGTCATCAGCACCACGCGAATGTCTTTACCCAACGCAGAAAGCTCGCTCGGGAACTTGGCTCCTGTCTGCGCGATATCGATCAAGACCAAGTCGACAGCGCCAATCTCGGACGTTCGCTTGCCTGCATCGACGAGATTCGACGCTTCACTGACCACGTGACCCTTGGTGCGCAGCATGCGAGCGGTGATCTGACGGACCGCATCGTCGCCGTCGACCAGAAGAATCTTTCCGCTCACCGATCCAACGACCTCCGGGGGGGGAGCGTTCGATTGAGGGCGATCGCTCAGCGCGGCTCGCGGCAGCAAGACTCGGAACTCGGTCCCTTGCCCCGGCGCGCTGTGAACGTGAATGTGTCCACCGTTCTGGCGCACGATGCCGTACACGGTCGATAGCCCCAGGCCCGTGCCCTTGCCGAGCGCCTTCGTCGTAAAAAATGGCTCAAAGAGCCGGCGACGCGTCTCCTCCGACATGCCCGTCCCGGTATCGATCACGGTCAAGCTCACGAATCGACCCGGCTTGACACCCAGCTCAGCCGCGGCGACTTCGCCCAGCACTTCCTCGTCGGTTTCGAGCCGGAGCATTCCCCCGGAGGGCATGGCATCTCGGGCGTTGACCACCAAGTTCAGCACGACCTGCTCGAGCTGGCTTTGATCGGCGTGTACCAGGCTCAAGTCGTGTCCCAGGACCGCGGTCAACCCGATCTCCACGCCGATCAGGCGGCGCAGCACGCCGTTCATATTGGCCACGACATCGTTCAGCTGGAGCAATTTCGGTTGAATCACCTGGCGACGGCTGAACGCCAGCAATTGCTGCGTCAGCAAGGTTGCGTTGCGCGCAGCCGCCAAGACTTCGACGACGTTGTCCCGCCGCGCGTCTGCGGACTCGTAGTCTTCCAGCGCCAATTCACTGCAGCCGACGATCACGGTGAGCAAATTGTTGAAATCGTGCGCTACGCCCCCAGCGAGCTGGCCGATTGCTTCCATCTTCTGCGAGTGCGCGAGTTGTTGCTCGAGATTGCGCTGCTGGGTAACGTCTCGAAGCAGCGCAATCACGCCGATTACCTGGGCAGAAGGGTCCCGCAGGGGTGTCGCCGTGATGGCGACGATGGCTCCGGGCGCTGCGGAGTTCTTCACGCGCAACTCGAACTGGACGAGTGGCTCGCCATTGATCGCGCGCTGCAGCGGATTCTGCTCGAGCGGCAGCAGCGTCGTTCCGTCGTCGAGGTACAGGCCGTAGGCCTCGGGCCAACCAGCAGCCGGGACGTCCCGCACCGGGACGCCGAGCACCCGGTCAGCCTCCTTGTTGATCAGCAGCGTCCGACCATCGCGACCGATGACCACGACGCCATCGCCCATGCCATCCAAGATAGAGTTCAGAATTCGCGTCTGCTGCTGGAGCAGCGCTTCGCTCTCACGTAGGGCTTCCGAGGTCTTCACGCGCTCGGAGACGTCCCTCGAGATCCCCACCAGACCGAGCGCTTGGCCCGAGCGGCCCTTGATCGGCGCCTTGGTCTCTGACGTGAAGTAGGTTCTGCCCGAGGAACTGTAGCGTCGAACCACGTCCAAAATGGGCTCTCGTTGCTCCAGAATGCGACGCTCCTCGTCTTCGCCCGAGTCGACCTCCGCCCCCAAGACCTCGGACAAGCGACGACCGACGAGCGCGCTCGGATCCGCGCTACCGACACTTCGAGCGAACGACGGATTGGCGCGTAAAAAACGCAACTCCGCGTCTTTGAAATAGATTCCGTCCGGAGTGTTATCCATCAGGTCGCGCAGCAACCGGCGCTCGTCTTCGAGGTCTTGCGCCAGCCGAAAGTGCGCAGCGGCCGTCTGCACCTTGCGCAGCAGATCTTCTTCGTCCCACGGCTTGGTGACGTACGCATACACCTTGCCCTCGTTGACCGCGCGCAACACTGCCGGCAAATCGGCGAATCCGGAGACCATGATGCGTAGCGCTCGGTTATCCTCGGCGATTTTGCGCAGGAACTCGTCGCCGTTCATGTGCGGCATCCGTTGGTCGGTGATCACGACCGCGATGTCCCCATTTTGCTCCACGAGGTTCAACGCGCGCTCGGGACTTTCGCTCTTGAATATCGTGTAGTCATCGCCCAGCAGATCCTCGAGTGCGGTGAGGATTTGCGGCTCATCGTCGACCAGCAGAACTCGTTCTTTCCCAACTTCCACGCTAATTTTCCTGGTTCAATGCGACACGCAGCGCGTGCCCATGGCTCGACGCGCCGAGCATCGACGACGACCCGACAGGGTACTCAGCCCGCAATCTGCTTCTTGGTTTCGTCGTTCGCATCTCGTGCGTGCGCGCTTCCACGCGAAGATATAATCGAAAGCCGGGGTAGCGCGCAGCAAGCGAATCGGCTTCGACCCAGCGTCCAAGCTCCCCGAGCGCGACCACTCCCGGCGCCCGGCGGATTTCGCCACCAGACCGATCTGCAACATCACTTCGACCCGGGTCAGGTCAGTATCCCATCGACGGCGCGACCGACGGCACGTGTTGCCACGAGAAGAGACGCTCGAGACTGAAACGAAACCCAATTTCATACGAGCTCCCGAGCAAAGCGAGCCACAACGAGCCGAGAGCGCAAGCGCTGCGCCCCATTCGACCGACCAACTCTGCCACCATGTTGTCGTGAGCGCGAGTGTGGCCGAAACGCAAATCGCGTTATTGGGCACTTGATTCGATACTCCGTGCACGACTTCCGCTGAACCAGCGATCGAACATCGCGTCGCGCTCCGCTCGGCAGCGCGCCGCAGCAACAAACTGTAAGAATCCCGGGGAAACCTCGCAGCAATGCAACAGCTCCGATGTCCTACCCTGTGGGTTGTATGACGCCGAGCAATGAGCGGAAACCGCCGCTCTTCAAGTCGCAAATCGATATCATCGTTCCCGTTACTCTCGCGGGTTATGAACTTGACGAGCATTCGGCGAACATCAAGACTCGCCCACAGTGAGATACTCTTGGCCGCGCATGCCCCTGTACAGATTCGGGGTGCCACTGATGATGTGCGGGCTGTGCGTCGCGTTGCCATCGCGGGCGCACGCGGACGACGACGACGGCGGCATTCTGGGATCGCCAATAGAGACTCACGCGTTCGTCAGCCAGGGCTTCATCAAATCCACGAGCAACGACTACTTGGCAGACGACTCGACGCGCGGGAGCTTCGAGTTCACCGAGGTAGGAATCAACTTCAGCAAGCGTCTGACCGAACGCATGCGCGTCGGCATGCAACTCTTCACGCACGACCTAGGCCCATACGGCAACTACCGAACGCGGTTCGATTGGTTCTACCTGGACTATCGCTTCTGGGATTGGCTGGGCGTCCGCGCCGGCCGCACCAAGTTGCCGTTTGGCCTATACAACGAGAGCAGTGATATCGACGCGGCGCGCGTGCCCGTCTTGCTACCGCAATCGGTATATCCGGTCACCAATCGGGACTTCCTGCTCGCGCAGACCGGTGGCGAAGCCTATGGCAGCATCCCTTTGAGATCCGCGGGCAGCCTGGAGTATCGGCTGTATGGTGGCACCGTCTTCTACGACACGGCGGACGCGAACTCGGTCTTGGGCAACCTGAAGGTTCCCTATATTTTCGGCGCTCGGCTGATGTGGCAGACGCCGCTCGAGGGACTGCAGCTCGGAGCTAGTGCCCAGACACTGAGGCTCGATACGGAAGCCACCGTCCCTGCCGAGCAGGTCGCGCAGCTGCAGATGGCGGGCCTCCTGCCGAGCGATTTCAAAAACCCGATCAAGCTGCAGCTGCCTGCGCTGCTCGGGGTCGCGTCGATCGAGTACAGCGCACACAATCTGCTCCTGGCCTCCGAGTATAGCCGCTGGCAAGTCGCGCTCAAGAGTCCGGTTCCGTTGTACAGCGTCCCGGAGCAGGTGAGCGAGCGCTTCTATCTGATGGCCGCCTACCACGTCACCTCCTGGTTCACGCCGGGCGTGTACTACTCCGTGCTGTTCTCGGACGTCGACAACCGAAGCGGCGAGAAACCCCCGGCCAGCGTCTTGCCCGCGTCGCCCCTCGGGCGTGGCGCTCAGCAGCACGATCTCGCGCTGACGCTGAGGTACGATCTGAATCAATACTGGCTGTTGAAGCTCGAAGGCCACTACATGCATGGCACGGCCGGCCTGAGCAGTGCGCTCAACGACAATCGACCACTCTCGAGCCTGACCAATGATTGGGGCGTCTTCCTGGTCAAGACGACGGCCTACTTCTGAGCCAGGCGCGCGATAAGACGATGGCCCAACGCCGGTTTCACTCCCAGCCCCTGCCAGCGCGTCCCTCGCGTCGGGCGCTGCTTTGGTCGGCGCTCGGGCTGTGTACGCTCGCTGAACGGCCGGCACGCGCCGAATCCGCGCCTGCGTTTCGGATCCTGATCCATCCAGAGAATCCGATCACGAGTTTGAGTCAAGACTTCGTGACCGACGTATTTTTGAAGCGCGTGACTCGCTGGCGCGATGGAGAGAACGTCCGCCCCGTAGACCAGCGCGCCGACAGCGCCGTTCGCAAAGCGTTCTCGCAAGATGTGTTGCAACGCTCGGTCGCGGCCGTAAAGCGCTACTGGCAGCAGCGCATCTTCTCCGGCCGCGATTTGCCACCGCCAGAACTGGAGAACGACGAAGCAGTGGTCGGGTACGTGCTGAAGCACCGCGGAGCGATCGGCTACGTGTCCGCTGCCGCCAAGCTCGACCGAACGAAAGCGGTCTCGGTGCGATGACCGACACGCAGACAGCGATCCTGGGCTCCCTGCGCGCGAGGCTACTCTTGATCGTCGGCACCGCGGCGACAGCGCTATTGCTCACACTAATTGGCAGCGCATTGATCGGCGCCCAACAAACGCGCGACCTTCGAGACGTCGAACAGCGGCTAGTTCCCAAGCTCGAGCTCGGCCCGCGACTGCAAGCCGAGTTCGACCAGCTGCGCCAGGCAATGCAAGATGCCGTGGCAGCACAGGACGCGCTGGCCTTGGAAGCCACCATCACCAATCGCGCAAGTATCTTCGAACTTCTCGCAGGAGCGCGCCGAGTGCTCGACCCGAACGATGCCGCCTCGCTGCGCTGGACGATTCAAGACTATTACGATTCGGCACAGGATGTTTCTCGGCGGCTGATCTCCGGCGACACGGGTGAAGGCTTGGTCGAGCGAATGGCGCGCATGCAAACGCAGCAAGCCAAGGTCGGCGCGCTGATCAAGCAAACCACCGGGCTCAGCCGCGGCGAACTGGCCGCGAGCTTCGGCGCGGTCGAACGCGCCAGTGAGCGGGCGAATCGCTTTCGGCTGGCGATTGGTCTTTCGGGCCTGGCCCTCGTGCTGGCGCTCTCGCTGTCGGTGACGAAGGGCGTGTTTCGCGGACTACGCGTGCTTTCCGTCGGCCTATCGCGCTTCGCAACCGGTGATTTCAAAGACCGGCTACCGAGCGGCGGCTTGCTCGAGCTGGCCAAGCTCGCGCGCGAAGCCAATCAGATGGCCGGCAACCTGCGTCAGCTGGCGGAAGATCGCGACCGCGCTGATTGGCTCAAGGAGGGCCAGGCGTTGCTGTCCGACCAAATGCGCGGCGACTCGGAGCTGAGCGTGCTGGCCGACGCAGTGGTGCACTGCTTGGCGCATCGCACCGGGGCAGTCGCCGCGGCGCTGTACTTGTTGGAAGACGGGGGTCTTCGCTTGCGTGCGCGCTTCGGTATCGACGAAGCACCGGTCTTTACCGAGCTCGATCCGCTGCAGAGGAGGAGCAATGGAGACGGCCTGCTGCTCGAGGCCATCCGCTCGAGGTCGCTGCTGGCGTTCGCAGATTTGCCGCCCGACTACCTCAAAGTTCGCTCGGGGTTGGGCGAAGGCTCGCCTCGTTCGCTCATGTTCCTACCCCTGACTCGAGCCGAAGAGACCGTGGGCGTGCTGGAAATTGCTTCGTTCAAGAGCGACACCGGAGATATCCGCGAGCTCCTGGAATCCGTGCAAGAGATGCTGGTCATCGGACTTCAGGCTGCCCGCTCGCGCGCGGCGTTGCGCGAAGCCTTGGAGCGAAGCCAGCAGCAAGCGGAGCGACTCGCGGCGCAAGAGGAGGAGCTGCGTGCCAACAATCAAGAGCTACAAAGCCAGCACGAGGAGCTACGTGTTGCCAACTCGGAGTTGGAAGCACAGCGCAGCATTCTGAGCCAGCAAAACGCGGAGCTCGAAGAGGCGCGCCATCGCCTTCAGGCCAAGGCCGAGGAGCTCACCAAGATGAGCACCTACAAATCGCAGTTCCTGGCCAACATGTCGCACGAACTAAGAACGCCCCTGAACAGCATGCTGCTGCTTTCGCATCTGCTCGCCCAAAACGAATCCGGCAACTTGCACGAAAAGCAGGTCGAATACAGCAAGACCATCCATTCGGCCGGGGCCGATCTGCTCACCTTGATCAATCAGGTTCTGGATCTCGCCAAGATCGAAGCCGGTCGTCAGGACGCGAAGCTCGAAGCAGTCGAGCTGACCCGCTTCGTCGAGCATGCACGTCGTGTCTTCGAGCCGCTCGCCACCGAGAAGTCGCTCAGGCTCGTGATTGCGGTGGAACCTGGCTGTCCGCCCTCGATCGTGACGGATCCTCAGCGGGTGGAACGGATCCTCACCAACCTGCTCGGCAACGCGATCAAGTTCACTGACCGCGGCGAGGTGACACTGCGTATCGGTCGACCGTCGCCGTTCGTGCAATTCACGCGCCCAGAGCTGAACGCAAAATCGTGCCTGGCGCTGACCGTCTCCGACACCGGTATCGGCATTGCCGCGGACGCGCAAGAGCGAGTTTTCTCCCCTTTCGAGCAGCTCGAATCCCATGCCAATCGTCGCTACTCCGGGACAGGCCTGGGACTCGCAATCTCGCGTGAGTCGGTGACCTTGCTCGGCGGCGAACTGCAGCTCGTGAGTCAACCGGGGTTTGGAAGCGCCTTCACTTGCTACCTACCAATCGAGGGAGCACAAGCCACGGCTTCGCGGCCGCCAAAGGAGAAGAGCAGCTTTTCGGACGACCGAGAGAACCTCGAGTCCGACACACCACACCTGCTCGTGATCGAGGACGACCCCGTGTTGGCGGAGCAACTGGTCGACATCATTCGAGCACGCCGCCTCAAAGCAGTCGTGGCCGATACCGGCAAAGAAGGCGTGCGCCTGGCGAACAAGCACCGCCCTCAAGGCATCGTGCTCGACGTCACGCTGCCAGATCTCGACGGCTGGACCGTGATGGAACAGCTCCGCGCCGACCCGCGCACCCGCGAGATCCCGGTGCACTTCGTGTCCGGAGTGGAATCCCCTGAGCGCGGCCTGGCCTTGGGCGCGATCGGCTATTTGATGAAGCCAGCGACGCACGCCGAGCTCACCCTGGCAGTGCGGGCCCTGGCACCGGGATCACACGGCGCCACGCGGCGCGTTTTGGTGGTCGAAGACAGTGCTCTGGAAGGAGATTCCCTGTGCGAGCAGCTGCGCAAGGAACAATTCGAAGCACTGCGGGTCGGGAGCGCGCGAGAGGCGCTCGAGGTCCTCGAAAACACGGTGTTTGGCTGCATGATTTTGGATCTCGGCTTGCCGGATATGGATGGCCTCGCGGTGCTCGAGACACTGAGGGCACGTGGCCAGGCCAATTCACCCCGAGTGATCGTTCACACCGGCCGCGCGCTGAACAAGCGCGAAACCAAGCAGCTCGAAGCCTATGCCGAAGCAGTCGTGCTGAAGGAAGGCGACTCCGCACCCCGACTGATGGAAGAGATTCGACTCTTCGTCAGTCACGTCAAAGATTCGCTCTCGCCCCGCGCTCGCTCGCAAATCCCTCCGCCTCCCGCGCTCATCGACCTGTCGTTTTCGGGTGTGACGCTGCTCCTGGCCGAGGACGACATGCGAACGGTGTACGCCTTGACGGCGTTGCTCAGCAGCAAGGGCGCCACGGTGTTGGTTGCCGATACCGGACGCGAGGCTTTGGAGATCATCGCGCAGACGCCCCGCATCGACGCCGTACTGATGGACATCATGATGCCCGTGATGGACGGCTACGAGGCGACCAAACGCTTGCGCTCGGATCCCCGTTTCCGCTCGCTTCCGGTGATCGCATTGACGGCCAAAGCCATGAAGGGCGAACGCGAGCGTTGCCTCGAGGCCGGCGCCAGCGACTACCTGACGAAACCAATCGACAGCGACCAACTGCTCCGAACGGTGCAGGCGTGGCTACCGGGAGGCGCGCATGCTCGCCGAGAGTAGCCTGGAAGATCTGGAAATCCGCCTGTTTTTGCAGGCGATTCAGGCGCGGTACGGCTATCAGTTCGTCGACTACGCCGAAGGCTCGATGCGACGCCGCGTGCGCGCTGCCTTGACCCGGTCTGGGCTCCCCCACCTAGGCGAGCTGCAGCACAGGATCTTACTCGACCCGAACTTCTTCGCGTCGGTGCTCGACGACCTCACCGTGCGGGTCAGCGACATTTTCAGAGATCCGCAGTTCTTTCGGGCATTTCGTGAGCGCGTAGTTCCAATCCTGCGCACCTATCCCTTGCTCAAGATTTGGCACGCCGGCTGCGCTTCGGGCGAGGAGGTGTACACCACCGCGATCCTACTTTCCGAAGAGAAGCTATACGACCGCGCGCAGATTTACGCTACGGACATGAGTCCGAAGGCGCTGGAGATGGCCCGCGATGGTGTGTATCCCGAAGAACGCAGCGCCCTTTTCCAAAGCAACTACCTCGAGAGCGGTGGCAAGGAACGACTGGACGACTACTTCTCGCGCGCCTACGGACGAGTCGTCGTTCGAGAAAGCCTGCGAAGAAACGTCGTCTTCTTTCAGCATGATCTCGCCTCGGATCAAGCACTCGGCGAGATGCACGTGGTATTTTGCCGCAATGTTCTGATCTATTTCGGAACCGCGCTCAGAGAGCGCGCCATCGCCACCTTCGCCGGTTGCCTCGAACGCTCCGGCTTCCTTTGCTTGGGCATGAACGAAGCGTTGTCTGCGCTGGCGATAGCCAAGTTTTCCGAGTTCGCCGAACACGAGCGAATATTTCGGAGGCGAACCGGATGAAGCTCGGTAGTTCCATCGATCCCAATGCGGAACGCGCGCGCCCCGCGGTTCTGGCCGTCGACGACGTGGAGGCCAACCTCGTGGCTCTCCAAGCGTTGCTCGAGGACATGGGCTGTGACGTGGTGTTCGCGCGGTCGGGGAACGATGCACTGCGTCAATTGCTTCGGCGCGAGTTCGCGATCGTGCTCTTGGACGTGCAAATGCCGGAAATGGACGGCTACGAGGTCGCGCATCACGCGCGGCGCAATCCATCCACGCGCGACGTACCGATCATTTTCTTGACTGCCGCGAACAATAGCGAGGGCATGGTCTTGCGAGGCTACGGTTCGGGAGCGGTCGATTTCCTATTCAAGCCGCTGAACCCATCGATTTTGCGCAGCAAAGTGCGCGTATTCTTGGAGCTGCACGCGGCACATCAAAAGGTCGCCGACGCCAAGACCGCACTCGAGCGCAGCAACGCCGAACTGCGCAACCTCGCCAGCGAGAAGGCCAGCCTGGCCGAGCAATTTCGGAGCGCAAACATCGAACTCAAAGCTGCCTACACCGACCTCCAAGCGACGCACGCGCAGCTGGTGCAATCCGCGAAGATGGCCTCGCTCGGCGAGCTGGTGGCGGGCGTCGCGCACGAGATCAACAATCCCCTGGCGTTCGTGCTCAGCCACCTAGACACGGTGCGTCGCAAATTGAGCCAGCTCGAGCCGGAGCTCCCCGCCCCGCTGTCAGCGTCTGCGCAAGCACATTGGCAGCGGGCCCACGAGCGTCTGAGCGAAATCGGCCCTGGCCTCGAACGAATTCGCGAGCTCGTAGTCAAGTTGCGAACGTTTTCGCGATTGGACGAGGGCGAGCGAAAGCAGGTCAGTATTCGGGAGTGCGTCGAGTCGGTGCTCACGATTTTGGGCCACCGGCTGCGAGGCAAAATCGTGGTCGAAACGGACTTCGGGTCCCCGGACTGTGTCGATTGCTACGCCAGCCTCCTGAACCAAGCCATCATGAACCTAATCTCCAACTCAATCGACGCCATGCCCGGCGGTGGCGTACTACGCATCACGACCGGCTTGCAAGGCGCACAGTACTCGATCGTCGTCACCGATTCGGGACCGGGGATCCCGGCAGAGATCCGCGAACGAGTGCTCGAACCGTTCTTCACGACCAAGCCCGTCGGACAGGGCACAGGGCTAGGCCTGTCGATCACTTACTCAATCGTAAGAAAACATCAGGGAACGCTCGAACTATCCGAGCCGCCGGGCGGCGGAACGTCGATAGCGATTCGCTTTCCGCTCAACCAAGACCCAACCAATGCAAGCTGAAAAACAACGAATACTGCTGGTGGACGACGAACCGCAAGTGCTCCTCGCGCTGGAGGACCTATTGGGTGACGCTTTCGCCGTGATCAAGACGGCGTCACCCGAGGAAGCCTTGAGGATGGTCGCGAACGACCAGGACATCGCGGTCGTACTCAGCGACCAACGCATGCCCCAAATGACGGGAGACGAGCTGCTCGCCCGGATCGACGCATCGTCCGATGCCAAGCGAATCCTGGTGACCGCCTTCGCCGATCTCTCCGCGGTCATCCGCGCGGTCAACAATGGCCAGCTGTTCGCTTACGTCACCAAGCCGTGGAACCCGAACGACTTGATTTTGATGGTACAAAAGGCGGCCGACCATTTTCGCTTGGCGCAGGAGTTAGCGCGCGAACGACGGCTGCTCAGCTCGATTTTGCACAGTCTCGACGAAGGCATCGTGGCCGCGGATCGCGAGGGCAACACGCTGCTCTTCAATCCGCAAGCGGCACGAATTCTCGGGACCAGTGAGCGCCAGGTCAATCCACAGACCTGGGCCCGGGATTTTGGCGTATTCACCGCGGACCGCAGACACAGCTTACCTGCCGCGGCCGATCCATTGCTGCGCGCCGTGGCAGGCGAGAAGGCCGACGAAATCGAGACCTGGGTGAAGAACGGCACCTCTCGCGGAGCAACCGTAGCCATGACGGGCACGCCTTTGGTCGGGGCGCACAGCGACGTCATGGGCGGAGTGGCCGTGCTGCGGGACGTGACCCGGCAGCGGGACCTCGAAACGAAGCTCAGTCAAGCGCAGAAGATGGAGGCCATTGGGCGCCTGGCTGGCGGCGTGGCGCACGATTTCAACAATTTGCTGGTCGTCATCCAGAGCTACGCGGAGCTGCTCCGCGAGGATCTGCTCGGGCACGACTCCAAGCGTGATGATCTGGACGAGATCTTGGGCGCGGCGCGGCGGGCGGCTGCGCTGACCAAGCAATTGCTCGCGTTCAGTCGCAGCGAACCGGTACAGCCGACCGAGCTTCGACTCGGCGAGATCGTAACCGGAATCGAGAAGATGCTGCGCCGAATCATCGGAGAGGACATTGAATTGGTCACCGACATTGCGCCTTCACTGGGCCTGGTGAGGGCCGATGCTGGTCAAATCGATCAGGTAATTCTGAACTTGTCGATCAACGCTCGCGATGCCATGCAAGGTGGCGGGCGACTCAGTATTTCGGCGCAAAATGTCAGCTTCGATGCGGCTCAGGCCGGTGAAGCCGTCGACATACCGCCGGGCGAATACGTCATGCTGGCGGTCACCGATTCCGGAACGGGTATGACCGCCGAGACACAACGACGCATTTTCGAGCCATTTTTCACCACCAAGGACGTCGGGCAAGGCACCGGTTTGGGCCTGGCCACCGTCTACGGCATCGTTCAGCAAAGCGGCGGGCAAATCCGCGTGTACAGCGAACCCGGAAGTGGCACCGCGTTCAAGCTCTACCTTCCGAGGTTGGACGAGGTGTCACTGCCGAACCAGGACCAGTCGAACGCATCGCCGATGTCGACCGGAAGCGGCACCGTGCTGGTCGTCGAAGACGACTCGGCCGTACGACAGCTCGCAGCGCGTGTCCTGCGGGATCGCGGGTACACCGTACTGGAAGCACGCCGCCCCTCCGAAGCGCGTCGCATTTGTGCCGAACACGGCTCGATCATCGACCTACTCTTGACGGACGTGATCATGCCGGAGTGCACGGGCACCGAGCTCGCTCGTGAGCTGAGTCGCCTCCATCCGCGCATGCGCGTGGTGTACATGTCCGGCTATCCAGGCGGAGCAGCGTCACGGCTGCGGGCGCTCGGCTCTGGAGCCGCCTACCTAGAAAAACCATTTTCGCCCACGCTTTTGGCGGAAAAGGTGCAAACAGCGATGAAAGAGCGCAACGACGAAAAGGAGGCGGCGGCCGAGCGCCCGAAAGCCTGAAGTCGTCGCAATCACCGATTGCTAGGCGCGATTGCCTGCGAATCCGCCGGGCGCAGTAACTGTTGGGCCGCTGCGATCGCCGCACGCGTCCCTGCCAACGCCAAGCGATCCCCGACTTGCAGCACTTCGGATGCCGTGGGGACCAAGAGCCCGTCGAGGCCGCGTTGGATGACGAGCACGGTGGCGCCGGTTTGACCGCGAAGATTCAATTCAGCCAATGACTTTCCGACGGCAGGGCTGGCACTATCGAGTTCGATCGGCGTTGGTTCGCCAATGCCTGGCAAGAGGCTTCGGATCTGCGCCAAGGCGTCCTGTTCGCTGTCCCGCCGAGTTCGTGCGGGATGGACGCCGCCGGAGCGCGCTTGTTCGACGAGCGCCTCCAAGATCGCCTGCGCGCCCGCACGGACGTGACCGTGCAGTTCAGAGGCGCCGCGCCAGAATGACACGCCGAGCGCGAGCAGCAGCGCGAGCAGCATGAGAGGCGCGTATATCCCTCCTAAAAATGGCTGGGTAATGGCCAAGAGCGGCAGCCCGATCAGCAGCACGATGCCGAGTTGAATGGTAACCAAGAGCGTGCGACGAGGCGCGGACGCGAGATCGAGCGCGCCGCCATCCGCCGCTGG
>DATEPG010000644.1:0-6375 GCA_035273265.1 Polyangiaceae bacterium
GCCAAGCCAATGAGCCGCCTGCAGTTCCGCCCCCACCGCCGCCGCCGGCGACCGAACTCGCTGCAGAAGAGAAGCCTGCCCCGGAGAAGGCAGCGGAACCCGCCGCCCCTGAACCGCGCATGCTCCAGGTAAAACTGGAAGCCAAGAGTGGCTCCAAGCTCAGCGGCAACGCCATGCTGATGGAAGTGGAGGGAGGCGTGAAAGTGACGCTTTCAGTCGAAGGCGTGACGCCGGCTGGCGATCGCGGCGCGCACGTGCACGAGAAGGGCGACTGCAGTTCGCCAGACGGCAAGAGCGCGGGCGGCCATTTCAATCCTGGGGGCCACGAGCACGCGCTGCCCGCAACACCCAAGCGCCACCTCGGCGATCTCGGAAACCTGCCGATCGGCAAAGATGGCAAGGGATCGCTCGAGATCACCATCCCGGGCGCAAACCTGAAAGCAGGCGACCCGGACTCTTTCGCTGGCAAGGCGATCATCGTGCACGCCAAGAAAGACGACGGCGGCCAGCCAACTGGCAACGCGGGCGACCGCATCGGCTGCGGTGTGATCGGCGGCTAGCCACGTCGCTCCGGTTACAGCGAGGGCCCCGGTGACACGCCGACACCGGCGGCCCCTTCATCGGATAGTCGCGCGAACGCTGACGTCCTCGACTCGCGCTGGTCAGTGTGGCGTCCGCGTGCGGGCCCCGTTCTAGCGAGGGCGGTGCCCGCCAGGGTCTGCGGAAGCGAGTGCGGACGTTTTTTTGAGTCGCGAGGCCTGCGGTGTGCCGGTCAACCGCTGAGAATCCGTACTCAAATCGCTGTTTTTCGGCCGAATCCGAACAAAACAAAAATCTAGTAACGTGGTAAACAGCTTGCTATTGTAGTGTCACTGCAACCCCCCGAGAACAGCCAGAGGAGCGAGCCTTGCCCATCGAAGTACCGAGCGTCCGAATCCTGATAGTGGATGATGACAAAGCGATCTGCGACTTCATGCAGTCGCTCCTCGAGAAGGACGGTTTCATCGTCAAAACCCTGAGCGATTCGACACTCGTCGAAGACGAGGTTCGGCAGGGTGATTACCATGTGCTGATCCTCGATCTGATGATGCCCAAGATGGATGGCATCGAGGTGCTGAAGAAGATCCGCACCATCGATAGCGACATCGCGGTAGTGATCTTCACCGCGCATCCGAACCTCGATTCGGCAGTGGCCTCGATGAAGCTCGACGCGGTCGACTACATCAAGAAGCCATTCAACGTCGACGAGTTCCGCGAAGTGCTCGCGCGCGTGATGAAGAAGAAGGGCTTGGCCCGCACGCCCGAGGAGCAGCTACACAAGATCATCGGCGATACGATCCGCACGATGCGCAAAGAGAAGGAGCTGACGCTCAAGCAGATGAGTCGCCGCACGGGTCTCAGCATCTCGCTCCTGTCGCAAATCGAACGCGCCGAATCGAGCCCCTCGATCTCGAGCTTGTACAAGATCGCGATCGCGCTCGATTCGAAGATTCAGGACTTGTTCGGGAACAACTAGCGCCGAGAAGCGGCAGCGCCGGGCGAGTGTCTTCAGCGGGAAGACACTCGCCGCGCTCGCGCTCGCGCGTTCTCAGAGCAGCGAGAGACGAGTCAGCGAACCGACGTCACTTCGGCGGCGGCTCGTCGATGATCGTGCCGCAGTTGACGAACGCGAGGTTGGTGTCGACGCGGAAGTTCGACTGATCAGTGTGACGTTCGGCGTGGAAGAGGTCGAGGTCGTAGGTCTGGCCGACGGTGATGCCCAGCTTCTGCGCGTCTTTGTCGAGGGAGATCTTTTCGGACGTTTGCGGGTGCAGGCCGCCCAGGTCGATCGCGAGCTTCTTATTGATAAACACCCACAGGTCGTCGTCACCCGTGAACGCGAAGGTCTCCCCGCCCTTGTAGCTGAATTGGGTGTGAATCTCGGTGGTGAAGCCGAAGTTGTGATTCGCGCCCTTGGTGTTGCCCCAGCCCTTGCCATCCAGAGGAAAGAACGCCGTGCTCTGAAACGTGAGCACGCCATCGTTCGGTTGGAAGTAGAAGTAGACGACGTACGGCTTGTTGACGTTCTCAGTGCCGCGAAACCACTGGTCGAAGTCCATCTTGCTCGTCGTCTGCAGGCCGTTCTTGGCATCCATGATCGGCCCGGTGCCGTTGTAGACCGGCTTCTGATCGTCACCCAAGGCGGCCTTGACGATGCCCTTGGAGGCGCCGCTGCCCGAGTACGCTTCGAAATCAGGATGCCCGCCCGTTTCGTTCTTGCCCTTGAAGTCACGGACCACGCCCAAGATCGCGGTCCCGCAACCAGAGCTCGCAGCGCCGGCCGCGCCGGGGGCGCCAGCGGAGCCGACATCCACCGCCGGTCCGAGCTTGAAACCACCCATGTTCGACTTCGTGTAGTCCGGCGGCAGCATGTACGGTCCAGCGCCGCCGCTCCCGTTGCCAACGCCGCCCGAGCCGTTGTTCGAACCGCCGCTCCCTGGGACGATGATGCTGGGGCCCCCTGCGAACGAAGTGCCGTTTCCAGACGCCGCGGCGCCGACCTGCGACGCATCGGGATCGCTCCCGCAGCCCGGCAGAGCCGAGAGCAACATCGGAAGAGCGAGACAGCTGACGAGCACGGCAGAAGGCCAGGTGCGACGAGAAGGCATCGGCAGCTTCGAAAAAATCGGTTCGCTCATTGGCTCTAGGGTCTCCAAGGATTTCAAAAGTGAACGTGTCAATTCTAGCCGAAAACGGCGGCTCACGCCGTTCGTCACCTTCACCAACGACCCAGCCGTATGTGGGATGAAGCTCGACCGAACCTTTCCAGCCAAAACTCCGGCCGTCGCACATTGTGCGTGAATCACCCCCGAGGGCTATTGCGCACGCGGTCCCAATGGAGTCGCCGCGGGTGTCGGAGCGGCTGCTGGTGTCGGTGCGCCCGCTGGTGTCGGTGCGCCCGCTGGTGTCGGCGCGGCCGCTGGTGTCGGTCGAGCCGCGAGGCCGTCATTGTAAATATTGATCGCGTCGTACACGTGCGGCTGACCCGAGATCATCAGCACGGCGCCAGCGGTGAGCGCGACCAAGCCACCCACGAGCAGGCCGACAGCCGCACCCGAAGCGGGGGCACCGGGCTGCTCGTTGCGATCGCTGGCCAAGACCGCCAATCCGCCAAGCCCGCTGCCCAGCCCGACCAAATCCAAAACAAGGCCACCGATGATCAGGTTGCGACCGACGCGCGCGTGATGCTCGGCGCGCGGATTACCCCGGACGGCGTCGACCAAACCCGTGCCGAACGCGGGACTTCCGAAGTGAGTGCCGTCCTTGACGAACGTCGGTTGGCCGCCCTCGATCACGGTTTCGATGCGCGGGCTTCGAGCCGGCTCGTAGCTCGACGAACAGCCAGCCGCGTAAGTCAACGCCAACACCCCAAGCAAACCTCGCCGCATTTCCAGCACCTCTGACGGTACGCTACTCGCCCCAGGTCCGCGCAGAAAGTCGCGGTCTGGTTGTGCGGAAAAAAACGGGCTGCGCGACCCGCAAGCGACCACTCACGGCCCGCCGGTCGCGCTTCGCCAGGTCAGGCGGTTCGTCGCTGTCAGGCAAACCTCAGCAGTACGCGTTCCAACTTCTGAATCAGCATATGTGCGTTGTTCTTTTCAACGTAGTCCTCGGCGCCCAAGGCGAGCGCGATGCGGCTATCGGACTCGTTGACATTGCGACCCGACCAAACGAGCACGGGGATGCGAGCGGTGCGCTTGTCTGCCTTCAGCTTGGCCAACACATCGCGGCCGTCAGCGTCCGGAAATCCGATATCGAGCACAATCAAATCAGGTTGCATGCTGACCGCCAACTCGAGAGCCTGCGCGCCCGTCGTCGCAGCAGTGACCGCGTGGCCAGCCTTTGCCGCAGCGTAGCTGACGGCTTCTTGCGCGATGACGTCGTCATCCGCGAGCAGGATGCGCCAGCCGCGTCTAGACAATTGAAGCCCCCGCGACCTCCAACGGATCGCACGCCTCGATTCGCAGCCTTCGATACATCCTGTAGTGATCCATCTCGCTCCTTTGCTCGTGGAACTGCACGGCGCAGCGTCACGGTAAGACGCTGATCCACGATTGCAATGCGGCGTTCCGCAACAGGCAGGGCAAGCTCGCGCATTTGCCGGCAATTTCGAGCAGACTCAGGTTACCGCGGTGCCTGCGCGAGAGCTTTTTGTGGGTCACCGATCGCATCGCGTTCGCACTCAGCCTTCGCTGTTTGAGTGTGGGAACACGGTGCTTTGCGAAGTGCGCTGCTGGTTCGCGATCGCCCCGAACGGGTGCGGCCCGTGTGATCGGACAGGGGATGAACGAGAGGGGTTCCCGCAGCGGCTTCGGACGAATTCAGCGCTTGTGCGGGGCGCGCCCGGTTTGATCGATGAAGACATCGCGGACCGACGTCAGATCGTCCCCTGAAAGAAAGCCGCTGCGCCCGAGCAGACGCCCCGTCTCCCAATTGGTCAGCCCGAGTTCGGGGCGATGCCAGGCCCATTGCCCGTCGACCCAACGCGTGAACCCATTGCTCACGTACGGCGCTTCCACCGCTGCGTAAAACGACTCCATCGCGCCTGGGCGTTCGGACAAAATCGCCGCCACGAACTTCGGGCTGTACTGGTTGATCAGCGACACTGCGTGCGCAAAATCGTCGGCGACGACGAAGGAGAGCTCAGGCGTGCGGTCCCATTCCCACTCCTGACCGAGCGCACTCTCGGCGATCACTCGCTCGGAGCTGATGATGCCTTCGGAGCCGGGGACCACGGCCACCTGCGCGCCGAGCTCACGCAGCGCCTGCTCGACGACTGGTCCCAACTTCGCGACCGCGGCGCGCTCGAGGACCAGCACGTTGAGCGTGTTGCACACTTTGCGATCGAGGCTGAAGCGCACGGCGTTGCGTACGAGCTCCTCGCTCGCACTGGCTTCGATCAGCATCCACGCGCCGCCCGTGCCATGCAGGGAAGCCGGGATCCCGTGCTGCTTGGCGATCGCTCCGAGCAGCGCGACGGTGCGGCCCGAACCCCGTGCCACGGCCAAACGCACCGCTCGCTCGGAGAACAGCGCGTGAGCGGCGGCGTGTTCCTTGCTGCGCACCAAACCGAGCGCGCCCTCCGGAAGACCTGCCGCGAGCAAGGCTGGACGGAGCGCGTGCTCTTCGATCGCGATCGCGGTACCCAGCGCGTCGCCGCCGATGCGGAACACGGCCGTGTTGCGATTGCGCAGCACGCCGGCCGCGTCGGCGAACACGTTGGGCCGTCCCTCGAAGACGAAGGCGATCACGCCCAACGGAGCTCGGCGTCGCTCGATCAGATAGCCTTCCCCTTGACGTCGTTCGATCACTTCGCCGACGCGCGCGGGCGCGCTCTGCCAGACCCTGAGGCCTGCGATCATGTCTCGTCGCATGCGCTCGCTGAGCTCCAGGCGACCGGTGGCGCGCTGGCGAGCTCGCGCGCTCTCGACGTCGAGGGCGTTGGCGCGCTGGATCTCCGCGAACGTGCGGTCGTCTTCCAGGCGCGCCGCGAAGCCCTCGAAGAACTTCAAGATGGCGGCATCACTCACTTCAGCCAAAGGGGCGAGCGCAGCGCTGGCGCGCGCGACGGCCGCGCGTGCAGCCTCGGCGGCCGCTTTCGAGATCACCACCAGCTCTCCGAACTCAGCCAGCGGTACGACGCGGTCGCCGTGCTCTAACTTGGGCAAGGGCAGGAGCTTTTCACCCACGAGCACGTGGACCTCGCCGGCCACCGAGGCTGCTGAGACGGCGGAGGCGGGGGAGTAGCTGCTCGGTACCGTGGAGGTCACGGCCGATCTTCTACGCTTTCTTGGCGTCTCCGACCAGGGCGCGAGTGCCGGTAGCACCGTTGTAAAAATCGTGACATTCTCCGCCCGAGCTAGGCTGCCATGCATATTCCCGATGGTTTTTTGAGCGCTCCCGTCGCCGTTGGCTACGCCGCTCTATCAGCACTCGGAGTCGGCCTGGCTTGCTATCGGCTTCGCACGCAGCGCGACCGCGGGGCGAGCGCGCTGCTCGGGGTGTCCGCAGCCTTCGTGTTCGCGGCTCAGATGGTGAACTTCCCGGTGGGCGCTGGCACCTCCGGGCACTTGGTCGGCAGCGCATTGGCAGCCGCCCTGCTCGGGCTGCCCGGTGCATTGGTCGTAATGACCGCGGTCACCGTCATGCAGTGCTTCGTATTCGCGGATGGGGGCGCGTTCGCGCTCGGCGCCAACGTCTTCAACCTGGGCGTTGTCGGCTGCGTGGTTGGCTTCTGCTGCTATCGGCTGCTGTGCGGAGCGGCTCCGAGTCCGACTCGGCGAGTCGCGTCCGTGGTTTTCGCGGGTTGGTGCGCCACGGTCGTGGGCGCGCTGA
>DATEPG010000645.1:0-25400 GCA_035273265.1 Polyangiaceae bacterium
AGGAAAGCGCGCTCACTAGTGAACGTACCACGCGATCCCCGCGTGCGCTTCGCAGCACGTGGGGGATTCGCCGCCGGACCACGGCGGGCAAGGACGCCTGGTGCATGGCTTCGGCCAGCACTCCGAGCGCCGCGGGCCCCATCGCGCGCAATGCTTCGACGGCCGGTTTGGCGAGCGCGTCCTGCCCCAGAAGGGGGATCACGAAGCCAGCCAAGCGCGGGTCCAACGGAGGTCCAGTCAGCAATTCGCGAATCGCCTTGGGGTCACTACCGAGCAGCACGCGCAGCGAAGCCACGATCTGTTCGACAGGTTCGTTCGGCATGGGCAACGCGCTCGGCGTAGGCAAGACACTCGGCGGAGCCTCCGGGATCTCGGTCCTGCTTCTGCGCAGGTGGGCGATCTGTTCCATGATCTTCTCACGGTCGACCCCGAGGCTGGTGCCTGAGAGCAGCAGGCGCCGGGCGTCGTCCGGTTCGGGGAGGTCGTCGTTGGAGGTGCCTGCGCGCAGACTGGCCTCGAGCTGACGCACATAGCCACGCTGGGCGCGCAGCGAGAGCATGACTGCCAAAGCCGATGAAACCATCACGAGCGCAGCGGGCGCACGTTGAAGCAGCGCGGGCCCAGCACTCAACAAGCCCAAGATCAGCACGCTCGCAACGGTCTCGCCGCCCTTGTCGAACACGACGTCGATCAACGCTTTACTGCGTCGCTTGCTAGCAGCCGCGACGGGCGTAAATAGTGGTTCGAACGCCGTGCGATAGAGCGAGGGTCCGAGCGCCAAATCACTGCCGCGCATCGCACCAATCGTGAGCAGCGAGGGCGCGAACAGCGAAACGCCGCCGAGCACGATGCTGATCAACGGCGGGAGCGAGAGCGTCCGTCCCACGCCGATCGTATCCAGCAATCGACGCGATACCAAGACTTGCATCAGGAAGCTGGCGAGCGCGCCCGCGGTATAGAAGACCGCGAAGAAGCGTACGAGCGACTCCAGATTCGTGAAGCGCGCAGCCGCTGCCTGTTTCAGGGCAAAATCACCGAACGCAGACACAGCCGCCGTACAAGCGACGAGCAAAGCCAGGGTTCGTAGATAGCCGGTCAACCGCTCGCGCGCCTGCGGGCCTTCGACGACCGGTTTCGCCGCAGGCAACGTCGATCCCAGGCGCTGCATGAACACCGCTGCCGCCAAGGCCACTAGCCCGATCAGGAGCAAGCTCGTCCGGGCAGACAACGAGTGAGCAACGCGCTCCATCATCAATCCGCCCGCGAGACCGCCGAGCGTGCTGAAGCCTCCGATGCGCCCGACGACCGCCTTGAGCGAGTGGGGATCGAAGCGCTCGTTGATGATCGACCAGAACGCGCTGACCAAGAGCGCGCCACCGATCGAGACATGCAGATAGACGGCGATCGCGATCGCGCGCGGCAAGCTGGGCAGCAGCCACCACTCGCAGACCGAAGCCCAGGCGCTGAGGAGGAACAAGATCGGGGTCAGCCGACCAGGGCCAAAGCGCGCCATCCAATGCGCGACGATGAGGGCCATGGGGATGGCGAACAGCGCCGCCCCGAGCATCGCCTTGGGCAGCTCCGCAACGGGGAACGTGGCTAAAAACAACCCTTCGCGCAGCGAGCGGGCCGCCACGTGGTGGCCTAGGGCCAGGGTAGCGGCCGCCATCGCCAGGCGTGCTGCGCGCGAGTCGGCTTCGGATACGGGCATCGCCGGCCACGACCGTAGCACGAGGGCCTGCGAGGACTCGCGCTAACGCACACTGCCGAGGGCGGGTCGCCCGCGCGGACTGAGGCAGAATTAGTCTTTTTCTACGAAGGCGCGCTCAATCGTGTAGTGGCCTTGTTCGTGGCTCTTGCCTTCCTGAAAGCCCCGGGCTTTGAGAATGGCGACGAGCTCGTCCAGCATGCCTTGATTGCCACAGATCATCACGCGGTCGAATTCTGGGTCGAGATCGGGCATGCCGATATCGCTCGTGAGCTTCCCACTCTCGAGCAGGTCGGTGAGCCGCCCGCGATTCGCGTACGGCTCACGGGTGACGGTGGGGTAGTAGATGAGCTGGCTCTTGATCTGCTCGCCGAGATACTCGTGCTCCGGCAAATCGTTCTTGATGTATTCGGAGTAGCCGAGCTCGCTCGTGACCCGCACGCCGTGCGCCAAAACCACGTGCTCGAACTGATCGTAAATCTCCGGATCGCGGATCATGCTCATGAACGGGGCGAGCCCCGTGCCCGTGCTGAGCATGTACAAGCGCTTGCCTGGCAGGAGGTGGCTCGTCACCAGTGTCCCGGTCGGCTTCTTGCCGACGAGCACCTGGTCACCCGGCTTCAAGTGTTGCAACCGTGAGGTCAGCGGGCCGTCAGGAACCTTGATGCTGTAAAATTCGAGATGCTCTTCGTAGTTGGGGCTGGCGACACTGTAGGCACGCAGCAGCGGCTTGCCCTCGACCTCGAGTCCAATCATCAGAAAGTGGCCATTTTTGAAACGAAGACCGCCATTGCGGGTGGTCTTGAAGCTGAACAGGCTATCGTTCCAATGGCGAACCTCGAGAACAGTCTCGGGGGTTAGGTTGCTCGCGGCGCTCATGGCCCTGTATTTAACGCGCGCTGGCTAATCGGCAAACCGGGATATTCCGGATATGCTATTCGGTTATACCGATATGCGTTACACCCTGCGTCAGCTCGAGGTCTTTTTGGCCGTGGCGGAGCAAGAAAGCGTGAGCCGCGCTGCGGAAGGGCTGGCGATGTCGCAATCGGCGGTGAGCGGAGCGTTAGCCGACCTGGAGCGTCAGTTCGACATTCAGCTCTTCGAGCGCCTGGGGAAGCGCTTGCAGCTGAGCGCGCTCGGGCGTTCGATCCGCGCTCGTGCCGAGGCCCTGCAGCAGCAGGCCCGCGAGCTCGAGAATGAACTGGCGAGTCACGACGCAGTGGGCCAGTTGCGCGTGGGCGCCACGCTGAGCATCGGCAATCACCTGATGGTACCCGAGATCGCGCGCTTCATGCGCGAGCACCCGAGCGCTCGCGTCACCTTGGATGTCGCCAACACCGCCGAGATCGCGCGCAAGGTACTGAACTTCGAGATCGACATTGGGCTCGTGGAGGGCGAGCTTCAAGAACCAGAACTACAGGTCACGCGCTGGCGCCCCGATGAACTCGTGGTGTTCTGCGCGCCGGAACACGCCTTCGCCACTCAGCACGCGCTGACCGACGCCGATCTGGTGCAAGCCTCGTGGATCGTGCGCGAGCCGGGCTCGGGTACCCGACAGGCATTCGAGCGCGCCCTGCATGGCATTTTGCCGGATCTGAAAATCGTGCTCGAGTTGCAGCACACCGAGGCGATCAAGAGCGCCGTCGAGGCAGGGCTGGGCGTGGGCTGCGTGTCGCGCGTCGCACTCGTCGAGGCCTTTCGCCATGGCAGCTTGGTGCCCTGCCGCGTGCCCCACCGCGACTTCCATCGTTGGTTTTACTCGGTATTGCACGAGCGAAAGTATCAGAGCGCCGCGGTGCTGGGATTTTTGGCTCAGATCCGCCGCGAGTCCGAATCGTGAATGGGATGACCCGCGCCTGAGCAGGTGCCGAGCGCTCGGGTCGCCCCACCGCGGGCAGCCTCAGCGCCGCGGCGGTGACGGCTCGTCGTCGTATTGCGGCAGCGCGTCCGTGATCTCGTGCCACGCCGCTTTGGAGGCCACGTAGCCGTGCAGCGCGACCTGGAAGGCCGGTGCGCGATCGAGCGTACCAGCCGCCAAATGCATCAGCTTCGGTCGCCGCGTGGTCAGGTTGCCCAGGGTCGCGCCGCAGCTGCCGCAGAACGAACGTCGCGCGTGATCGGACGAAGCAAATTCACGCAATTGTTCGCGACCGCTCAGCCAGCGAAACTGATCGAGCGGCACGAGCAACCAGGTGGCGACGGTGGCGCCAGTCGCCTTGCGACACGCAGAACAATGACAATTGACCACCACGCGCGGTTCTCCGTCGAACTCATAGCGCAGCGCGCGGCACAAACACGACCCCGTATAGGACATGCGGGGCAGGCTAGCGCTTCGGCTTTGTCGGCGCAAAACCGACGCTTGCATTATGATAGTGACTGGCTTACGACGCGGCGATGCAAAGGAAGAGCTTCGCGGAGATGGAATGTAACATCGCCCGTTCGGTGGAAGAGGTCGGGGACGGTTGGAGCTTGATGATTTTGCGCAATGCACTGCTGGGCGCCAAGCGCTTTCAGGACTTCGAACAGCAGCTCGATGTGCCGCCGACCACTTTGGCGCGACGACTGCAATCGCTCACCGCGCGCGGCTTCTTCGTCCGGCGTGCTTATACCGCGCACCCGCCGCGCGAGGAATACGAGCTGACTGCCAAAGGCTTGGATTTTCTACCGGTGCTCTTGTCTTTGGCAGCGTGGGGTGGCCGCTGGCTTTCACCCGGCGGCGCACCGCTCGAGCTCGTGCATCCGGAAACAGGCGCGGCGATTCACCCTTCGTTGGTCGACGCGGGCACGGGCAAAGAGTTGCTCCCCGGACAGGTCGGCGTGCAGCCCGGTCCTGGCGCGTCAGCGGAGTTGAGAAACGCCCTGAAACACCTGCGTCCGGTGTTTGGCGCCTGCTCGAGCGAGCGAGGTGTGCTTTGAGGCGCGTCGTCGTCACCGGGCTGGGCGTGGTCTCGCCCCTTGGCTTGGGCGCCGAACACAGCTTTTCACAGCTGCTCGCTGGACGCTCCGGCATCAGCCGCTTGGAATCGTTCGACGTCAGCGATCTCCCGACCAAGATCGCGGGGCAAGTCCCGCGCGGGAGTGAGCCCTGGCAATACGACGCGCTACGCGTCGCCAACGCCAAGGAGCTCCGCCGCTACGACGAGTTCATTCTGTTCGCGCTGGCCGCAGCGGACGAAGCGATGGCCGATTCCGGCTGGCAGCCTGAATCGGACCAGGCGCGCGAGCGCGCGGGCGTGTTGATCGGCTCGGGTATCGGCGGCCTACCGAGCATCGCAGAGAACGCGGTCAAACTGGAGAAGGAGGGGCCGCGTCGCATCTCGCCCTATTTCATTCCAGGCAGTTTGATCAACGAAGCATCTGGCGTCGTGTCGATCCGGCACGGGCTGCGGGGCCCGAACCACGCCGTGGTCACGGCCTGCGCAACCGGCGCGCACGCGCTCGGCGACGCGGGGCGCTTGATCGCCCTCGGCGACGCGGATGTCATGCTCGCGGGCGGCTCGGAGGCGGCGACCTGCCGGCTCACGCTGGCAGGCTTTGCGATCATGCGCGCCATTTCCACGGGCTTCAACGATCGACCCTTGGAGGCTTCACGCCCCTGGGATCGCGGCCGCGACGGCTTCGTGATCGGTGAAGGCGCGGGCGCCGTGCTGCTCGAAGAGCTGGAGCACGCCAAGCGACGCGGCGCGCGCATCTACGCCGAGCTGCTCGGCTATGGCCTCTCGGGCGACGCTCATCACTTGAGCTCGCCCGATCCGCGAGGTGACGGCGCGCGCCGAGCGATGAGCGCTGCGCTCGAACGCGCGCAGCTGAACCCTGATCAAATCGACTACATCAACGCCCACGCGACCTCCACGCCGGTCGGCGATCCGGTAGAGATCACCGCGGTAAAAAGCTTATTTGGCGCGCACGCGCAGAAGCTTGCGCTGTCGTCCACCAAATCGGCGACCGGGCACTTGCTCGGTGCGGCCGGCGCTGTCGAAGCCATTTTCAGCTTGCTCGCCCTAAGAGACGGCGTGCTGCCCCCCACCCTCAACCTGCACGATCCAGACCCCGAGTGTGATCTCGACTTGGTGCCACTCCAGGCACGAGCCCAAAAGCTCCGCTACGTCCTGTCGAACTCGTTCGGCTTCGGCGGCACCAACGCAGCCCTGATCTTCGGTCCCCCGCCCTGACCCACATTCTGCGCCTTCACTGAGTCTTCGACCGTCACAGCGACCGAGGTTTTCGACTCGGTCACGCCGACCGATAGGGGGTACCCCTATGTGAGTTCACTCGTATCCCTGCTCGCGGCGCACGTGCGCTTTCCCAAGCGTGGCTACAGCGGGATGAGCCTCAGCGTGCTGCCCTTGATCGCTAACGCATTGCGTCCGAGGCGTCAGTGAGCTGACGAAGCGAACGCGCCAATTTCTCGCGGTTTGCGCGGGTACGACAAGCACACAGATTAGCCACTGACGTAGGGAGTACGCGCAGGCGCGCCGAGAAACGCGGACACCCTGACACTCAAAATCTGCATACGGCGAGCGCAAAGTAGCGGACACGGAGCCGCAATCTGGGTTCAATGATGATGCAGACGCTCGGTGGTACCCCATGGACGACGATCGCAGCTGGCTCAAGAACCCGACCCTCCCTCGCCCTCCGGCCGTGCCTCGCTTCTCGGCGGCTGAGCTGAGCTTGGTAGAAGACGAACGGCCCTCGGTCGTACGCGCCGCAGCCAGCAAGGAGCGCGCAACGCGTATCCAGAGCCGGCGCCGGATCAGCGGTACTAGCCGGGCCCGCTCGCTAGCGAAGGAAAGCGAAGCCGCACTGCCTCGACGCATCGCATGATGCGAGTCTAGCGAGTCGCGGTTCGCGCTCGGGACTTCAAAATACGTAACGTGCGCCAGCGCTGCCCATGCCGACCACCGGAGTCCAGGGGCTGACTTTCGGATGGTCGGTGGTGGCTTTGGGCGTCGTCAGCAACAGCCCGAGCCAGGTGCCGATGCCCGCGCCGCCGACGATATAGCCGGCGGCAGAGATCGTGCGCAGCGTCCGAAACGCGGAGCCGTCTTCCGGGTAGGGCGGGCCTTGGGTGCAGCGATTTGCCGGGCAATGCGCCTCGGCAGCGGAGTACCGAGTCATCGCCGCGATGCCAGTTACCGTGCCCAGGCCGAGACCGGTAGCACCGACCGTGAGCGCCACGACGCCCCAAGTGCGCCGAGCTGACGAACCGCCGCTGACCTGTTCGGGCTTTTTGTTGGCGTGACCGGTGACCGAAAGCCAGCTCATGCCCACCGTCTTGGCTTCACCTTCGCCGATCTCGAAGCCGACGCGCGACTGCTCGCCGTCACTGTCGCTGGCGATCAGCTCGTGATGCCCGGGATCGACGGGCATCGGCGCGCTGAACGTGACCGAGCGACCGTCCATCGCCAAGCGCAGGTGGCGCGAGCGTTGCTCGGCATCGCCCAACGCGATTTCAACCGAAGGGATGCGAGGGCGGAGCTGCGCGAGTTCGTCGCGCGCCTCCGCGATCACTTGCCGCTCACGCGGGTTGGTCTCCACCGCCTTCACTGCCGCGACCACGCTGCCGTAGTCGGCTGCCGCCTCCACGAGCTTCCCCATGGCGACGCGCGAGCGAGCCAGATACAAGCGCACGGTCAAACTCGGCTGACTGAGTGAGGCACGCTTGAACAGCGACAGCGCAGCGGGGTAGTCGTGACGCTCGAAGGCGCGTTGGGCGCTCGGTATCAAGTCTTGCTCGGAAGCTCGCGCGGCGATGTCGTCCGGCACTTGCGCTCGAGCGGAGAGAGACCAATAGAAAGCTACGAGTGCGAACGCAACCGGGCGAATCACTGTCTCCCAGCTAACGGGAATTCTCGCTTGCTGTGAAGTCTTTTTCGCAACGGTCGATCAATGAACTCGGACCGCGGACTACGCTCACTTACATGCGCGAGAAGCAATCGCCGCAGCAACCGCGCTCAATAGTTGTGCGAGATCGTAAGGCTTTTGCAGATAAGCAAAAAATTCCGGTGAATCGCTAGAGATCAACTCGACGCTGTAGCCGCTGCTCAGCAGCGCGGGCACATCGCTACCGGTCGCGCGGATGCGCCTCAAGGCTTCGAGCCCGCTCATGTGCGGCATCGTGACGTCCATCACGATCAAATCGAGCGAGCCGCCATGTTGCTCGAAGAGCCGCAATGCGTCAGTACCGCTCGAGGCCACGAGCACGCCAAAGCCCTTTGCCGTGAGCGCGCGACGCACCAAAAGCTGGACGCCGTTGTCGTCGTCGACCACGAGCACGGTGCCGCGTGACGGCGCGCCGAGCGTAACCTCTGGAACACTCTCGTGTTTGGCCGGCAGAAGCAGGCGCACGCGCGTGCCGATGCCTTTTTGGCTGTCGGTGCGAATCGCACCGCCGTGACCGCGCACGATGCCGAGAACGGCGGCCATGCCCAGACCACGACCGTTGAATTTTGTCGTGAAAAATGGGTCGAACATGCGACGCCGCGTGTCGTCGTCCATGCCCGAGCCCTGGTCGGTGACTTCCAGACACAAGAACCGCCCGGGGTTCGCGGCGTGGCCTGGGTACTCCTCCAAGTCTTGCACCGAGATCTGCACTTCCTCGACGGCAATCACGATCCGCCCCGTGCGCTCGGTCATCGATTCGGCTGCATTGGTGATCAGGTTCATGATCACCTGACGGATTTGAGTCGGATCCGCCTCGATCGGGCGCAGCCCCTCTTGAACTTGGTAGTGCAGCGCGACGTTCGGCGGAATCATGGCGCGTAGCAGCCCAGCCATCTCGCGCGCGGCCTCCGGCAAATCGAGCGACTCTAGCTTGAATTTTCCTTGTCCCGCGTAGTCGAGCATCTGACGCGTCAGCTCGGCGGCGCGCCGCGCACCGAGTTCGATCTCGTCGAGCAGCGGTAGCAGCGTCGGATCCGCGCTGAGCAGGTTCTTGGCCAAGGAAGCGTTACCCAGGATCGATACCAGCAGATTGTTGAAGTCGTGCGCGATGCCACCGGCCAACACGCCCAAGCTTTCCAGCTTCTGGGTGTGCATCAACTTTTCCTCCAGGCGCTTGCGCTCGGTGATGTCGATGAAAGTGGCAATCGCACCATTGACCTCTTGGGTCGCCGGATCGCGCATGGGAACCGCACGAAAGACTGCCCACGAGACCTCGGCGTTTGGCTTGGTGACACCGAGCGTCAGCGCCGGTTGGGGCAAACCGGTGAGGATCGCCTTGGCCACCGGGTAGTCGTGGACTTGCGCGGGCGAACCGTCCTCGAAGATCGTGCTGGGGGTGAAATCACTGATGTAGCGCCGCGAGATTTCGTCGTAGCTCATGCCCAGGATGCGCAGCGCCTCGGCGTTGGCGCGCAGAATCGATCCGTCTTTACCAACCTGCACCACGCCACCGGGCAGCGCTTCGATCAGCAGTTCGTTCAGCTCCTGACTGGCGCTCAGCGCCTCTTCGGCCGAGCGTCGCACGGCGATGTCTTGCTCTAGGCGCTCGTTGATCGTGGACAGCTCTTGAGCCCGCGCCTCTGCTCGCTGCTCGAGCTCCAAATTGGCCCGCAGCAACTGCTGATCGGTGCGCTTGGCAAAAAAACGCTGGATCTCGTAGCGAGCGATGCTCGGTGCCAGATCGGGGTGCGCTTGGATGTAGCGCTGAATGCGCTCTTCGGCGCGCGCTGGCGGCGCCATGATGAAGCGACAAGCCGTGTCGCCCTTGGCGCGGCACAAAATTTCCACGGCAACCAACGGCATGCCGAAACTTTGCTCGCACCAACCCGACGAATATCCAGAATTCATCACGCACACCGGGCTGTCCGTCTTGCGCCCCGCCCCGAGCCACGAGTCCGACTCGAAGGAGTACGGATGATCGTAGAGCAAGTAATACTCGTCGTCCGGCGTCGGCTGGCTGTCGGGAGAGATATCGACGAAAGCCCAACCGGCATGTGCGAAATGCACTGGACCGGCAGAGAGTCGCGCAATCGGATCGCTTTCGCCCATCCGCTCCACGAACGCCTTCGCGTCGGCCATGCCCATGGCATGCGCGATGTCGAAGAGTAGACTGTGCGCTACGGCGTGCGCCTCCTCTTCTTTGCCGTAGAAGCGGCGTACCATGTCGTAAAATTCGACGGACATGGATGCCGCACGCACGAGCACATAGCGCTGTCCGCAAATCTCGAGCGAACCGCGCTCTGGATCGGAACGCTGTTCGGCAAAGTAGCGCGCCACGTACTTTTGAGCCTCCTCGAACAGAGGGGCAAACTTGTCGGGGACGCGAACGGTGTTGAGCATCTTCCCGTCCCCGCAGACTACACCGCTTCCCTTGCTTCGCGCAGCTACGCGGGCGCGAAAAGGAGGCCTGCCACACTGGCGCGCGGCTTGGCCGTGCTACTTTTCGCGCTGATGACGCAGCAGCACCTTGGCCTGGTTCGCGCGACCCAGCGTTTGCGGCGCCGAATGTTCCTCAAGGCCCTGGCCATCGGGCTCGCCGTGCCGGCCGCGCTCCGGCTGGCGCGCACCGCCAGCGCCGACTCCGCCCTTCCGCCGAAACGTTTCTTCTTGTTCTACATGCCACATGGCGTCCCCGTCGAGCACTACAACCCGCGAGTTTCGGACGGCGACCGCGGCAACTTCGCGTTGGACGAGACCAACATCAGCATCCTCGGGCCGTTGCAAAAGTACCGATCCTCCGTGAACGTGTACCAGGGCTTCAAATACCCGGGCGGCGACACCCACGACGGGATCGTGAACTGCCTGTCTGGGCTGCCCGGCAAGCCTGAAGAGACGACGCCTCGCACGACGCTCGAACACGCAATCGCTCGTGGCCTGGGCGTGAAGCCCTTGATCCTCGGGGCGTGCGCGCACATCGCCACCAACTTCGACAAGAATGGAAAACTATTTTGGGACGGCACTGCGGTCGAACCCCAAAAGAGCCCCGTGGCCGCGGCGGACTCGCTGTTTGGCGGCGCCGCGTCAGTGCCAGTCTCGAACGCCGACGCCGAACTGCGCAAGGAACTGCTTGGCCTGACCGCCAGCGAGATCCAAGCCCTGCACGGCACCCTCGGCGAGCTAACCACGGAGAAGACCAAGCTCCGACTGCATCTGGAGGCAATCCAAAACATTCGAGACAGCAACGTCATCAGCGGACAAACCAGCTGCATCGGCGCGCCGTCGCTGCCCAACGTGGACAAGGTGCGCGCTGCGAGCGCTGGCAACGTGGTCGACTCGAGTGGCGGGAACGACTATTTCTACCAAGAGTCCAACTTCCCACTGCTGCTCGCCGCTCAATTGGAACTCGTGGCCCAGGCGCTGGTGTGCAACGTCACGTCGGTCGCCGCGCTGATGCCGATGTTCGCCAGTTGCGACTTCAATTTCAAATTCACGTCCCGCGAAGGCCAACCGGGCGTGAGCAACTGGGCGCATCACTCCGGCCTCTCGCACACCGCCTATCAAGCAGTAGACGGCGCCGGATACGATTCACCCTTGTCGGTGCACAACTTCAGATCCGACACGCGGGCCGCGTTCGCCTATGCGCAGCGCTGGTTCGCCGAGCAGCTCGATACGCACCTTTTGCAAGTGCTGGCCAACACCGATGACCCAGCTGCTCCGGGCAGCAAGGTGCTCGACAACACGATCGTGTATTGGATGAGCGAGATCGGCGATGGCGCGGGGCACACGACGCACAGCCTGCTGGAATATCCACAGGTCCCGGCCTATTTGCCGCTGGTTTCTATCGGCAAAGGCGGCGGCGCGCTGAAGACGGGACAAGTGTTGCGCTCCGACACCGATCGACCCATCGGAGATCTCTACCTGACCCTGGCCCAGGCCATGGGAGCGAGTGGCGTCAGCTTTCCGGATGCCAGCGGGCCGGTCACGGAGTTGCTCACGTGAGGCGCTGGCTCGGGTGGTGTGCTTCAGTCTTGGTCGCGGCCTGCAATGCGGGCGGGGGCGCTGAAACCTTTCCGCAAGCAACCGGCGGCGGCAACGGCAGCGCTGGCGCGAGCTCCGCGGGCTCGACGGCCGCTTCGTTCCAACTCACGTGCGCGAAGCCCGAACTCGGAAAGCCGGTACTACGGCTGCTGAACCGCGCTCAGTTCACGCGCACGATCCAAGACATTTTCCCTCAAGTCAGCGGCATGTGGGGCAATACGTTGCCGACCGATCCACTGTCTGGCCATGGCTTCGACAACGATGCGGCTACGGTGGTCGGCCCGCAGCTCGCGCAAGCGTTGCTCGACACCGCGAGCGCGGTGGCGGTAGCCGTGACGGGCCCCGCCCTGGCCAGCATCTTGCCTTGTTCCGCGAGTAGCCCAGACCGAGCCTGCGCCGAGCAGTTCGTCACTCAGTACGGGCGGCGGCTATTTCGGCGTGCGCTCACGCCCGTCGAGCGCGACCGCTATTTGAGCTACTTCGACAGCGCGCTGCAAAAGGCGGACTTCGAGACCGCGCTGAAGTGGCTGACCGTGGGCCTGATTCAGTCGCCGAACGCGGTGTATCGCAGTGAGATTGGCACGGCCGATGGCGACACACGGCGACTCGACTCGCGCGAGATCGCGACCGAGCTCGCCTACACGTATACCGGCACGACGCCGAGCGAGGCGCTCTTGACCCAAGCCGAACGGCAAATGACGCTCGATGCCCCCGTATTGGCCCGAGGCTTGCTCGCGAGCGACGCCGGGACGACCACGCTTCAGCACTTCTTCGAGCGCTACTTGGACTACGCGCGCATCGCGTCCATCGAGCGCGAAGGGATCCCGCAGTGGGGTGCCGTACGCGGCCCGATGATCGAAGAGACGCGCAGCTTCATCGATCAGATCGTGATGCGAAATGGCGGCGGCCTGAAAGAGTTGCTGACCTCGGGTACGACCAATCCTTCGCGCGAGCTCGCCGCTTACTACGGCTTTTCTGCCCCAGCCACCGACAACGCTTCCGTCCCCCGCAGCAGTGGGCGGGGCATTGGCCTCTTGGCGCAAGGGTCCGTCCTCGCGAGTCGCGCCCAGCCGAATGGCTCCTCCCCCACCCAGCGGGGCCTCTTGGTATTTTCACGGCTATTGTGCAACACCAAGCCGAATCCACCCGCCAACGTGCCGGCCATCCCCGATCCGTTGTTCGGCCAAGTGACCACCCGCCAGCGGTACGAGCAGCAACACGCGGCGAACACGCCGTGCAGCACCTGCCATCGGCTGTTCGATCCGATCGGCTTCGGCTTCGAGCACTTCGACGAGGGCGGTCGATACCGCCAGACCGATAGCGGGCTCGCCATCGACACGGCGAGTGAGGTACCGACCACCGCCGGCCCGCCGTTATTCGAATTCCAGGACCAAGAATCCTTGGTGCGAGGCCTCGCCGAGCAGGGCGTCGTCTACCAATGCTTCGCCGCCTATTTGGCGACCTACGCCTTCGGCACGGGTGCCGCTTGCCTAGGTGCGAGCCGCGTCGCGGATCTGCAAGCGGGCACGCTCGGCGTCGCCAACTACTACGCCTCACTCGCCGCTGAACCGCACTTTACGCGCCGCTCGAGTCGCTAACTTCGAAGTCGAGCACACGCCGCTCGATGCGCGCAGCGGCAATCACCCGTGCGGCCTCGACGTGCGCGGGATGGACTTGGTAGCCCTTCAGCGCGGCCCAATCGTCGTGTGTGGAGATCAGCACCACGTCGCCGAACTGCTCGTCGCCGCCGCTGCCAATGCCGACCTCGAGGCTCGACATGCCGGGAATGTTACCGCGCAATGACTCCAAGGCCGCGCGGACCTTCTCGGCCTGGTCCCGGCGCTCTTCGGCAGATGTGCCTCGGACGCGCCACATGACGACGTGCTTGATCATGGGTTCGATACTTACACCGACCCCGGAGGCGAAATCACCAAGACGTTGCCGGCGCGTCACGCCCTGCGCACGCCAACAGGCCAAAACGACTTTTATTCCGCCAAGCGCCTCGACCAAAATTCTTGGCCGACAGCCACCGAATCGGCTCTGCTGCCGTTGACAGAAGAGAGATCGAAGCCCATGCCTGAGATGGTCGACGTGTCCCAGGAACATCCACAAGTTCGTTTCGAACAAGACGGCTCGCGCCTGATGGCGATCGAGATCACGCGCGGGCATCGCTCGCCGGTAATCGCCATCCTGCAGCGGACGTTGTTCGCGCTCGGCATCGTGGTGTCCTCGTATCAAGCCCGCGCCCGCGCGACTCGTCTCGTGGAACGCGTCGTGATCGAACGGACGGATGGCGGCTCGATCGACGGCACGCTCAGCGTCGCCACCAAAGCCGCGATCCTACCGATCGCGCTGGAGCAACCTGGGGACCTGCTCCCGCGCGTCTGACTCGAATTGCCGTTCGGGGCTGGAGGCTCGCACTAGACGCGCTCCGAGCTCCATGCCTGGATGGCATGCCGTGCTAGCCGCGCCCCTGTACCCGACCCCGGTACGCGCTTGCCCTGAGCTCGGCCATGCGCACGCCGAACTCTGGATCAAGAACGACGGCCTGTCGCATGCAATCTACGGCGGGAACAAGGTGCGCAAGGCCGAGCGCCTGATTGCAGAAGCAGTACGACGTGGCGCCAAGCGCGTGCTCAGCTTCGGCGCTGCGGGCAGCCATCACCTGCTCACCTTGACCTTGTTTGCGCGCGCGGCGGGTCTAGAAAGCGCGGCGCTCGTGTTTTCACAACCGTACACCGAACACGCCTCGGACACGCTGCGCGCCGGGCTTGGACTCGGGCTCGAGCTCTACCCGGTCCAACACGCGGCGTTGCTGCCCTGGCTTTTATCGCGCACACGCCGCGACGGAGACTACCTGATCGCCCCCGGTGGTTCGAACGCGATCGGCACGAGCGCGTGTGCCGACGCCATCGACGAACTCGCCGGGCAGATCCAGGCTGGCGAGCTGCCATGCCCTGATCTGATCGTCGTACCGCTCGGCTCGGGAGGCACTTGCGGCGGCCTGGCGGCGGGAGTGCTGCGTCGTGGCTTACCCTGCCGAGTATTGGGCGTTCAGGTCGTGGGCGGCCTCGGCCCCCGAGTTGCGGCGCGCTACCTGGCGAAAGGAACACTACGCCGATCAGGCGACGCGAGACGTATTGCCGAGCTCGAATCGCGCTTGAGTTTCGACGCAACGCAAGTTGGCCCAGGCTATGGCGCGGCCAGCGCGGCAGGCGCGCGCGCGACGGCGGTCGCCCGCGAGCTTGGTCTGATCCTCGACCAGACCTATACCGCCAAGGCCTTCTCTCGAGTGCTCGAGCTGCTTCGGGCCGAGTCGCGCACGGAAACGAAGCGACTGGGGCGTGCGCAACGGATTTTATATTGGCATACCTTGTCTGCCACGGCGCTAGAGCCACTCTTGCTGACCGCCCCGAGTGAGGCCGAGCTGCCCCCGGCCGTGCGACGCCTACTGCGTAGCCCGTGACTGACGGTCTTCGAATGCGCGGCAGCGCTCACTGGTTCGAGGGCGGGTTGCTCAGGATTTTGCGCGGCAGTTGCGTTTGCGCCGGTGAGCCGTCGCTCGGCTGCGGGCCGACCAGGAACCAGGTACGCATCGCGCCCTTGCCCTTGATCGTGATCTCGCCGCGCGGCGTCAGGACGTACATGTCCTTCAGCAAGTGACGCGTTTCTTCCGTGACGTGAACGGTCCCCGGTTCGCCGTGGGATTCCATGCGACTCGCGGTGTTCACGGTATCACCCCAGACGTCGTAGATGAATTTGCGCTTGCCGATCACACCGGCCACCACGGGACCGGTATGGATACCGATGCGGATACTGAGTTCCTCGCCGAATTCACGACTAAATTCCAGCGCGCGGCGCTGCATGGCCAGGGCCATCTCGGCGATTGTCTGGGCGTGGTCGTACTCGTGGCTATGTAAACCTCCGGCAACCATGTACGCGTCGCCGATGGTCTTGATCTTCTCCAGTTTGAGTTTGTCCGCCAAGTCGTCGAAGCTGGAAAACATGCGATTCAAGCGGTCCACGAGCTCCACGGGCGTGACCCGCTCCGACATTTTCGTGAAGCCCACGATGTCGGCAAAGAGCACCGAGACTCGCGGAAAACCGTCGGCGATCGGCCGCTGACCGCGCTTCAAGCGCTCCGCGATACTGGCCGGCAGCACGTTGAGTAAGAGTTCTTCGGCGCGCGCCTTTTCTGCAGCCAAGGCGTGAACCTGTCGATCGATCAAGCGGCGCTGGAGGAAGCTCTGCCGCGCTTGCTGCTCTTGACGATAAGCGATCAACGCGCCGAGGCCACCGAGCGACAGCAGTGTGCTGGCCACCGACAGACTGATCTGCAGCGGGCAATGCGCGAGCCAGCGAGCCAAAACGGCGAACATCAACAACGTGAGCAACGTGTAGCTGAGCTGCGCAAGCACGCCGAGCCGCGCCACGAAGGGTCCCAAAGTCACGAACACGACTGCGAAGGACGTGTACACGAGATAGCCGCTCCCGCCTGCGATCGCGCCGATGTACAGCACGATGGAGCTCGCCGCGAGCCCGTAGACCAACATCATCAACTGCGAAAAGCGCAGTAGGTGGCGTGAGTTCAGCAACCCAAATACCAACGCCGAGGCCGGCACGAACACCGCGAAGCGCACCGCCCAGGCCTGATTCTTCACGTGAGGCACGACCAAAGCATCGTGCGCGGCGAAGGCTAGGAAGGTGAGCGAGGCCAAGCCCACGCTGAAGCTCAAAAATCGCTTGAGTGGCTCGAGTTCGTCCCGACGAAACGCTTGTTCGAGCGTGGGGTCGACGAACCTTCCGGTCCAGGAAAGGAGCGACCGACTGCTTTCAGCGGCTCGCCCCGCGTCACTAACCGAGGGCACCCTCACATCGTACAGGGTTGTCGTCGCGCGCGCAGCAAGGCCATCAATTGCCCTAGGGATCGCCGGCTTCGTAGCCGATTTCCAGCACGAGCAGCTCCTCGCTCGTGCGCGGTGTTTGCAGGTGGGCAACCTCACCAACTCGCTTGCCCAGGAGCGCACGAGCCAGCGGAGCCGAGAAGGCCAGTAGACCAGCCCCGGCATCGGCTTCGTCGACGCCGACGATGACGTATTGAGATTCCTTACCCGATTCGTGACGCACGCGTACTCGAGCGCCAAAGCGCACGCGGTCGTGTGGGTCGGGGCGCGGCTCGACGAGTTCGGCGCTCGCCAGGCGGGCCTGCAGTTCGAGTGCGCGCTGAGCGAGCGCGTTCAAACGCGCCAAGCGATCCGCCGCCTCGGATCCATCGAGAGTGGTTCGTTCTTGCTCGAGTGCTGCTTGCTCGGCTTGCAATCGGCGCAGGCCGCGCGGTGTCACGTAGTTGGGCGTGCCGCTCGCCAACGGCGCACGCGGCACCGCCAAGAGCTCAGCGCTGCCGTCATCTTCCTTGGTGAAAGCACGGCTCACGGTCGCTGTCGTTCGAGCAGCTCGAGCTCGCTCGTCATCTCGACCTCGCCGGTCATGAACTCTTCCGCGAAGGCTCGAGTTCAGCTTCTGCGCTCGTGGTCTTTGCCAGTCCCGGTTGGATCGGGTGCGCGGCTCCTTCGCGAATGTTCGCCACGACCTCCGACAGCTCGTCTGGGTTCAGCTGATTGCTAGGCAGCGTGAGCCGTTCAATCGACGGCTCCGCACCGAAGTAATGCACCGCGCAACTGGCGTGAATCGTCCCGCTCGAATTGAAGCGCCCCTCTTCGAAAATTTGCAGCGCGATCCGCCAAGCGCCCTGCTCGATCAACTCGCGACAATGTCGGCAACGCGCGCGCCCCGAAGACGCCCGCTCCGCTCGCAAAATTCGGCTCAACCGCGGCTGAACCACCCCCCCATGAGCCAGCGCTGCGAGTTCCACAGACCCCGCCGGTGCCTGGCCCTGCTCCAGCACGGCCAGCAGCGATTCCGGACGGCAACATGCGGCGCAACGCAAATGGAACCAAAACAGGCTCTCACCTTCGCCATAAGCGTTCGGCAGCGCCTCACCAAACCGCTCCTCGCCCTTGGCGATCCCCTGGCCACACGCCCGGCACTTCGCTCGCCCACTGGAGGCACGCTCAATCACGGAGCCCATAGTCCGGATCTTGGCGGAGCCCCGCCCAAATCGTCAACCCGGAAACCGCGAACTCGGACCAAGCCAGCGGATTCGGAGCCAATCCAGAGCCGCGAGCCAATCCAGAGCCGAACCCGAACCAATCCAGAGCCGAACCAGCCGAACCCGAACCAATCCAGAGCCGAACCCGAACCAATCCAGAGCAATCCAGAGCCGAACCCAGAGCAATCCAGAGCCGAACCCGGGTCGGGCCGATCCGGAGTCGGGACCGGCCGATTCGGAACCCGAACCAATCCAGAGCCGAACCCGGGTCGGGCCGATCCGGAGTCGGGACCGGCCGATTCGGAATCCAGAGCCGAACCCGATTCGGAATCCAGAGCCGCGGAATCCAGAGCCGAACCCGGGTCGGGCCGATCCGGAGTCGGGACCGGCCGATTCGGAGCCGACTCACGGAGCCGAGCCGAGCGGCTGGATGAAAGCCGAGACGATATGCTGCTTCCGAGTGCGGCAGGCGGGGATTCAAAGGCGGGCTCAAGCAAACGAGGAGCCTGGTTACGTCAGTGACGGAACGCGCGCCTGCTTCCGCGCGGCATCCCACAGCTACGACCGGACTCGAATGCTAGCTTCGTGACCATGGCTGACGAGCTGGCTGCGGGCGCCCTGGAAATGGTTCGCGCGGGGAAGCGCGCGACGTGGACGGATTCTCCGTTTCACGGGTCTTGCCGGCGCTGACGCGCAAACACTTGGGGCCCTTTTGTTTCTTCGATCACTTGGGGCCCAACGAGCTGGCAGTGCGGCGCGGCTTGGATGTTCGACCGCACCCTCGCATTGGTTTGCCGACGGTCACGTTACGTGATCGAGGGTTCGCCGTTGTTTTACCGCAGGTTCGTCGCTGCGGCTTCCGGAGGCAAGCTGGCCGCTTCCCAAGCTGGCCGCTTCCCTAAGGTACCGGGTGATGAAGTTGAGTTCATCCCGCTGCCGGAGAAAAATATTTAGGGGAACGCCTACTTGCGCAGCGTGGCCAACGCCTCCGTCCAGCGCAGAAGTTCATCCAGCATCGTCGCGCCTGCCTTCTCGAGCATGTCGGAACCTTTGAAGATGCCGTTTTCCATCAGCTGCGCGAAAAACGTAATTGTCACCGCCTCGGGGATCCCCACCACCTTCAAGGTGCCGAGCGGCTGCTTCAATGCGTGGACGGAGCGCATGCCCCCCGAGATTCCGCCGTAGCTGACAAATCCTGCAGCCTTGTAAGCCCACTCGTGAAGTAGATAGTCGATCGCGTTGAGTAACGCGGGGGCGACGCTGTAGTTGTACTCGGGTGTGACGAACACGAAAGCGTCGGAGGCCTCAACGATGCCACTCCAGGCCTTGGTGTGTTCGTGAACGTATTCCGCCAGGCGTGGATGATTGGGCTCGTCGAGCAGCGGAAGGTTGAGCTCTTTGAGATCGACCAGCGCGACTTCGAATTTAGCGTGTCGCTTGGCCAGCTCGAGGAACCACTGTCCGACCGGCAGACCAATACGGCCAGGACGGGTGCTACCGATAATTACGCTCAGTTTGGGCATACCCGGGTTAGTACCACCGTTGGGCTCTACCGACCCCTTGTCGGGATGCCTCGCCTGGGCTGGCCATTTTTCAGCGCGGACACCCGCTGAATTCCAGCTGGGTTGACAGCTGGGTCAGAGTGACCAATTTGCTCGCCGTAACCCGGGAAGAACCATGAGCGAAGCTACGACCCATTCCTTCAAGGCCGAGGTCAGCCAAGTGCTGCACCTCGTAGTCAACTCTCTGTACAGCCACAAAGAGGTGTTTCTACGCGAGCTGGTCTCGAACGCCTCGGACGCACTCGACAAGCGCCGTTTCGAAGCGGTCACCCATCCTGAAATCGCGGCCGGCGGCGACCTGAAGATTCAGATCTCCGTGGATGAAGCGGCATCGACCCTGACCATTTCGGACAACGGCGTCGGCATGAACGCGGCCGAGTTGGAGCAGAACCTGGGTACGATTGCGCGCTCCGGAACACGCGAATTTTTGAACAAGGTGGCCAAGGCGCGTGAGGCAAGCGACCAGGGGCTCCAACTAATCGGGCAGTTCGGCGTGGGCTTCTACAGCGCTTACCTAGTGGCCGATCGCGTTGACGTGACCACACGCCGCGCCGGGGAAGAAGCTGCGCAGCGTTGGAGCTCGGACGCGCAAGAGTCTTTTACAATCGAGCCCGCTACTCGCGCCGAGGCCGGGACAACCCTCGTGCTGCACATCAAGGACGAGCAAAAAGAGTTTTTGAATGCTAGCCGGCTACGGGAGCTGATTCGCCGCTACTCCGACTACATTGGTCACCCGATCGAGCTTGCGATTCCAGCAAAGGAGGCCGGAGCCGAGCCCACGTTCGAGCGCATTAACCAGGCGAGTGCGCTTTGGCAGCGCTCGCCGAGCGAGGTGACGGACGAGCAGTACACAGAGTTTTATCGACATTTGAGCCATGACTTCGAGGCGCCGCTCGCCCATCGTCACTTCAAGGTCGAAGGGACTCAGGAGTTCGCGGGTCTGGTTTTTTTGCCCAAGCGGGCGCCCTTCGATCTCTACGATCCTGCCGCGAAGCATGGCATTCGGCTACACGTGCGACGGGTTTTCGTGATGGACGATTGCGCCGAGCTCTTACCGAACTTCCTGCGCTTCGTGCGCGGCGTCGTCGACAGTGAAGATCTGCCGCTCAATGTGTCACGCGAGATCTTACAAGACTCCAAGCTCGTGCGCGTAATCAGAAAGCAGGTCGTGAATCACACCCTCTCGATGATCGAGGATTTGGCTGGCAAAGACGCCGATGTGTTCGCCAAGTTTTGGGCAGATTTCGGTGCGGTCATCAAGGAGGGCATCCACTTCGAGAGCGAGCACCGCGATCGTATCGCCAAGATCGTGCGCTACGAATCGTCAACCCAACCAGGGCTGACCAGCTTCGGCGAGTATGTCGCGCGCATGAAAGACGGGCAGAAGGCGATCTACTACGCAACCGGCACGTCCCGCACGCTGCTCGACGCGAGTCCGCACCTCGAGACCCTGAAAAAGCGCGGCTACGAAGTATTATTCATGACGGACGGCGTCGACCCCTTCGCCGTCGCCAGCCTGAGCGAATTCGACGGCAAGCCGTTGGTGTCCGCTATGGACGAGAACCTGGATCTCGGGGAGGAGAACCTGAGCGACGAACAACGCGCCGCCGAATTGGAACAGAAGAAGCTGGCGGAGCCCCTGGTAGAGCGCTTCAAGAGCGTCTTGGCAAGCAAGGTCGGTGAAGTGCGGCTGTCCACTCGACTTACGGAATCCCCCGTGTGTTTGGTGATCCCCGAGGGCGGCATGGCCCCTCACATCGAACGCCTGATGATGGCCCGCCAAATGGGCATCCCTCCGCAGAAACGCATTCTGGAGCTCAACCCGGGTCACCCGCTAATCCAGAATCTGGAGCGCCGCGATCGAGAGGAACCTGGCAATGTCGCTGCCTGGATCGAGCTATTGTACGATCAAGCGTTGATCGCCGAAGGTTCTCCTCTCGACAATCCGGCGGCCTTCGCGCAACGCCTGACAACCCTGCTCACCAACGCCAGCGCTTCGACCTAGGGCGCCAGAGCCCTGACCGTGATGTGGACGCCGGGGATCCGTACGCACTGCCGGATCCCCGGCATCTAGCGTGAGCTCAGGCTAACGTTCCAATTGTCAACGCGCGGGTCCGCTGCGGAAGATGCCGATTGCACCAAACTGTTTTGTTGCGCGGCGCTAGTCTGGGGCTGCGTCTGCGCACGCGACGTTCGCGTAGATTCTTAGAGCGTACGTCCCAGCGGGAAATATCACGTCTCGGTTTCCCTGGCGCCATTCGCTCCGTGACCGATCAGCCAAGCCGGGATGCGAAGCGTGTGGAACCGTGCTGACGGCTAGCCGAGCGTTTTCTTGAAGGCGGCGGGGGTCAGCGCTTCGAGTGGCAGCTCGAAGACATCGCGATGGGTGCCAAGCCGTTCGAAGGCCCAAACGAGGTACGCCTGGGCGGGCACGCGCAGAGCGCGGCAGGTAGCGATAGTGCCGAGCAGGACGCAGGCGCGGTGGGCGCCTTCAGTACTGCCGGCGAAGAGCATGTTGAGTCGGAGTTTCGCCACGTTCTGAAACTCGCGCTCCGTGGGCGAGTTGTCGATGGGCACGAGTGGGTCGTCGACGAAGCGAAAGAGCGCAACGCCGTGATTCTTGTAGTAGGCAATCGCCGCCGCCAGCGGCTCGGACGGGAGGAGTGTGGGCCTGACGGCATCGAGCCAGATCACAAAATCTCGTACGATCGGGCGGATGTGTTGTTGTCGATGCTCACGGAGCGCGTCTCCGTGCAGGCCTAACTTCAGTGCCTTCTCTTCCTCGCCGTACATGGCGCCGATGAACGCGCCGCCCTCTGCAGCAAGCACGGGCTGTGTGGCTTCCGCGTCGCGGAACCTGCGGCGCCCGTGCGCGTTGCAGCCTGCTTCGAGCACGTGGCCTGAAGCGAAGACGTCGTTGAAGCGATGCTCGGCGTCGGCAGTGAGAGTGCCGCGAAACGGACGGAGCTTCGCGGCGACGACATCGCCGCTCTTGTCGGGCTCGTACTGAAAGACGGCGAGCTCGTCGTTGCGATAGAGCTCGATGTAACCGTTGTGCGCGGCGGGCAGCTTGGGGACAATGACCTTGAGCCCAGTGCCGTCAGTGGCCATCCAGGAGCTCGCGAGTAGCTGCTTCCAGTGCAGGCCATCAACGCCCGACAGCAAGTCTGAAGCGCGCTCGATGAAGGAGACAAGCGTGCTCATGGCAAGCGGGATGCCGCGCTCGCCGAGGTCGCGACGGATGCGATCGAGAGGCGTGAGCAGCCAGAATTTCTGGTAAACGAGCCACGCGAGCCACTCGCAAGTGACCTTGGAGCGCTCGTAAGGAGCCGGCAGGGAGCGCAGCGTGGTGCGCTCCCCGCAGGCGCGGCAGCGGCAGGTGTAGCGCCGGACGACGCGGCGACGTTGGTGCTCCTTGACGACGTGAAGCTTCTCTTCGACGAGCTGATCTGCAACATCGAGGGCCGAACCGCCGCAGGCGGCGCATGACTCGGGCCGTAGCTCGTGCTCCTCGGCCTCAAGGTGGCCGGGAAGCGGTTTGCGCCCGGTGGGCTTCGCCTTCTTCTTCGCGGTGCGATCGGCGGTAGGCTTCTCGGGCGCCTTGGGGCGTTCTTCGAACGCTCGCTGCTGCTCGCCTTCGACCACGGGAGGTAGCGCTGGTGGCGGCGCCGCGATTGGTGCACGAGCCTTGCGTTGCTTGCGCTGCGCTACGGCGAGGAGCTCGCCGACTCGCTCGTTGAGGCGAGCAAGCTCGGTGATGAGCTGCGTGACCTGATCGCGAAGCGCGGCATTCTCCTTTCGCAGCGCTTTCAGCTCGTCCACAGACGAGTACAGATCACACTTGGGGATCTGTGTCGATCGTCTTGTCCACCTTTTCGAGCCGAGGTCGCCGGTACCAGCCGCGCCGCGCTGCCGTGAAGTCGATTCCGGCCAATAGCGAGGCGAAGGCCGACCCGTCGATGGCTATCTGTGGCTTGCCACCGTCAAACGGTGGAAGCTGAAAACTGCCCGCCTCGAGCCGTTTTGCAAGTAGGCACCAGCCGGAGCCATCGAACCAGAGGGCCTTGGCGAGTCGGCGACGTTTGTTGAGGAAGAGGTAAAGGTGCCCGTCGACAGGGTCGAGCCCGATGCGGCGCACGGCGCCAGCGATGGCGTCGAACGAGCCACGCATGTCGAAGGGCTCGACCGCCACGAACACGCGTACCGTGGGTGGAAGGCTCAGCATGAACGCAGTGCCTCGAACACGCGGCGCAGCGTTGCCATAGACACATCGTCGCCGAACTCGACGCGCGCGGCGCCGACGACAAGGACATATCGCCGCGCACCGTCGCGCTCCGGGACAGACGCTGCGGCAACGAGCTCGACCAAAGCGTGCTGTGCTTGCTTCGATTTCGCACTCGCCTTCCGGTGACGTGCCGGCACGCCCCGTCGTGCGATAGCGATTCGCCAGGCATGTAGCGAGCGACCATCAATGCCGTGTGCCCGCGCCCATTCGCCCACGCTCAGCCCAGCATGTCTAACCTTACGCAGGCATCGAAGCGCGTCGCGCTCATCCTCGATCTTCCGTCCAACCGCCAATCGCAACCTCCTTGGTGCGATCCAGCTTGATTCCGGCCTGTCCTGAGATCATCCCGCCATCGCTGATGGGTCACTTCGCTCCACGCTGCGCGGTAGGCGCGAAAAAACTGGCACATCCGTCGGATGGCAGCCGCTCGCTCGACGCTCGACTTGGCGGCAATGCGCGGACTCGGATTGCGTCTCGGTGCTTCGGTCTTTGGAATCGAATCGAAGCTCTGCTGCAAGACGAACTTTCGACCAAGGAACGATCGGCCGTGGCGGGCCAAATCTTTACGAGCATCACGGACCCTCGCCGCAACTTCATCGCGCAGCCGAGCGTACAGCTCGTCATCATTGAGTGAAGCGAAGATCTGAGGCCGCACGAGCTGGAGTTCAACATCTTCCGGTAGATCGCCATCCGTGTCGAAGAAAGCGTCTGGCATCTCAGCCGCTGTTTCCTGCCCGAAACGCCCCGATATCACTCCCGGCCACTCATCGGGAGACTTGACCAACCCCGCAGCGGTCGGATTCGCCAATGTGTATGCCATCTTATCCAGCACGTCCTGCTCGGAGGTCAGAAGCACTAGGCTGGTCTTGTCCGAAGACCACAAATTTTCCCAGCGATCGAGGGACGCGTTTTGCGCCTTGGCGAGGAGCCTGTGGAAATATTCCGTGAACTCGGGCAGCCGCGCTTCAGGATCCGTAACGACGCCATGCCAGTGATTGGACATCACGCAAATCGCGTGAAGAATTACTCCAGTGCGCTCAGCAGCCAATGCCAAACAGTATCTGACGTTCTGATTCGTCACGCGCGACGGACGGAGTAGAAATTGCCGCTGCGTCGTTCGGCGGGTCACGAGGTAACTTCGCCCTGGCAAAATCTCACGCGGATAGGTCATTCCACTGCATCGGTCAGAACCCCAACGCAGTTTCTTCCCCTCGCGCCGCCCCCTCCGTCTGCCCACGTTTCGACCAGCCGGTTCGGCTCCAGCTGCCGGTGCGGCTCCAGGTTCGGCTCAGCACGCGGCTCACCGCAGCTGGGCTCCGGCGGGCGGGATTCGCTACTCAGGTCCGGCTCTCCGCTGGCTCTCTGCTCTCTGCCCTACCCAGGTTCGGCTCTCTCTCTCTGCTCGGCTCTCTCTCTGCTGACCCAGGTTCGGATGATGACTGCTGCTGCGGCTGTCTGCCGACTGCGGCTGTCTGCTGGTTCGGCTGTCTGCTGACTGCTCCCTGCTGGCTCTCTGCTGCTGCCTCTCTGCTGCTGGCTCTCTGCTGCTCTCAGCTAGGTTCGGCTCTTAGCTCAGCAGCTGGGCTCCAGCTGCGTGGGATCCTACCCAGGTTCGGCTCTCTGGGTTGGATCGCGGCTCTCTGGGTTGAATCGCTACCCTGATTCGCCTCTCTGGGTTCCAGCTGCGCGGGATCGCTACCCAGGTTCGGCTCTCCACGGCTCTGCTCTCCGGGTTACCCAGGTTCGGCTCTCCAGGTTCGGCTCAGGTTCGGCTCTCCAGGTTCGGCTCTCCAGGTTCGGCTCTCCAGGTTCGGC
>DATEPG010000646.1:0-19928 GCA_035273265.1 Polyangiaceae bacterium
CACGCTTAGCGATAACACCTCTGGTGCGCCGCTGCCGAGCAGCGCGGGGCAGGTATCGTTACCAATGAACTCAGGTATCCCTTATGCGATCGAGGGAGACCCTACGCCGCCAATTCCGATCGGTATTGCTTCGGGCGTCGAGACGGCCCGACTCGGAATCGCTACTTATGTTCGAGGCTTTCTTGGAGCCACGCAAAAGAAGCAGGATTGCACCTTCAGGACCCCTTACGACTGCAAAAATTGCGTCAAGAACCTGAACACCGGCAGCCCAAAGCTGGACGCAAAGGGCAGCAAGATCATCAAGGGCGGGATGAAGTTCTTCAACGAGGAAGAGGGCGATTTCGAACGCGTGATCGTTGGCAAAGATCTAATCAGCCACCGGTTTCGCGATTTGGCGCGCGTAACCGCACTAGTCGCTAGTGGCGCGTACACCATCAAGGGCAAGACGGTCGCTCAGTTGACGGAAGACGACGCCTTGGAGTTCCCGTGCTCGTGGCTGACAGCCATCACCCGCTATGCCGGCAAGGGCGAGATCGCTTGGTACTATGCGCTCAACGGCATCTCCTTCTTGCTGACGGGGAAGTTGCTTTAAGGCACAACGCGCTCGGAGGTCGCGCAGCGAAAGCTAATCGCAGGACGTGCGCGCATCACCGGTCGTGTGCTCAGCCAGTTGAGCCAGAACGACTCAACCGGGCCGGAAACGTTCGCCGCCAGATCTGGGTTGCGCACCGCTTCGGCGTGACGCCCCATGCACGCTTCGCCCTGCTTGGCTTCGCTGGAAATACAGGTTCCGTTCAGCTCCCAACCATTGCTGGCCATCCCCAAAACACCAAACGGGCTGCGGTCCATTGTGTTGTGAGCTGGCGTGCACAGCCACTCCTTGGCGTCGACGTTGTCCCGGGCGACACAGAAGTTTCGTTCGTCCGCGCCTTGCGGCACGACCTCGTTGCCCCACGGAAATTTGCGGCCGTCACTGCCCAGCGCCGCGTACAGCCACTCAGAATCGCTGGGCAGGCGCTTCCGCACACCGACGGGTGAATGTTCGCAAAAACACTTGGCCTGCTCGTGAGTGACGCAATCGAGGGGTTGATTCGAGCGTGTCGAGTTGTCGCAGTTGTCTTCCCGTTTGCCGCAGTTAGGCGCGGTCCGCTCCCAGTCCCGGTTCTGCGGTTCCACGCGATCGATACAAAACGAACGCACATGAAAGTGCTGAGCTCGCGCCGTCTTGTCCTTCTTTCCAGGTACCGCCGCGGTGTACGACAAGTCACCCTCGGGTATGAACACCATATCCTTCGGGCAATCGGCTTGGCTCTGAATCGGACTCGGCTGGACCGGCTCGGGGGGCACGACGGCCGAAGATGTGATGACGGCAGGCGGTACTGACACGACCGGCATCGCGATACTCGTCGTGCTCGGACGAGAACCGGCCGGGGCATGCTGGCAAGAAGTGGCGACGCCGACCAAACTGATCAGGGCGACGCGCCAAGAACATTCGAGTTTAGCCATTGCTGGGATCTTAGACAATACATCCCCCGTTGTCTCAATCGCTGCACGCAACTGTAGTGACGGGGCGGATCGCCGGGAATGCGCGCAGAACTCGCGGGAAACCATGCGCACTCGTCGTGGCCAGCCCCCGGCCAGCCCGTGCTGGCAGCCGTGACCTACGTCGACGAGGCCGAGAGCGATACGCCACGAACATTCGAGCTCAGTCATAGTTGGATGCCTTACTAAGGCGCGAAGCGCTTAGAGCCGATCCTAAAACCTCTTGAAAGGTTGGATCGAGTGTGATCTACAGCGGTTTGTGGAAGCAAAGTTCGCTGATGTGCCTGACCCACTGTGGCGTCAAATCGAGCCGTTGATCCCGCCAGAGCCTGCGAAGCCGCGAGGTGGGCGGCCACCGGTTGCAGCGCGAGTGGTGATGGCGGGTATCCTTTACCGATTGAAAACGGGCTGCCAGTGGAAGGCGTTGCCCAGCGATTTTGGATCGGGCTCGACGTGCCATCTGCGTTTTCAGAAGTGGGTGCAGCTCGGCGTGTTCGCGGCGATTCATCGCGAGTTGCTGACCTACTACGATGGGCGACGTGGCATCGCGTGGAAATGGAGTTCTCTCGACAGCGCCTCAGTGAAGGCGCCAAAAGGGGGGACCTCACGGGGCCGAACCCGACCGACCGGGCGAAAATCGGCGTAAAACGCCATATCTTGACCGACGGCCGCGGCGTGCCGATCGCAGCGCTGATCAGCGGAGCGAACGTGCCAGACGCCGCGATGATCAGCGAGGTGCTCGACGCGGTTGTCATGCGTGGCCCTCGCGGCCCACGCCGCCCCGAACACTTGTGCCTCGACAAAGGCTACGACTACCCGCACGTAGCCCCCGCGATTCGCCTCCGCGGAATTCGACCGCATATCCGCCGACGCGGCGAACAACCTCTGGTCGGCAAGGTACGCGGCAAGGCGCGCCGATGGGTCGTCGAGCGCACGAACTCTTGGCACAATCGCTTTCGTGGCCTGCTCGTACGCTGGGAGCGACGCGGCAGCCACTACCTAGCGTTGCTCCAATTCGCGTGTGGCTTGATCGCGTTTCAGCAGGCAACATAGGATTTAGGATCTGCTCTTAGACGTCGCACAGCGAAAACTGACGGACGGATTTGCGCGATTCACCGGCCGTTCACTCATCAAACTGAGCCAGAACGACTGCGCTAGACCATCGACGGCCTGCGAAGAGAGATATGGATTTCGCACGCCATCCGCGTGACGTCCCATGCACGCTTCTCCCGGTTTGTCTTCGTTGAAAGTGCAGGTACCGTTCAGCTCCCAACCATTGCTGGCCATGCCCAATACGCCAAACGGGCTCCGGTCCATCGTGTTGTGAGCCGGATTGCAGAGCCACTCCGTGACATCCACGTTGTCGCGGGGGACACAAAAGTTACGCTCATCCGCCTGCGGCGGCACAACGTCGTTGCCCCACGGAAACTTGCGACCGTCGTTGCCGAGCGCGGCGTGCAGCCACTCGGAATCCGTAGGCAAGCGCTTCTTCACTCCGCTCGGGGAGTGCTCGCAGAAACACCTGGCCTGCTCATGGGTCACGCAATCGAGAGGCTGGCTCAAATAGCTTGAGTTGTTACAGTTGCTCTCACGCTTGCCGCATACCTGTAAAACCTGCTTCCAATCTCGATTCTGCGGTTCCACGCGATCGATACAAAACGCACGCACGTGAAAGTGCTGAGCTCGCGCCGTCTTGTCCTTCTTTCCGGGTACCGCCGCGGTGTACGACAAGTCACCCTCAGGAACGAACACCATGTCCTTCGGGCAATCGGCTTGGCTCTGAATCGGATTCGGCTGGACCGGCTCGGGGGGCACGACGGCCGAAGATGTGATGACGGCAGGCGGTGCTGACACGACCGGCATCGCGATACTCGTCGTGCTCGGACGAGAACCGGCCGGGGCATGCTGGCAAGAAGTGGCGGCGCCGACCAAACTGATCAGGGCGACGCGCCAAGAACATTCGATCTTAGCCATTGCTGCCGACGTTAACCAATCCCTTCGGGTGTCTCAATCGCTGCGCGTAGCGAGCCGTCGAACCACCCAGAATGCGCGCGGAGTGAGCGACGAGTTGCTGGAAGCGATGCTCCCGGGTACGCTCGGACGAGGCGGGCATGTGGAGTCAAAGGCCTGGGCGATTTAGGCTGAAGTCATCATGATCGGTTCCGTACGCGTCGTGCTCAAACCCATCTCCCGCTCGGCGAGCGCGGACTTTCGCTTCGTGTCGGGCGCCAGCGTCGCCCTCGAGCGACGCGGCCCCGGAAGATCGAAGGCCACCCCCGCTCCACAGCCTGCAAGCTTGGTGTTCAGTCTGGGGCTCTTGAAGTCGATCCGCGTGCCTGTTCGCGAGGATCAGCCGCTGGCTACGTTGAACGGTCAGCTCGAGCTGCAAGGACCGACGCTCAGCCCGAAGTTTACGATCGAGGACGAGGCGGCAGTGCAAGACGATCGTCCGCCGCCACCGCCCGATTCGAGTGATCCCAACCAGGCTCCGCCTCGACTCGGGCAAATCTTGTTGTTGGAGTTCGAAGCGAGCAATTTTCGCGCTCCGGAGCTGATCAAGCTGAAGCTCCCGCCGATCCCGGCGGATGTGCGCCATTTGGAGCTCCAGGTCGAGCTGCGCGTGGCCGGGGCGGTGGAGAGCTCCGCGAAGGTGAATGACGTGCTCGACAAACCGATGGTGTCGACGCGCGTTCGCATCGTGCCCCCGCTCTGTTTGGACACGACGGTACCAGAGCCAGAAGATCACAATTTGGTTCTGCTCGCTAACTTGCCGAACGAGCAACTCGACGTGGAGAGCTTGCGCGTGGGCGGTGACGAGCTGACCGAAGGAGAGCACTTCTTTCAAGATGGCAAGGCCGTCTACTTTCGTCCGAAGAGCAAGCCCACCGACAAGCAGAAGGGGCAGCTGATCAGCAAGGACGGTCGTGAGTTCGACTTCGAGCTGCGCGTCGCTCGAAACGTGAACGAGCAGCTCGATTCGCTCGGTTTTCAGCTGGCCAACGCCATCAACCTGGCAGATGCGGCGGCCCAGTTTGCGCTACAGAACGGCAAGCCCCAGAAAGAGGCCGAGCTGTTGCGCGTCGAGCTCTTGGCCCAAGCGCGGCTCAAGAAGCGACTGTTACTCGATAGCATCGAAAGCGCGCTCTCGGGCACGCGGGATTTTGGGCTATTCTACGGGCGCGTGCAGGATCTGCCCGGCGTTTCCGGCGAAACCCCGGTGGGCTGAACCAAGATGGCAACGACGTTCTCGAAGCTGCCGATCTCTGCGGCTAGCTTCGCTACTCTGCGAGTCGGGCTCACGAACGGCATCGGGTTCTTCTCCGATGGCCCCTACACTTACGTTGCCGCCGACAGCGCCGCGTACCGCATCGATGTCGTGAGGCGTAGCTCCAACATCACCTGGACGGACACGGTGCGCGCGTTACCAAAGGCCTTCAAAGCCGTGATCAACGGCGGTTACTTTTCCGGACCGAAAGGTCTGTACGTGACTGCGGTGGCTGGGACAGTCGATCCGGTGACGGTCACGAGCAACGGCGATGTAAAGAGCGGCGGCAGCGTGGTCCTGCCCGACAACGGCGAGGGCAAGGACTACTTTTTCTTCGGCCACGACGGAGCGAATCCGCCAAAATACCTGGCTGGCGGACCGAGCAATCCCAGTGCCTCGGTGGCGGAAGGCATGGGCGGGCTCGGCCCGATGATTTTGCCCAATGCGGCCACGGGCACCCCACTCAAATTCGGCGTGGGCAACAAGTACCTGAGCGATCCAAAAAAGCTCACGCCCCCCACTTCCGCCGCAGAGCTAACAGACTGCATTCAGCGCAACAACAACACCTACGCCTCGATTCAGGCCGAAGCCGCGCGCGGCACGGGCTTCTGTGCCACGGCAGTCGTACCCAGCGCGCAGCTCGTGCTGCTGATCATCAAGCGCAACAACACTCCCGGAGATCTGGACCGGCTGCGTGACTCCTTGTTCGGCGCGGGCTGCACGCTGGCCTGCTTCACGGACGGCGCATCCTCGACCTGCTTGGCGGTCGACGGTGAAATGGAACCGGGCATGGAACCGCAGTTCATCAAGGATAACTTGATTGAAACCGGTTTTGGCTTGTTCCTGTACAAGCTCCCCCCGCCGACGAACATCCAGGTCACGTTCACGCAAGTGAAAATCTTCAATGACGCGTTCACCTTTGGCGCAGGTGAGTGGACGCTCAACGCGGATGTGAACGGGACCGGGGTAAACCTGCTGGCCGCTGAGGTGGACACCGGCGATCTCATTTCCATGAACACGAGTGCGACCGTTACGGTGGCACCGGGCGCCGAGCTGCTCATTACCACGTCAGGCCAAGATACCGCCGGTGTGGATGACGACCTCGGTACAGCCAGCGTGCGCTTCGGCGCGGCGCAGTCGCCGGCGTTTGGCCTCGGTAGACATGTCCTCAGTACGCCCTTCTACGCGGTGAGCTTTACCATTGGCCTCGCGCCGTGAAACATCGCCTGTGGAGCGCGCTCTCCATTCTGCTGGGTGTGCTCGCAGTGGCCGGCGAGATGGGCGTCTTTTTCGTGCTGCGCTTCACGAATCGCCTGTACGCAAGTGATGGCCCGTGGCTGGTCGCGGAATACGCCGAACCCTATCGCGGCTCGTTTTTGACCTTGCTCGTTGCAACCAGCGGTTGGCTCGCTGTGCGTGCAGCTCGCTCGGGGTCTGCCAGCGCCAGCGCAGGGCTACTCGGTGTGTTGTTGGCTGGCCTCGCGCTCAGCTGCGAACTCGGAATGGGCTTATTTTTTCATCCCATCAGCGGCGAGTTCAGCGTGACGGCCGCCACTTTTTCCCGGGTCGAATTCCGTTTGCCGATCAACGAAACCGGGCCGTGCTTTGCATCCGACACGCACGGCTTCTTCCGCTGGTCACTCGCGGGGCATACTTTCGCCCCCCGCCTCCTGCCACTGCCGCTCGAGTCGAAGCAGCTCGAGGATGCGCTGCGTTGTCCATGGCTCGTGCGCGTTCCGCACTAAGCAGGCTGCTTTTTTCAAGGCTTCCACGAATGCGAAGTAATGCTCCGGCCTGCCCGTGCGGAAGAGCCCGTACCAGGCATCGAGCGCGGGACGAGAGTACACCTGCAGCTTTTCGAGCAGGTGTTTGGCAAACTCGAGCGACGCGCTAGCCGGCGCGGTGATCATCCAGCCCAGCTTGGCGTCTCGGGGACGCGGGGTCGACAGGTGACAAGTGGGGACAATTGCTGTGCAATGTCGTCATCCGCTCAAACCCTACGAGGCCTGTTGCGCCGCCGCGAGCAGCCAAGATAGAGCTGTTGCGGGCCGGGAATCGACTAGGGCACGAGGGCGTTTCGCGAGCGAACATGGTTTGGATTGGTCGAAGGGGCAGTGTTCGGTGCCTGGCGGGTTTCGCGCTCTTGTCGTGGTTGAGCGCGTGCGGCGGCGCCCCGGGCTCGCCCCAAGCCCCTACCCGAAGGTTGACGGAGCTGGATCTGGCCCTGTACCAGGCAAGCCATCCTTGCCCAGCTCCGGAACCGACCGCACCGGCCGCGAGCGAACGAGTTCCTCAACTTTTCGTAGAAGCCGTGCTGCTCGATGTACCGCTCCATTCAGGGACGCAGACGCGCAAAGACAACCTACAACAGCTCGCCAAACGACCGGATCTCCGGCTACTCGGAAGCCCGCACTTGTTTGGGAAGTTCGACGTGCTCACGACAGTAACCCTGGCGCAACACCTCGGCGTACTCGAGCAGGCCACGCTCAGCCAAATTTCGCTCACGCCTCGACCCGGCGAGTCCGGTCAGCCCGTGCTCGAGCTCGAGTTCGGTTTTTCGCTGCCGAACGCTGATCCCGCTAGCAATCCGCAAGTGCGCAGCGCGCCCGTGACACTCGAAGCGCCCTACGGCCAAGCCGCGCTCGGCTTTGCCAAGCACCCGGGTGACGCGAGCCGCGAGCTGATCGTCATCGTCACTACCCGTCCCGTGCAAAACGACGACGATCTCCGCGTCTTGTTCGAGTGTAAAATGCGGCAGCGCCAGGGCGCACTCGAGCAACCTTGAGCACTCCTCAGTTTTTAGAGCAGTGCGGGCCAGCGGTCGTCAGCTTGCCATGTGCTACACACTAGTCCGAGGTGTTCGCCTCTACTTCGAAGAGCACGGATCGGGGCCGTGCTTGGTCGTTGCGCACGGCCTGCTCGGCAGCGTGGCCACGGCCTCGGTCGTGAATGCCGCGCGGTTAGCCGAAAGCGGCTTGCGGGTGATCGCGTATGACGCCCGGGGGCATGGCCTTTCGGAATACAGCCAGCGCCACGAGGACTATTCCTGGGCAGCATTGGCTGAGGATCTGCGCGAGTTGATGAACGCGCTCGGCATCGAACGCGCGTCCGTGTGCGGGACCTCGATGGGAGCCGGTACCGCGCTCATGCTGGCGCTGACACAGCCATCGCGGGTCGAGCGACTGATCCTGCGCTCGCCGCCGCCCTTCGCCAAGGATCTGCTGCCGGTGCGACGCCGAATGAGCTCGCTCGCCTCGTTGTGTCGCTACTTGGGGATTCCATTGACGGCAGGTATCGTCGGTTTACTGTCAGGCAGCCTCGAACAAGCTCGCACCATCGCTGCACAACGACGGGCCGCGCTACTGCCGGCGATCCACGGCCTACTCGCCGCCGGCGCTCAGATCCCCAGCGACCGGTTGTCAGAGGTTCGCGCCCCCACCTTCATCTTGTGCCACCGCGGTGACGCGATGCATCCTCTGCGCTCCGGCGAGCTGCTTCGAGCTGGCATTTCTGGCGCATCGCTCCACATCGCACCCTCGGCGGAGTATTGGCGGGAGAATCCAAACGCTTTCTGCAAACTCGTCGCATCGTACGTCAAAGCTGATCCGTCAGCCACGAGCGCTGGTCGCTAGCCAACGTCAGGATCTCGGCGCAGAGCCCAACGCTTCTAGGACTTGGGCGACGGACGCTCAGGCTTGGGCGACAAACGCTCAGGCGCCAAGCTTTGCGGGATTGCCTCCAGGCCCAGCAGGCCGAGCACGTGCGACTCCCGGAGCACCTCATCACCGATGTGTTCACCGAGCATGCGATACGCTTCGAATTGAACCTCATTGAAGAATTGGTCTGCAGTAGACTCGTGGGGAAAGCGGGGAGAGTGAGCGCGGTAAGCCTGCAGGCCGGGGGACTCGTCTCCGGTCACCGACGTTTTGATGTAGAGCAAGCGCCCGTGCTCGGAGCTGCCCTGCGCGCCCGCGCCGTAGCGAATGTCTGCCCACAAGTAGTGCCTTGGGCTCAAACCGTTCGCGATTTGGCGGATCTCGGCCAGATCGGCGTCGATCACGACCCCGAGATCGACTCGCGCCAGGTGTAGCAGCCGAACGAAGCCGTTGAATTGGTGCAGCGGATCCTCTTCACCGTCGACGACGATGATCAGGCTGCACTTGCGACGCAACAGCTCGTAAGCGCCCAAATTCTCGAAGTGTCCCCCGTCGGAAACGTTCACGAACCGACCGCGAGCGTGGATGGCGCCCAGAGCTTCACGCCAGATATGACGCGGCCCAGGCGGCTTCTTCAAGAATTTTCCCTGAGCCAACTGACGCGGATTGGGCAGCCAATATCCCAGCCGGATGTTGAACAGGGTGAGTAACAGCGTGAGCGAACGCACGGTGAACGATCCCATGTGCGGCCCGGCCGCTGCGGCGGAGATGGCCACAGCGGAGGCCAAGCCGAAGCGCGAGTCGGCCTCCTCGATATCCGCCGTTCGGGCGTAGCCAGTGACTGCACCGCCGGAGAACAGCGGGGTGATGGCGAAGGCCGCACCGCTCCGGTCTCGAATTGCACCCTCGTGTGCCCCTTGGACGTTGATCGTCGCGTTGATGATCGGATACGGAGCGCCGGTCAGCGCGGGGGTGAGCGCAGAAACCCTGATGTCTGCGTGATCCCCGACATCGGAGCGTAGCCCAAACAGGCGACTCAGTGCATCGCGGTAGAACCCGTGCAGGGACATCGAATTGGCGTCGAGCACGAAGAAATAGAGCAGAAATACCAGCAAACAGAGGCCAATCAAGCTTCGATCTTTGTCGAAGTCGAGCACTTGGTTGTAGGAGAGCTGCTCGAAGCGAAGTCCATGCTGATCGCGCCGCAGATAGGTCGTCTCGTCCCCGATACTCATCCAGAGAGCAATCTTTTCCGCTTCAGCGACCACTTCATCGATCAGCGGGCCGGAGCGCAGCGAAGCGTGCGCGGGCGCCTCGATGATTTTGAAGCGCGTGCAACCGGCACCGGCTCGATCAGGACCGGGCATGCATTCGACGCAGGCGATGCGGTTTTCGCTGCAGCCCTCGGCTGCGCTTTGCCAACTCACGCGGCGATCGAACAATGGTCCACAGAGGCTCGGCGGGATGGGTCGCACGCTGCCGCACGCCGGCAGCGCGCCGACGGCTGCCTGGTACTCGCGCGTGGGCAAGCGTGAAGAGGTGACTTGTGTCATGCACTCGTACAAATAGAGAGCGAAACACGCGAGCGGCACCAGTGCGCCCGCTGCGTAGAGCCCAGCGCGACTCAAGCCGCGCGTGGTCTTTGGAGCAAGAAATCGGGCGAGCACGAGCGCCATGCACAGCGCACTCGCGACCAGCGGCAAATGCAGCCCCGACGAGAGCTCGTTGAGCTCGTGCAGCACATCCTCGGTCGGGGTCTCGATCGCCCACAGCGCGGCATCGAACACACCCGTCAGCAGCACCCCGAGCACGAGCAACAGCAACGCACCGGAGAAGATTCGCTCGTAGCGCTCTCGAAAGGCGATGCCTCGACCCGCAAACGGGGCGGTGAGCGGATACGTCACCAAAAGCAGGAGGAACGGCAGGCACAGGACCAGCGGCGCGCGCGGAAGCCAAGCGAGGCGACCCGAGTTGTAAGCAGAGACGTAGCCGAGGCCGGTGAGGAATACGGCAAGCATGAGCCACGGAGTCAACGCCAGCACGTTGAGCAACACGCCGCGCAGCAAGAGCGCGGGAAAACGGGCCGCGCTCAATAGCCCTCCTGGGTTCAGGTAGTTTGCATTGGTTCGAAAGTGCGTCAGCTCGGGAGTATCCCCGTCACGGGACGACGGAAAAGGGAACGGTGCGCCGGCCGCACGGTTCAACGCAGCGCTCACTGCGGCGCCCACGAAACCACCTCCGGATACCGTAGATAGGTAATCGAAATGCGTGAAAGCGTGCGCGCGGGCCAGGCTCTGCAGAACGCCCAAAGAGAACGTGGCAGAGCGAATGCCGCCGCCCGAGAGAGCTAGTCCGATCAAGCCATTTTCGGTCGATGGCCCGCTGGCTGTCGAAAGCGCCCCCGGAGCGAGGCCCACGCTCGCGCGCCGCTCGCGTAGCACCTCGAGCTCAGCGCGGAAGACGGCGTCGAACGGGATAGGCGGGTTGTTGGTCAATGGCTCATCTCTCGGTTTGTGCGCGATCAGCGTCAATCGAGACTGGCGCGCGCTCGACGATGTCGAACACGACGCGGCGGTTTCGCGAGAGCCCGTCCGATGAGGTGCTCGGCGCAGCAGGAGCGCTCGGGCCGTCGCTCTTGGTCAGGAGCCGCTCGGGCGCCACGCTGTGATGGATCAACGCGAGTCGAACGGCTTCCGCGCGGCGTGCGCCGAGCCGTTGGTTACCGTGCAGCGTGCCATGCAAATCCGCCTGACCTCGAATTTCGATTCTGCGAATTTCCGGATGCGAGATCAACAAGTCTGCGACCGCGTGCAATTGCCACTCTCCGCGCGCATCGAGCGCGACCGAGCCATTGGCAAACAGCAGCCCCGGATCGCTGAGCGCGATCTCGTTGCCCTCGATGCGAGCGAGGGGCGCGTCGTTTGGGGTTTTTGGCGGTGATTCGAGCAGTGGCGCTGCCCGACTCTCCGTGCTCTCCGTGCTCTCCGGGGCGACGAAGACGGACGACGTGCGCGAGCGCGCAACGAGCCCTTCTCCTGAACGATCGTTGAACGCCGGCTCCGAAGGTGGATTCAACACGGCGACCGGCACGTACGAAAGGAACGTGACCATGCGCACCGTAGGCGTGCCCACGCCATCGCTGAGGCCGGGTCCGACACCCAGGCCCGCCTCGACCTGCTCGAGGAAGCGGTAGCGACCGGCGAACAGGAGCTCGGCGTTGAAGTTTTGCGACGACGGTTGCGAGAGCACGAACGATGCCGTCGCTTCGATTCCGAGTTGAAACTTGCGCTGTTCGTCGACGAGGTAGCCCAGGCCCACGCCCCCATTGAGCGAGCTGCCTTGCCGCACTACGCCCTCGTACAGCTGCGAGAAGCGAAACTCCACGCCGAGCAGACTCGTCCACACCACGGGGCCAGCCAGGCCGCTCGCGCTCAGGTACGGCAGGCCTCGCACTTTGCCGTCACCCGAGCTGGCGCCGGTTGCGCTCGGCAGCCAAAAATAGCTACCGAAAGCCAACTGAAAGGGCCGGCGGTCGCGCCCAAACAACAGCGCGCGCCCACCCAAACGGATGTCCCCGAAGTCGACGGGATGCGTCGGTTGACTGGTCTGGCCTTCTTGAAAGGACAACGCGGGCACGTCGAGGTTGAGCAGGACCTTCTTGCGCAACGCGAGCGTCAGGTTCACGTGCGCCACCGCTTGATAGGTAACGAATGACGGCGCCTGCGCGGTCGAACCTTCCAGACTCAGTGGTTTGTATGCGTAGTCGAACAGAAGAGCCGCGTGCAGATCGAAATCACCGGGGACGTAAGCCGAGGGCACCCCCAAGAAGCGATCCCCGGCAGGCGACGGCTGAAAGCGATCGAGTGCCAAACCGTCCGCAGCTCGGCCGGCGTGCGGCGCGAAGAGCAGAGCGCCAGCCAGCAGCAGCGTGAGCCGTGTCGACGCATCGCTCACGGCTTCCCTTGGGCCTCCGCAACGCACTCCGTCGCTACGCACTCGCCTGCGTCACCGAGCAGACAAATCCGGCCGTCGCTCAGCCGCAATTCGACCTTGGGCAACGCGGAAGCGGGGACTAGCACGCGCCAGGCTCCGCACTTCGGGCGCTCGAACAGCGCGTACACCGCGACTCGCCCCTTTTCGGGCGCCGCGAATGAAAATGACTGGGGTACTCCGGGCAGGGCGACGGCCATGCCGACCACCGAATCGTCTGGATGCACGACGCGCGCCGCGACCTCGTCGTAAGACTCCTGGCGATAGTCCGCCTCTTCGACTTTGCGCACGAGCAGATACACTGAACGCTGCTCGTTGACGTTCTTCGCCGAATCGACTCGGATCTGGATGCGCTCGGCGGCGCAGCCGATGAGCAGCGCCGAGCCCGCGAGCAGCACCACGAACGCTTTCATGAGCCGCCTTTCGTCTGACCGGACGCGCATTGGCGCCCGCGGTTGTTGGGCGACACCAAGCGCTCCCAGGGATCAGAGCGCAGTTCGAAGGCGACCTCGCGCTCGGGTTGCTTGCCCAAAAACCAGCGGACCACCCCGTGTGAAAGGCTGCCGCGACACAAGAGGTGGAAGAAGCGCCAGGCCGCGCCGCTCGCCTCGAGACTGAGCGCGCTGTGATGCCCTCCGTCGACCGAGCTGAATTCCACTCCGACCTCCGCCGGGCTGGCGCTCCACCACTCCACGGGTAGCACACTGGCACTGCTGCTCTGGTTGAAGCCGGCCAGGGTGGTAGCGCCTGAACGCAGCACTGCCAAGGTCGCGGCGTCCTCTGCCCCCGGTCGGATCACCGGCAGAGGCACCGGCCGCAACGAAAACGGGATGGTCTTGGGCTCCCCGGTCTCGCTCCACAAGAGCGACCCGAGCGAAGTGACCCAATTGCCGAAGCCGAGCGCTTCGCGGGAGAGCGCGATGGTGCGATAACCGGAAACCTTACGCGGCTCGAGCTCGGCTTTTTGATTACGTCGAGTCAGCGGCTCGAAAATTAGCCCAAACTGCGTCAAAAACTGGCCCTTGGGGGCGAGCACGGTCTGCACGTCGGCGACCGGTGCGTCGCTCCCTGCTCCCGGATCGAACGGGAACTGTTCGACCAGCGGCAGCAGCAGCGGACGAAGTTCGCGCGCGTAAGCGGCGCTCGCCACCTGCTCTACCGAGCGCAGAGCGTGTTCGACGACCGCGCGCACTGGTGCGCGGAACGGCTCGCGCAACGCGTCGTCGAGGACACTACTCTTGGTCAAGAAGTCTTCCACTTCCGGAATGGGGCCGGGCTTTTCTTCATCGAGCAGAGCGACGCCCAGCTTGCCGACCGGTGAGAGTCGATCGATCAGCGCTCCGCCACGCAGTTGTCCGGGCACGAGCGGGTCGCCTTCCAACGCGGGTAGGAGCTTGACCAGGATGGCGGTGTAGGGCTGGAGGTTCGGATAGCTGCCCTTGTCTTCGACCATGAGCGCGGCGATGGACGCAAAGGGGGCGACGGCCCGAGCGATCGGCCGGAGCTGGTCGCTCTCGCCCAGCTCGAGACCCGCATTTCGGCCCAAATTGGCCAGAAATTCGGAGAACCACGCGGAGCCTGCGGTCATCGTGGCCAGGGCAGCGCGCAGCGTGGAGACGTCCGTGGCTTCGAAGCGAAAACTGCGCAGGTAGCCAAACAGCGCGTCGCCCAGACCGCTCGCGTAGCTTTCGATTTGGCGCTGAATGGCGGCGGACAAACGGCTGCGCTCGCTGTCGGGCAGGTCGACCGCGTCCAGCTTGGCAGTGATGGCTTCGAGCGGCGCGCGGATCTCGGCGTAGAACGCAGCGCGCGTGTAGTACCCGGCGATCGACGCGCTCGCTCCGCGACCGAGCACGGTGCTGCCCAATACGTTCGGATAGGCGTTGGGCTGATTGAAGAACAGCGAACGCTCGCTGGCTTCCAGATCATTCAACAGCGCATCGACGTAAAATGTGGCACGGCTCTTCGAAAGCACACCGGCCCAAACCTCGGGTCGATAATCGCGCGCATGCCCGTCGACCTCGAGCTTGGCGCTCGGGCCGCCAGCACCGGGCGCCGGCGCCGTGATCTGGTCGAGATCGACGAGCGCTTGGCGCAGGCTTTTGCCGGCTGCATTCGGAACGGTCACTTCGGATTTCTGCACCAGCGCGAGCACGCTTTGCAGCGCATCGCGCTGGGTTTGCACCCAAACCGGGGCTTCCAGCGCGGCGCCGTTCTTGGCGGCCAGCAACGACTGAACCTCTGCGCGTCCTCGCTCCACCTCCAAGAGCTGGATCAGCGGGCGTAGTTCGGCCTCCTGCAGAGCCCAGCGCATCGCCGCGCTCAAGCGAGCCGCTTGCTCCTGGAGCTCCGTGAGCTCTGTCGGGTGCTCGATCCGACCTCGCGTAAGCACACCGTCGAGCCGCGCGAGGAACGCCGCCCAATCTCCGCTCGCGACGTCCGCGCTCGGCAGGTCGACCGCGCGCACTGGGTTCGCGAATGAGCGCCCACTGAAGGTCACGTAGTGTTCGACGGTGCTGCGCGGCAGCTGAAGGGCGCCGGTGAAACGTCCTGGTTCCGCGAGCACGGCGCGCCCGAGCGCGTTGTCACGCGCAGCGTAGAGCAACGCGGCCGCCGCGACGCGCGTCGCGCGATCACTGGCGAGAGTCAACGGCAGCAAGTGCCGAGCTTGTACCTCGCTCAGAAAGGCATTGAGCGCTTGCTGCTTTTCCCGTGGAAAAGCCAAGCGCAGGGGCAAATAGAGCGGAGCGAGCGCCGCGTCCAGCGTGGAAGCCGCCAAGACCGCTGGCTCAGCCGTGAGAGACGACAACAGCTGCCGGTCACTGGCGGGCGCGCGCGCCGCGGCGGAGGACAATGCACTCACCGCTCGTTCTGCCCGTTGCAACGCGCCGTGGTGCCAGGCGTACAGCATCGTGATCAGGCCGCAAGCCACGGCCGCAACCCCCGCTGAACGCAGCGCGCGACGCCGTTCGAGCACGATGCGATCCGCCTCCAGCCGCGCGTCGTCGGGCGCAAAGGGATCCCCGAAAAGCACGAACTGCTCGTCACTCGGCAGCGCGCTGAAGGCGAGCAGTGGCAGCGCGGCACCGACGCGGCCACGAAATGCAGTGCGGAGCACACTGTCGACATAGCGCGCTAGCTCCGGCCCACTTTGCTCGGCGAAGCGCATGGAACGGGCGAATTCGGCACCCGGCAGCGCACCCAACGCGCCGTAGTAGCAGTCTCGAAAACGCTCTTCCCAGAGGCTCGTGAGTTCCGAGCCGCTACTCACGCGTAAAGCCGAAAGCGTGTCCGCGCCTGCGATCTGGGCCGAGCTGACGAGTTCGGCGAAACCTTCCGCCGACTCATCCAGGTGAGTGAGGCACAGCGCCGAGCGCGGCGCACTGCCCCCGCGCAGCTCGGTCAACAAGTCGAGCACGCGGCGCATGCGCTGGGCTTGGCGCTCCGGCGGAGTCAGTGTTCTGCCGACGAACACCACCAGCGCAATCTCCAGCGCGAGCGGCTCCCACAATTGTTGCAACTCGAAGAGGCCATCCGACCCCTCGGACTCGAACAGATCGCCCGCGATCTCTTGAACCAGCAGCGAGCCCGGCGCGAACGCCACGACACGCGCGTCGTCTCGGGCATTGATTGGCTCTCGGAAGGAGCCGCTCCGCTGAGCAAAAGCGCCGCGAATCAAGCGGGATTTGCCCGACCCCCGTTCACCGAGCACGACCACCAACGGGCACGAGCGCGCGGAGGCGGGCAGTTGCCGCGTGATGTCCTTCCAGGCTTCCTTGATCGACGCTGCCTTGGGCGCAGGCGTGGCTCCGCGGCGCGCGCGCCGGCCGACGAAGAACGCTGCCACAATCAGCGCGCAGCCCAGCAGCACGCCGACGACGGCTAGAATCCAAGTCGAGCTCACTGCGTGCTCCGGGGCGCTGCGAGCAGTGTGGTCGCCAAGACGTCTTCGATGCGATCGAGGACTGCTAGCAAGGCGCTGCGGTGCTTTTCGGTCGGCTGCTGCCGATAGCGATCCCGCGGCTCTGCCAACCAACCTGCCAGCAGCTCGGCCAAGGGCGGAGCAGCGGCCGCCCGGATCTCCGCCTCGAACGCGGCGAATAGGCTCGCTTCGTCGGGCAGTTCGCGCGGCGTTCGACTCCGAATCGGCGCGACTGCGTCGACCGCGGGTACCCGGGGCACGGATCCGGACGACGCGCGCCACCGCTCCAGGATTGCCACGCGCTCGCGGCCTCCTCTATCGACCAAGGTGCCCTCGTCCGATCATCGCCAATAGGCCCAAACCCAAATTAGCCCGTGCCAAAACAAGACCAGGGCGGCTGCGGCGGAGAGGTACGTGGCCGCCGGACGCGGGGCACGCCAGACCGAGGGACGTCGCGCGCGCTCGGTTTGCCGAGTCGGCAAGCACGCCGCCAAGCGGTCCATCCAGCGATCGGCTGAGTCCTCCGGTTCGTCGCAAAGCCGCCCGCGAAAGTTGGCCTTCAAACAGAACAGATAGGCCACGATCACCACGGGCCGCGCACTCGGCTCGCCGAGCAGCGCTTCGGCGCGTTCGAAGAAGACGTCTCCTCCGTCCGCCCGGTCTTCGGAAAACAGGTCACGCTGCAGCGGAAGCCAGCTGTAGCGGCCTGTATCGCGTTCGTTGAGCAGCGCTCGCTCCACCTGTTCGTCGACGAAGAATACCAGGGGAACCAGCGCGTCGACGGCATCCCGTTCGACGCAAAACTCGAGCAAGCTTTCCAGCAATTGATCCAGGCGGCGCCGCAAATCACCGCGCAGTGCGCCTAAATCCGGGGCGCGCTGGCCGGCCACCGAGAGCGCGGAGTCGATCACGGTGTACGTGTCCGTGTGGGCACGCACGAGCTCGCTCAAGAGCCGGATCTCGAGGCTCTGGGCGACACGCACGGGACTCGTGGCCAGCCTGAGCTCGCGACGCGGGCGCGCGTTTGCCCAGGCCGGACCCGCCGCTCGGGGGCCTGACGAAGGGGGCCGCCACGTGGCCGTGTTCATGCGCTCTCCTTGAGCGCCACGCGTCCGGGCACAGGACGACGCGTCGACACCTCCACGTCCACCGCGTCCTCCGTCCAGGCATCGAGTAAGATCGAGGCCTGCTGAGCCAAGCGACGTAACAGCGGCTCCTCCTCGGGCTGGCGACAACGCAGCGCCATACGGTACACACGCCGAATGCCGCCCGCGCGCCGCTCGGGATCAGTCACTTGCGCCGACTCGAGCTCGTCAATCGAAAGGGCGAGGCCCCGATAGCAGCTGTTTCCGCTCGCGCCCAAGATCTCGAGCATGCCGATCAGGTCGCGCCGGCCGAGCACGGGCCGCACCTTCAGCGCCAACACGTCGAGGCAACGCGAAGGATCGCGGGCCAAGAGACTCTGTTCAGCCGGATGCAGCGGCCCCACCGTGCGAAAAGCGACTCCGGGCAGGCGACGTGTGCGCGGCGCGAGCGCGATACGGCCGACGGCCGTGGACCACAGCTCGGGCTGCGACCAGCGCGCATCGACCTGCACGCGGCACGGTCGCTCGAAGGCGTCTTCGATATCGAGGCGCAGCTGGTCTTCGCTACCGCTGGACGCCGGGCACAACTCGTACGAATCCCCGTATTGCCCCAAAGCCGACGGCGGGATTGGCACGAGCCCGCGCTCCCCACTGCGGAAAACGCCGCGAATTTCCGACAGCTCGACGCCCGAAAGCAGTGCTTCTGCGCTGCGCATCGGATAGGCGTCGAGCGTGCCATCACAGGCGATGGGCTGCGCGAAGTCCGACCAGCAATTTTTGCACGGCACCACTCCGAGCCGAAAAGTGTCCCGTGAAACCGCGAATTCTTCGGGAAAGTTCTCGCCGAGCTCCAGGCGAATGGTCAAGCGGTTCCAGCCGCCGGGCACGGGCGGAACACTCACGTGAACGAATAGCTCTTGTTCGGGAAGCTGAAAGAACGAGCGAATGCCCGCGAGCGGCCCAGGCTCCCCGGCCTCGCTGTCGGGCCCCATGCGACGCTTGGGCCGAGCTCCCCATTCGACTCGGCAAGGCAGCTCTCCCACCTCGTCGGCTTCAACGTGGGCATCGACCAGATTCGCTGCCAGGGCGTCGAACAAGGCCAGCGACGCGCGGTAGTCGTCCAAGCGTCGTACGTAGAAAGAAAGCGTGACCGCTTCGGACAACGAGCGCAAAGCCTCGACTCGAATGGTCACGTACGTCTGACGAGCCCCGCGGTTGAGCTCGACGCCACTCGTGATCGCCGGCAGCACGCGCAGCGCGCGGTCGGTGGTGAAGATGCCGACGCGACCGTCGGCGGTCGTCGCTTGCAGTGGCAAGCCGGCTGGCAAGCGTAAGGTTTCCACGAGCTGCTCGTCGGGGAGCACTTGCACCATCAGCGCCGCAGGGCACGGCACGAGCAAGTCGTCCAGTGTGCCGGCTGCCAAGCGCCGCACCGAAGCTTCGACCGCACCCCCCGCAGCAGCGCGCGTGCGCGCTGAAAAGAAGGCCATGGCCTCCAGTAAGCGCCGAACATCCGGGTCCTCCGGACCGACCGCAACGGCAAACTGGCCCTCGCGTGCCTTGCTGAACGCGTCGAGCTCCGAAAGCTCGGTGAGGTACAGGGTCGAGAGCCGGTCGCGCGAGATATCCATACGCTTCATCCAATCAGGACCAGATCGCCCTGAACGTTGGTTAAGGCACCCTTGAGCGTCGCCATGGCAGACGAAATGAGCTTCAGCTCGGCGTCAGCCTTCACCGTAGCAGCGACGCTCGACAAGGTCGCAGTTTGTGTCCCCTCTAGGCTCAAGCTGCCGGGCGTCGAAGCACTGAGCTTTTGCAGTGCATCGAGAGCGATCGACTCGTCACTGTGCCACGTCGAGGCGCCGGTCGATTTGAGCGTAATCGTTTGCTCCGCCGTGACTTCGAATTGCTTGCAGACAATCGCTACCTTCTCCGCGCTCTGCGTAATGGTGCTGGTGGCGGCGGGCCCAGCCACCTTGAGCTCGATCGTAAGACCGTTCATCTTGACGGTCTGGGTGGTGGACGCGTCTGCGTTGGCGATGGTCACGGTCAAGCCCGCCACCTTATCGAGCTCCACCGTACAGACGAGGGTTCCCATCGGCGTAGCGCAAGCCCTCTCGGGCTAACCCCCCGCCTTTTCTTCGACCCGCAACGTGAGCCTGCCTTCTTCCATCCGAACGTAAGAGGTGTCGTTGGCGTTGGTACGAAGAATGCGAAACACCGGCTTTTGCGCCTGGTAGTCGTGGAGCAGCGAAGTGCTGTTCTTGGCGGTCTTGCCCAAAAACAGCTGCTCGCCCTGAGTCGCGAGAGCCACCCGTGTCTCCCCGCGCCAGTCCAGCAGCTCGCGCACCCGCACGCTGTCGAACTCGAAGGCCAAGAGCACGCGCTCGCCCTTGTAGAGCGGGAGATAAAGCATGCCACCGCCCGAGTGGGGCTCGTACGGCGCAAGCACGATCTGATCTTGAAAG
>DATEPG010000647.1:0-35984 GCA_035273265.1 Polyangiaceae bacterium
AGGTTCATCAGTAGCCAGGTACTGAGGCCGCCGTTGACCACGTATTTGCCGTAGTCACCGGCGTCGTACCAGCCCCCGCTCACATCGAGCGAGTAGCTGCCCTTGGCATCGGGAGCGCAGGGCACCTGCTTGTCCGTCGGATGCCCCGCGGCGCTCAGCCAGCGGTCATGCTCGACGTAGGGTTGCTCGAGCGCGATCCCGCTTCGCGTGTAGAAGAAGTAGCGGAGCGCGTCCCGAGAGAGCTGCTTCAGCGCAACTGGGCGGATCGCGAAGGCGTCGCTCGTGGCGACGGTTTTGGCGCTGTCTGCCGCGTTGAGACGGAGGCGTAGGCCTTCTCCAACGCGCTCGTACGACGAAAAGTCGATGCGCTGCACGAACCGGCCGCTCGTTGGATCCTTGCCGAACGGCGAGGTCATGCCGCGGTGGACGACGGCTCCGGCGCTGTCGAGAAGTTCGAACGGCACGGCTTGGTTGGCGGTCGCTTCGGCGTCGCTTCCCGCGACGGCCCAGGTTGCGCGCTTTGGCCCCTTCGGAAAATAGCCAATCTGATTGACGCGAATCGCTGGCACCGGCGCCTCGGGGGCCTTGGCGACTCGGACGAATGCGGGATCCGTGAGGTGCAGCTCGTCGATGCAGACAGTCACCGGCCCCTCGGCTTGCGGATCACCCAGGTGGAATCCGAACTCCGCAGAAGGGTCGTCGGCGCCACTGGCCGTGAAAGTGCCCGTGAACTCCTTACGCGAGGTGCTGAGGGCCGGAATGTCCGACCAGTAGCCCGTATAGGGAGGTCCAGACATGCCGATCTGGGCGCGAACTCTGATCGGCGCTGACGCCCAGGCCGAATAACGCACCGAATATTGGTGTCCCTTTTGGATCGTCATCTCACGATGCCGAAGTTGAACATCCCAAGCGTTTTTCCCGGGATGATCGATGCGTGCGCAGAACCCGCCATCCTTGACCAGGGTGTCGCCCTTTGCCGGCTCGAGGAAGAGCGGCATCCAGGGCAAGGTTTGCTGGTCCTTGAACGTGGAGCGCCCGAGCAACTCACCGCCTGGGGAGGGCGTGGTCGCGGGGGCGACACTGCCCGCCGAAGCGGCATTCGTCGTTGCGGGCATCGCTCTGCACGCCGGGAGCAGGCTCAGCAGAGCGCAGCCGGACAATGCCCAAAGGCAAGAGCTGGCCGAAGAACAACCGGGATTCGAAGCAAAAGTCGCATTTTTCATGGATGGAGGAGCGTTTTCACGGGTCAGGAGCAAGCGCAGGGTGTCGGCCGAACGCGGCCGCCTCTAGATGGGGCCGTGCGCCCCTGCTGATCACCGATTCGATGCACAAGGCTCTGAACTTGGCCCAAGCGCGCAGTTTCGGGCAAGCCGAAAGCACCATGCGCCGCCGTACGGTACTGTCTGTATTAGCGAAAACCTCCTTACTTTCCGCGACCGCGTTCGCGCAGAGCGGGCGAACCGAGGTCCGACCTCGGTTGAAGTCGCAGACGCGGGATGCGCTCGGCACGACACTGGTGCTGGGGCTTCCGCAGGCACCGTTCGCCGGTGTCGGCGACGACACGGTGATCGTGTTCGTTCCCGAGAGGTATCGCTTCCGCGCCGAAGAAGGCATCTCGGCGCTCGTGCATTTTCATGGGCACAACAGCAGCGCCGAGCGCGCGGTCGCTGCCCACGCGCTGCGCGAACAGCTGGTCGACAGTCGGCAGAATGCCGTGCTCGTCGTCCCCCAGCTCGCGCTGTTTGCCGCCGATTCGGCCTGCGGAAAGCTCACCTCGCCCGGCGCTCTCGCTCGCCTTCTCGGCGGGGCCTTGTCGACCGCAGCGCGCTTCGGACGTAAAACACTCGCTGATTCGCGTTTTCCCGAGCGGCCCGAGCTCGGACGGGTGTGCCTATCGGCGCATTCCGGCGGGTACCTCGCCGCGGCGTGTAGTCTTCGCCACGGCGGTGTGGACGTCTCCGAAACCTATCTCTTCGACGCGCTGTACGCCGAGAGCGATGTGTTTCGCGAGTGGGTGCTCGCGCGGCGCAGCGATCCGCCGTCGAGCCGTCACAAGCTAGTCAGCTATTTCACTGCTGGTGCTCAGACCGAATCACTCAACAATGGCCTGCGCACGGCGCTCGAGCGATCTGGAGTGCTGGTCTCGGAAGAGCTGCGCGAAGGAGAGCTCTCGCGCAGAGAGCTCTCTCGTGCCGGAGCCGTCTTCGTGCGCACCGGGGTATCTCATTCTTCGGTCACTTGGGAGACGAACGCGCTGCGAGATGTGCTGTATGCCTCGATGCTCCCTCGGCACCTCGGCTCCACCTGGTTTGCGAACCGAGATCAGGGCAGGCTCATCGAGCGACGCAGCGCGGGTCGCTGACCCGCGATTCGATAGCCGTCGGCACTCGGCCGATGTGACTCTTGCCATCGCTGCGAGTGAGCGCGAACCGGCCGGCGGAAATGGCGGGTTCCGCCATGTGCCAAAGCGCGCACTCGCCAGTACAGCGCATCGATGACGGTTTTCGTGCGTCGCAAGCGCAGCGATCTTGCTGACGTAGCAACGCGCGATCGCCCGCAAAAGAAGGCAATTGTCAGCGCATTGGGCGCGGTGACCGGTCGGCCGAAGCCCGCTCGAGCACTCTTCGGGGTGAGAGGTCTACTGCTCGGGGTGACGTAGGTCTCTCGAATGTGTCGTACAGATTACGCCAGCTGCGCTCTCCGTTTGATCGTTGCCACGATCACTCTTCGGGGTGGACGATGTGCGACTGAGGTGTTATTGGATGGTTTAACTGAAGAGCTGAGTGTGGGATATGCTGCGCAGTGCGCGGCGGCGCAGGGGTGCGGCCGCGATTGCCGTTGATGTTCGAGAGGTATGGCGTCCCGCTTGCGGGCACGTGAGGGCGAAGATCCCTCCAAACGGTGCTCATCGAGTCGGCTCTGGAGCGGTTTCTCCCGTTTCGAACGTGATCTTGCGATTTGATTCTTTAACGAGAAGGAAATCCGATGAATGGCGTATTGAGGCACGAGGTGGTGGTCGGTGGTCCCCTGAACGTCGACCTGAAGACGTTAGTCGCGGTCGCGCGCTACGGTGCGTCTGTCTCGTTGGACCCGACGAGTCGAGCCAACATGAGCGAGTGCCACTCCTTCTTCTCGGGCAAGGTGGACAGCCGCGTACCGATCTACGGTCTCAACACGCAATTTGGCGATCAAGTGGTGCTGCTCGACCAGCACCTGGACGATTACGAGGGCGAACGCTACGAGAACTCGCTCAAGAATCGCCAAAATAGCCTGATCAAGTCGCACAACTGCGGCATGGGAGAGCTCGCGCCGACCGATGTCGTGCGGGGCGCCATGCTGCTCCGCTCGCGTTGCCTGTCGCGAGGTTACTCGGGCGTGCGTCCTGAAGTCATCGACGCGTACTTCCAATTCTTGAATCGCGGCATCACTCCGGATTGTTTCCGCTACGGTTCTATTGGGGCCAGCGGCGATCTGGTTCCGCTCGCGACGATCGCCGCAGCGGTCGTCGGTGAGGATGTGCAGGCTCGGTTCGACGGTGGCACGTTGCCCGTGCGAACGCTGATGAGTCATTTGGGGATCGCGCCCTTGCAGATCCAGGGTCGCGAAGGCTTGGCGCTGATCAACGGCACCTCGTTCATGAGCAGCATCGCCGGCCTGGCCTTGCACGATCTGTCGAACCTGTTCGACTCGATGCTGTCCGTGATCGCGATGGCTCTGGAGGCGCTGCTGGTGATCGAGGACGGCTATCACCCGATCGTGCACGAACTCAAAGGGCACCGTGGGGAGCTGGCCGTCGCTGAGCGCATTCGCTCGTCTTGGGCCGGCAGTCGCTTGATCCGTGACCTCGAGAAGGCTCGCACCGAGGGTACCGCCGAAATCGGCGTTCAGGATTACTACTCGCTGCGCTCCGTCGCCCAGGGTTTCGGGGTGTTCCACGAGAACCTGGAGCGGGCCACTCAGTGGATCGAATCCGAAATGAATTCGGTGAACGACAACCCGATCGTCGTGCCAGAACACGAGCAGGTGTACCACACCGCCAATTTCATGGGTTACTACGTGAGTTCGGCGTGCGACATGCTGCGTGCCGACATCGCTCAGGCCGCCACTTGGTTGCACGCTTTGGTTGCCAATCTGGTGCACCCGCGCAAAAATCGCGGGCTGCCGGTCAACTTGGTCGAGGATCCGATCAACTATAGCGGTTTTCGTCCGATCCAGATTCTAGCTGCGTCGCTGACCGTGCAGTGCCGAAAGTTGGCGCAGTCCCATGCCTCGTTCGTCATTCCGACCGAGGGCGACAATCAGGACGTGAACAGTCTCGGTACCCACGCGGCGTTCGATTTGCGGGCTTCCGTGCAGCATTTGCAAGAGCTGACGGGCATCTTGCTGATGGCCTCGGCGCAGGCGCTCGAGCTGCGCGGTCTCGACAAGGCCAGTGGTAAGAGCCAGGCAATCGTGGAAGAATACCGGCAAACCGTGCCTTACCTGCGCGAAGATCGCCTGGTCCACGCCGACTTGACCGCCACGGTCACTACCATGAAGCGCATGGTATCGCTCGGTGGCCATGAACCCGCGCCGTCGAATGTCGAGGCACGCGAGCCGGAACCGCGGACGTCAGCCGTATTCTTGAAGGCGGCCGCCGTCGCGCCGGAGGAGGCCCCGCTCGAAGAAGCCGCCGCGGGCTCACGGAGGTGAAGGCGCAAATGCAAGCGACCGCTACGAACAACCTCGCCGGGCTGATCGGCAAGCACCTCATCTATACCTACGACAACGGCTGGCAATACGAGATCTACGTCAAGAACGCGACCTGCTTCAGCTACCGCATCCACAGTGGCATCGTCGGGGGCAGGTGGGTCACCGATCAAGAAGCCCACATCGTCGACATCGGGGACAGCGTGTACAAGATATCGTGGGACGAGCCCACGGGGACGACGGTCAGTATCGCGGTGAATCTCGCGCGCCGGAAGCTGTACGGCACGATCTTCTTTCCAAAGTGGATCGAGGACGAGCCTAAGAAGACCATCTGCTATCAGAATCAGCATCTGGGGCGCATGCGCGAATATCGCGACGCCGGCCCAACCTATCCCAAGCTGGTGATCGACGAAGCCGCGCAGATCACCTTCCTCGAGGATTGCGGGCCCGACCGCAGCGATGTCATCGATCGACCTCCGTCCGAGCTGCCCGCCGGCTACACGGCGCGCACGAACTAGCGGGATGCCTTGGCAACTGCCTCGATCATGCGAGGAATCGCGACCGAGATCAGGATGCCGAGGTTGGCTCGCTTATTGTCGACCAACATGCCTTGCAAGAGCGAGCCGTGGTTGAGCACGGCCGCGGTGTGGTTGCCTGCCAAGTCGATCAGATAGTAGCGACCGAGCGGCGGAAAGTTGGAGTCTGCCATCGAGCTCTCGAGCTCGGTGGTGATCCGAGTGAATAGCGCCACCGCTACGGGTTGCGCGTTGAAGCCGGCCAGGGACAGGCCGTCCGTGCGGTCCCAAATGTCCGTGGCGATGAGCCCGTCGCGGAGCACACTACGAAGGTCTTGAACGGCCAGGTCGAGCAGTTTTGTATCAATCATGGGTCTTTCCAATGGGTGAGGATCGAGCTGGGGCAGGGGCGCGGCGTTCTTCTACAAGTCCCGCACCGTTTCCTCGAGCGCTTCCTTGAGCTGATTCAATGCCTCGGTCGAGAGGGGCTCGGCGCCAACCGCGCCCAGGCAGAAGGCTCCGCGCGCAGTGCGCGCCTCCACCCAGGACATCATGTTGTTGCCGAGCCAGAGCGCGCCCGCCGTGGCATCGATGCCAGGGATGGTTCGGACACCCATCAGCGCCGACAACAACGGCCCCACCAGTGAAACGTGCGCCTCCGAGATGCCGTGCGCCGCCAGGGTAAGCCCGTTGTCGTCCGCGACGAAGGCACCCGTGCACGGCTGGTTGTCGAGCGTCCAGGCCATCAGCGAGTCCAGGCGATCGGAGGGATTGTCGGAGACATGCACCAGCTTCGGCACCGGCGGCGGCGCAGGCGGTGCGACGACCACCGGCGCCGGCGGCGGCTCTGGGACGGAGACACGCGCCGGTGGCGTCGAAGGTCGAACCGCCGCTGGAGGGCGCACCGAGCGCGCTACCGGGGCGGTCCGAACGAACGTCGGGGTCACGCGGCGAGGAGCGCTGGCCCGCGCCAATAGGCGCGCCACGCTCTCCGCATCAGTCCACGAGACGGATCGGTCCGTCATCTTTGCCTCCTTCTACGACGCCCAGGCGTGCCTCGATTTCTGCAACCAAACTATCGAACACGGCAGCCACACCCGGCGGCCTTCGGCTGAGCAAGCCCAGCGGAACGCCCGCGCGGCTTGCCTGCAAAAACATGCCGTCGCGCGGTATGGCCGTCTCGAAGACTTGCTCGCGATACAGGGCCCAGAGCTCCTCCAACGAGGCGAGCACTACCGGGTCCCGGAACGAGCTCATATTGCCGACCACGCCCAGGAGCGAGCAATCCCCGCCGTTTTCACGCAGCTGCCCCAGCAGCTCCAGCAGCCGTGGCAAGGAGCGCAGCGCGAGCGGTTCGCATTGCGCGACCGCTACCACGCTGTCCACCGCTTCCAGCGCGAGGCGGGTCATCCCGCCCAGGCCAGCGGGTGTGTCGAACAGCACGATATCGTACTCCATCTGACTGCGCTCGACGATGCGCTTCAGCGCGTCCGTCTCGCGCGCAATCTGCGAGAAGCTGTCCACGTCCATGGCGTCGACCATGCCCATGGGCAACAGGTGCAACTCTGCCAGGCGCGTCTTCATGACGCCCGCCAGCGCGGCCTCGCTGTTGGTCACGCTGGCGGCGAGCCCAGCGCGATCACCCACCCCGTCCAAGGAGAGCCCGATCGCCCCCTGCGGATCGGTGTCTACCAGCAAAGTGCGCGAACCACGCCGGGCGAAGGCGTATGCGCAGTTGAGTGCAGTGGTCGTCTTGCCGACTCCACCCTTGAGGCTTGCAAATGCAATGGATAACGTCATCTAGAAAACCCTAATCTGCGTAGCTGCTCCAAATTGGCACGTACGAGGTGAGAGCCGGGATCGAGCTCCGCGAGCGTGGCTAGCACGAGCGAAGCTTCATCGTAGCTGCGAGTCATGAGCAGGCGTCGCGCCTCGTCATTGAGCTGGCGCACGCGCAGCGCCAGCTGCTCCGGTGTGGCTAGCGCCGCTTCCAGCTGCGCGGGGGACAAAGACTGCGGCTGCGCGACCTGACCTTCGTCGATACGACGCAGCGACTCCATGACCAGCTCGTGCAAGCCCTTGAAGATGGTGCGTTCCTTGCGCGAGCGTGTCGAGGGGCTGGCGCGCGCGCGCATCTCCACGCTGATCAGGCGGGCGAATGCGTCTTCACCCACGCCGAGCGCATCGAACGCGGTCCACACCTCGCCGTTCTGCACCTCGATGATGCCGACGTCCTTGCGCTCATGGCTGAGCACGAGGATCTGTGAACCGCCGGACATGCAAATCATCTGCAAAAAATCCACGGGCACGAAGTTCGCGTGCGGCGGCGAGGAAGGCAGAAGTAACGAGCGCGCTAGCATCACCAGCGCTTCTTCGGCGATCGGGCGCGCTGTGTGCGTCACGCCGCTTTCGGCTGGCGGTTGCTCGCCCTCGTCGAGCGCGAGCACGACGCGCTGGGTGTGCGATAGCAACTGATCGAGCGCGTCGTCTGGTGCGCCGAGCAGCGAGCGCGCGAATAGCACCAAGCCAATGTCCGGCACCTCGCTCAGCACCTGCGTGAGCTCGGGCCAGCTCGCGGCACCCAAGGCGCTGGCTGGCGTTTGATCGGCCACTATTCGAATGCAGCGCATTCGCTCGCGAAGATTGGGCTCGGCGACGACGACTAGGCTCATTCACACGCGACTTTCGAGATCATGCCGGGCGCGGCGCAACATCACTTCAGCCGCGGCATCACCGGGGCGAAGCGCGGCGCAGGCTTGGAACGCTTCAACGGCATCGGCAAAGCGACTCTGAATGAAGGCGGCGGTGCCGCGCCCGAACGCCGCGCGGTACTCGCGCGCCTCGGGACTGTCGTCTACCTGAGCGGACGCGGGAGCGGACGCGGAGGGCGGCGGGGGCGGCCCGCTGCGCGCCGTCTGCGGAGCGGGCTCCTCGACGGGAATGGTGATCTCCACTCTTGCCTGCGGCTCGGACGCCTGGAGCAGGGCCCGAGGGCCCGAGTGCGCTTCCTGGTCCCCGCTCGAGCTGGCGGAGGACTTGGGGGCGTACATTTCGATCAGCACCTGCAGCGTGCGCATGCGACCAAGCGGACAGATTTCGGCCAGATCGCCGTAAGTGGTGAGCCCGTCGATGTAGCGAGAGAGCAAGACGACGTCAGGCGAGCGGCCGGCCGCGTTCGCCGACGGTTTGGCGATCTTGTCCAAACCGCCGAGGCGCTTGGCGTAGGCGCCGATCAAGAACTCTTTGACCTGATCGATCCCCCGTTGCACCTCGACGCTGCCCGGCGTGTCCGCACGAGCCTGATACAAGCGCGCGAGAGCTTCCTCGTAGCGCTTCTCGCGCAGCAGCACGAGCACGTCGGAACGCACCAACGCTGCGTTGCTGTCCGTGCTCGGTTTCAGTTCGAGAGCCAAGTTGCTTTGGTCGCCAACGTCACGCACGACCAAAGACATTACCCCAGGGTGATGCACAATGTCCGGGTTTATGTTTGTCGAGCTGGCAACTCTCGCGAAGCGTTCCTACACACACACATCGCTTCAGGTGGTGAAAAGATTTCGGTAACCACCGAGGGTTATCAGCCTGACTGCAATCGGCATGCGCAAGCACTTCGATGCGATTGCCTGATCGCTTCGTTCCAACACGGCAATGATGGAAGAATCGAAGGCAGTTATTTATGTTTCGGTGAATGAACACCAGCCGGCGAGCGGGCCTGCAGCGGTGTTTCCAGACCATGTCGCAGTCTGCCTGACGAACAAATCATCACCCGCCGGAGATACACCGGCACGGGTGAGCAGGGGTGGCGGTCTTCGACCCGCATGAACGAGCAACCGTGTGTTGCCACAATGATTGTCTGATGATTGTCCGTCGAGGAGCGTGAAGAGACTCGCCCGTTCGACCAGACCGGCTGTTTTCTGCGCGGGCCGCAGCGCGCGAGACGGAGCCCACACGCTTCGGCAATCTCACGTCGTATGCTCGGCGGATGCGGAAAGCAGCTTTACCATTCTTGCTTGCGCTCGCGGTCGGCTGCTCCGGATCCGACCCCGCTGTCTTTTCATGGACCGAGGCAACGCCCTGTCCCGTGCCGCGCTTCGAGGCGAACGGCGTGGTCGTCAACGACGAGCTGTGGGTGATGGGCGGCTTCCTCTCGTCGAGTCTCAATGTTACGAAGCGCGTGGACATCTACAACCCGAGTACTCCGCGAGCTCAACGGCTTCGACAGACCAATACCGGCTTCGAAAACTCAGCAGCGAGTGAAGTGTCACCACAACGCATGGTCTCAGGACAATCGCGATCGTCGTGGCAGGCGAGGTGTCCGAGATGCGAGAGACAGCTGTTGCTCGAGGTACATTCGCTGGCTGCGAGAGCTCCGAAATCACGCCCCCATTCGGGAGTCAAACAGCAGGCTCGGCGCCCCTCGCAATCCTGCGGGCCGGTGCAGCGTGCTGGGAACGGTGTGCACGCCGAGCTGCCACGCACGCAGGGCGGAAGAACCAACGCGCGCTCACCGCAGAAGTGTTTGTTCTCGGCGCGGGTGGTCGGATACGGCGCAAATTGCGGCTCGAGCAGCGTGTCATAGATGGGCTCCGCGTCGCGCTTCAGTCGCAGTCTGAAGCGTGCTGGTGCAGCGGCAAAGGTGAGGCCAGCTATGCTCGCCTGACCGTCTTTAACCTGCGTGCGCAGCTCGATGGCCATGCCACAGCCTGGCTTTTCTCGGCCCTTCGCTTGGACATCGAGCGGCAAATCGACCGTGAATTGACAGGGGCTCGAACCGTCCCAACTGAGTTGCACGAGATAACGCCCGGGTTCCACGAGGGGCGGGTGAAATTCGAGCGTGACCGCTCCCGGGCAGGGAGTCGCGCGGGTACGGATCCAGACGACGAAAGCGATCGCCAATGCGGCCCCGACGATCGCTCCCATGCGTTGTGCGGTCCACGGCGACAAGTGGACGACGGTAGCTCTTTCTACGAGCCTGCGCCGGATTGTTTGGGTTGCTGGAAGCGGAGCCTACGAGCGCGGCTGACCCTCGGTCTGCGCGCGGAGCCGGTCCGCCTGTTCGCGAATCTCTGGGGTCAGTGCCTCACCAAAGTCCTCCTCGCCGAAAACGGGACGGAGCTCGAATTCCCCATCGGTGTGTTCCGGGTTCGGGATACGGCGCGCCCACTCCATCGCTTCGTCCATCGACTTGACTTGCCAGATCCAGAACCCGGCAACGAGCTCATTGGTCGCGGAGAACGGACCGTCGACGAACGTGCGGTTCGCACCCTTGAGCACTAGGCGCTTGCCCTTCGAGCTCGGATGCAGTCCCTCTCCGGCAAGCATGACGCCGGCCTTTACCAGCTCCTCGTTGAAGTTCATCATCTCGCGCAAGAGCACCTCACCGGGCATCTTGCCCGCTTCGGAGTCCTTGCTCGCCTTCACCAAAACAATCACCTTCATCGTCGTCGTCCTTTGTTAGCGAGAGAACCTTTTCCCTCTATGGAAGCGACGAACAGCGCGAGGCGCGATCGACATCGCGCCTCGATCTTTGCTCAGTTTGTGATTTGTTGAATAGTTACAGGAAGATCAGCGGTTTGCGGATCGCGCGCTTGCGGACACTGCGGTTCGCTAGCGATGGGCGTGGGCTCGGGCCAGCTCGTTCGCCAGAGAGCGTTTGAGCTTGGATGCCGCACCGTGAATGGCTTCGTCGATGTTGGCGCCGCGGTGGGTGACGGCAATGGGATCGATCGAATTGACCCGCGCCTCCATCACGCAGCGCTTGTCGTCCGGACCGGATTTTGCGCCATTGTCGTCACTCAGGTGCACCTCGACTCGAGTCACCTGACGCTCGAAATGGCTCACGGCGTGCTCGACCACGCCACGTACGTATTCGGCCACGCGCTGCCGGCCATCGATATTGTGATCCGTATTGACCTGAATTTGCATGTGCGAGTCTCCCGTTTGCGTAGGCTTGCAAGGTGAACGGTCCATGACGGCGAATGATTCCGCATTGCAGCTGGATCGCAGGATGCCCGATTCAATGCACGCGCCATGCCAGACTCGCGCATGTGCTGCAGTTTGTGGGCGACAAAATGCAGCACGGCGGAAGTCGATGCTTCGACCTCCGCCGCGACAGGCGTTGCTGTGTGTGGAACGCTTACTTCGGAATCACGTCGCTCGGGACGTCCGGGATGACCAGGGGCGGCAACTCGATCGGATCCCAGGCCGGCGTGAGGTTGCTGTATGCCAGGCCCATGGCGCCGTTGGCACCAGGGGTTCGGTTCTGGTTCCAGATGTATACGGCGGGGTAGCTAGTGATCGTGCCCGTTGCATCATCGACAACGACGGCTGCCAGGTACAGCTGCGAGGACAGGTCGAGACCCTTGAAAGACGAGAGCATGTTTATTGGCAACTTGAATTGCTTGGAGAACTCATCGCCATACTTGCGCGCCGATGAGAAGACCAAGAAGTAGTACGTCTTGCCATTGGCTTTGACGGGGACGGCATTGGGCGACCACTTGGGCCAGCTGTTGATGATGCCCGTCGCGAGGTTGTCGCCGCCACAAGTGCCCGGGTCGTTGGCAGCAAGCTCGTGCGGCGTGGGTGCACCAGCGGCCGGCACGACCATGATCTTGCCGAAGCGATTGTAGTACGGGCCGTCCGGAGAAGCGGTACTCGGCTTGGGCGCCTGGGTGAAGGCGATCAGCTGGTCGTCTTGCGAGTAAGACGGATAATAGTTGAGCGTGCTGGCATCGGAGGCGCCCGGCAAGGGGGTGGAGGTGCCACCGGTCTTGCTGAACGGCACGGTCTTGATGCTCGCGACCTTGGCCGTGGCGTCCGGGTGTCCGTCGGGTGAATAGTCGGTGGTCACGTAGACGATCGATTTCCCGTCGTGGCTCAAGCTGGGCGAGACCGCGCTGATCCCGCCGTCGCCCGTCGGAATGAGGCCCCAGCCCGTGCCTTCCGCGGCCGTGACCATCGTGTTGCGCATTTCCAGCTCGGGCTTGCCGTAGTCGCCGCCTTCACCCGGAGGAACGGTGACCGGGATGTCCGCGGCGTACTCGGCGTTGATCCAGGCCAACGTGTGCCACTTGATTTTGTCGTCGATGGCGCCCGCGCCGTCGGAAGCGTACGAGGGCAGCTTGTTCCAAGGGATGGTGCGCTTGGCGCCCGACGTGAAGGTCGTTCCGTAGCTGCTGACGATGGTCTTGTCACCGGCGACCCAGTGGGCCTTGGTCATGGCCTGCTGACCCCACCAAGGCGTCTTCATGATCGCTTGGGCGCCCAGGGCAATGCCCGTTGGCATCGCGCCGGTGTTGAGCGTGGCGCCAGCGAGAGACCAGGGCCAATCGTCCCCGAACAGGACGCCGCCGCTGTCGTCTGGCACCGTGGCGTGGCAGCCGATGCAGCGCACTTGCCCGTCCAGGAAGCCTTTGGGCTTCGTCAAAGGATCGTCGTACACGCCGCGTTGGACCGCGCCGTCTTCGCCGATCATCCCCGCCCAGGTGACCTGACCCAGATTGAGCGACTCGGCGACGCCCTCGTCACCCACCGCGAAGCCGAGCAATCGACTCGACTCCTTCGTGACGTCCCCGGAGTTGACGGTCCAGAACACCATGCTGCCCGTTGCCACAACGGGTGCAATATTGAAGTCACCCTGAATGCCGATCGGCATTCCCGGCGCTGCCGAGTTGATGCCGCGAATCAGGACGGATACCGCGTGACCAGCGGCGTTGTTGGCGAAGCCCGATCCCGAAGGGCGATTCAGCAGTGGGTCGGCCGAGGGCACACCAGTCCAGATCTCCTTGGGCAGGTACCAGGAAGGCGCGATGCCATCGGCGGAGGGCGTGTATTTGGTATAGGCCACCAGATCATTGGCCTCGACCGGCGAATGAATGCGGATTTCCAGGAGGTCGATGCCGGTCGGCACGCCCGCGACGCGAAAGCGGGGGCGGACCCAGTTGGCGGGCAACATAGCGCCCGGCTTGCCACCGGCCGATAGCTGCGGCTCCAGCACGCACAGGCTGCCGGCCGTGAACTTACTCGGATCCCCGAATAGCTCCGCGGCGTTGGGCGGGACGCCTTCGCCCATGATGGGCGCGGTGGGGAAGTCCAGACATGCGCCCAATTGGCAGGTCGCGTGAGTGATGTTCGGATTGCTCGGGTCCGCGTCGGGAGGGGCGCCACCCGTCCCCTGTTTCCCAGGATCGATCCCGTTGCCGCCGCCGGAGCCAAAGACGAAGCCCGCACCCTCGCCGCCCGAGCCGACGACCGAGCCCTTCCCCGCGCTACCGTTACCGATGCGGCTCGGGCCGTCGCCTTTGTTGCTCGTACCGCACGCACCTGCGGCGCCCACGATGGCACCCGCCACTACTGCAAGCCCTAGATACTTTCGCATCGTAAATACTCCGAACCAACAAAGACCAGAAAAGCCGAATGGATCTCGAACTTACCGCCGCCGAATCACGCAATGAGCCACGCGGACTGGCACTAGTCAACGAAAAGCGCGCTTTTCCACGCGGAGAGTAAAGCAATCGCGAACCTGGAACCGCTCGGCGCGTTTACTCTGGCTCTCTGAGTCAATTCACACTCGCACACTCGCGACTCGCGCGCACCGACGAAGACTGCCATGCGTGACCCGCATCATCACGCGCGGGGCTTCGCGCAGTCATCACCCAGCGCCCGCGCCGGATCGGCCCTGCGGGCTTTTCGGTCACCTTGACTTCGCCGAAGGTGATGATCGAGCGGCAAATTGGGCCAGGGCTATCCATGGATGTGAGAACGAGCTACGCTTGCGCATGATTCGCAAAGTGTTGGCGTGCCGTGTGACCCAGCGGCGGCAGCCATGAGCCGCCGTTCGGACGTGGCAGGCGCCAAACTGCACGTCACCTTCGCCAACGGCAAAGTGGAGCAGGTATTGGTCGTGACCGCGCCGCTCGGTTCGAGTTACACGCCGCGCGCGGGTGGCAGCGCCGAAGCCGAAGCCGCCAATGCATATCGCGCCGCCGTCCACGAACACCAGATGCACAACAGTGTCACCGCGCGAGTCGGCCTCTTGCTGCAGAACGCGGGCGCGGACACCGCAGAAGAGGTGCTGATCTCGATCGACGTCCCAGATGGGTTGCAGATGATGTTCGTGGAGCAGGAGCCGCCGCCCAAAAGCGTACGCAAGACGCCGATCGTGCCGCTCGAGCCGTCCCCGCGTTCCTGGCAACTCGACTCGCCGACCCGCGCGCACTGTCGCGTGGTCCGCGTGACCTCGAGCGTTGGCTTGCCGCCCTTGTTTTTGACGCTGCGCGATCGCAAGGCAGCCGGAAATTTCGCGCTCGACCTGACGCTGACTGCCGCGCGGCCAGCGGTGGAGCACAGCAGCCGATTGTTCGTGCAATTCGTGCAGCCTTCGCCGTCCGAGAGCGGAACCTAGCGACCTCAGTCGGCGAGGCGCTCTCTCCCGGCATACACGTTGAATGTGTCGCCGCGGGCGAAGCCGCACAACAAGAGCCCGAAACGCGAGGCCGTAGAGACGGCGAGGGAGCTGGGGGCGGACACGCCGACAACGCCCGACAAGCCTGCCGCCAATGCCTTTTGAACGATCTCGAAGCTGGTCCGGCCGCTGACCACGAGCAACGCGCCGGGCGCGGGCAGCTGACCATCGAGCAAGAGCCGACCGATCGCCTTGTCGACGGCGTTGTGACGGCCAACGTCCTCACGGACCACCCGCATGCCGCCGCCGAACGCGATGCCCGCTGCATGCAAGCCGCCCGTGCGCCGGAAGGTCGGTTGCTGCTTGCCGAGCTCGCTCGCCAGCCCGGCGATGAAGGAGCGGCCGAATGGCGGGGAAGGTGCTGCGGGCCGCAAGCGTTCCAGCAAATCGTCGATCAATTTGCGGCCGCACATGCCACACGCCGAAGTCGTGAGTGTGCCGCGGCGAGTGGCCTCGACCTCCAATACCGCGCCTGGCGCGGATGAGACGTCAATCGTGTTGTGGGCGCCCTCCGAGTCCAGCCGTGCACAATGGTGGATGCCGCCCAAATCGGCCCGCGAGGCAATCACGCCTTCTGCCAGCAGAAAACCAGCGACGAGCTCGTGATCGTGGCCTGGGGTGCGCATGGTAACCGCGAGCGGTTCGCCAGCGACGCGGATTTCGAGCGGCTCTTCGGTGGCGAGTTCGTCCGGGTGGCTCTGTAGAGCGCGGTCCGGCGCTGCCGAGTGCCAGGCGTCGACCGTGGCCACCGGTAGAGTGGCTGCCAGTCGAGCGTTCATGGTGTCACCGACTGCTGCGTTGCCAGCGCCGCGGGGGAAGGTTCGATGCGGATCGCAATCGACTTGAACGCAGGTTGATTGCTGCCATCGGCGACGCTGTCCAGCGCTACCAGCACGTTGGTCTCCGGGTAGTAGGCGGCCACGCAGCCGCGGGGAATGTCGTACGGGACGAGCTGAAAGCGCTCCGCCTTGCGTGACTCGCGGCCGAATCGGCTGATCAGATCCACCGCGCTGCCGTGCTGCAGGCCGCGCTCGGCGATGTCCTGTGCGTTGATGAAGAGCACGCGACGACCGTTCGCGATCCCGCGATATCGGTCATTTTCCCCGTAAATCGTGGTGTTGAACTGATCGTGGCTGCGAATGGTCGTGAGCAACAATTCCCCGGCCTGCAAGTCGTGTTGGGGGATCGGGTGCACGCTGAAGTGCGCCTTCCCGGAGGGCGTGGTGAACTTTCCTTCGCGTGGCCCGTTCGGCAAATAGAAGCCGCCTGCGTCGCGAACGCGCTGGTTGTATTGGGCGAACCCGGGAACCACGTGTTCGATGTGCTCGCGGATTCGGTCATAATCGGCGACCAAGCCGAGATAGTCCGTGGTCGTGCGCCCCGCGAGCGTTCTGTGCGCGATACCCGCGACGATCGCCGGCTCGCTCAGCAAGTGCTTCGACGCGGGAGGCAGCACGCCGCGCGACTGATGGACGACCCCCGCGGTATTCTCCACGCTCACGAACTGTGCACCCGAAGCTTGCACGTCGTGTTCGGTGCGTCCGAGGCACGGCAGAATCAGCGCTTGCTGGCCGGTGATGAGGTGACCGCGATTCAGCTTGGTCGAGATCTGCACGGTGAGGCGGCAACGCTGCATGGCCTGCGCGGTCAGTTGCGTGTCCGGGGTAGCAGTCAAGAAATTGCCGCCCAAGCCGACGAACACCTTGAGCTGTCCTTCGGCCATCGCTCGAATCGTGCCCACCGCGTCGAGGCCATGCTCTTTCGGCGGTGAAAACCCGAATTCTCGGCCGAGCGCGTCCAAAAACTGGTCGCTCATCTTTTCCCAGATGCCGACCGTGCGATCGCCCTGCACGTTGCTGTGCCCGCGCACTGGGCAGAGGCCCGCGCCGCGTCGCCCAATCTGCCCTCGCAGCAACGCGAAATTCACGATGCTCTGCACGTTGGCTATGCCATTTTTGTGCTGGGTGATGCCCATCGCCCAGCAGCAGATCATGTGCTCGGAGCGGATGGCGATCTGCGCCGCTTGCTGGATGAGCTCGCGCGAGCAACCGCTACCGTCGACGATCGCGCTCCAGCTCTCGGCGTCCAAGTCGGCGCGCAGGGCGGCGAACCCCTCGGTTTGCTGCTGAATGAAGTCGTGAGCCAGCACCTTTCCGCCGCTTCGACGATCTTCGTCGAGCATCTCTTTCATGATGCCCTTCAGCAGCGCCACGTCGCCGTTGATCCTCACCGGCAGAAACAAGCTGGCGATGCGTGTTCCCGGACCGAGCAACGAGAGCGGCTCTTGTGGATTCTTGAAGCGCTTCAGTCCCGTTTCCGCGAGCGGGTTGACGCTGACGATCTGGCAGCCGTTGCGCGCGGCTTTTTGCAGCTCGCTGAGCATGCGCGGATGACAAGTGCCAGGATTTTGACCGATCACGAAGATCGCATCCGCGTACGCAAAGTCTTCGAGTTTGACGGTCGCTTTGCCGATGCCGATCGCGGACGTCAGCCCGGCGCCGCTCGATTCGTGACACAGGTTCGAGCAATCGGGCAGGTTGTTCGTGCCAAACTGGCGCGCGAATAGGCCGTACAAGAAGGCGGCCTCGTTGCTGGCGCGGCCAGAGGTGTAAAACGCGCCTTGGTTCGGCGAAGCGAGCGCGTTGAGCTCGCTCGCGATCAGCTCGAAGGCGGCCTGCCACTCGATGGGCTGGTAGTGATCCGAACCCGCGGGGCGCCACATGGGGTGGACCAGCCTGCCTTGCTGCTCGTACCAACGATCGCTTCGTTCGAGCAGTTTACTAATCGCGTGCCGAGCGAAAAATTCGGGCGGAATGCGTGCCTGGGTGGCCTCACTGGCGACCGCTTTGGCGCCATTTTCACAGAACTCGGCGGTCTTGCGCTCGCTGTCGGGATCGGGCCAGGCGCAACTCGGGCAATCGAAGCCGTTCGTTTGATTGACCTTGAGCAGTGTTCGAACGCTGTTGCCGACGCCCATCTCGAGCACGCCGCGCTTGATGGTCTCGTACACGGAATAGAGTCCAGCGGCACTTTCGTGGCGGTGCACTCGTTCGGCCGCTTGCAACTCCAGTGGCGGTTCGGCGCCTGGCACGAGCAGCGCCGCGCTCGGCGGCGCAAGCGCTTGCAGGGCCTGCTGTTCGACTTCCCCGGGGACTGACTGGTTCGGGCGATCCGCGTTGTCCACGCTTGGAGTCTAACCCGCAACGGACTAGAAGTAGCCGGGTTGGTCTAGGAAACGCCGAGGTCATTTCCCCCTGGCTGGCGGGTCCCGACGCGGAAAAGGACTCGAATCATGAAATACAAAAAGCTCGGCGCAGCTGGCGTCAAGGTTTCAGAGCTGTGCCTGGGCGCAATGACCTTCGGTGAAGCCGACGACAAGTCTTTCATGCACCAGGTCGGTAGCGACGAGAAAACGTCGCTCGGCATCCTGAACCGCGCGCTCGAGCTGGGCATCAACTTCGTGGACACCGCGGACGTTTATGGTCAAGACGGCCTCAGCGAGCGCATCATCGGCGCCTGGCTCGCGCGCGATCAGCGTCGCAACGAGATCGTGCTCGCTACCAAGTTCCGCTTCACCATGGGTGACGGCCCGAACAAGAGCGGAGCGTCCCGGTACCGCATCATGCGCTGCGTCGAGCACAGCTTGAAGCGCCTGCGCACCGATCGCATCGATCTGTATCAGGTGCACATGCAGGATCTCGACACTCCCGAAGACGAACTGTTGCGTGCGCTCGACGATCTCGTGTCCCAGGGTAAAGTGCTGTACACCGGCTGCTCGAACTACGCCGCGTATCGCTTGATGGACTCGCTCTGGGTCAGCAAGACTCGAGCGCTGTCGAGCTTCGTCACGCTGCAAGCCCAGTACAGCTTGGTCACCCGCGATCTCGAGCGCGAGCACATCCCGCTGTGCCGCGAACAAGGCCTCGGGCTCTTACCTTGGTCGCCGCTAGCGAGCGGTTTTTTGACCGGAAAGTATCGAAGAGATCAGCCGCCGCCCGCGGGCACACGGCTCGAGAAGTGGTCCGAGCGCAGGTCCAGCTTCGACAACGACCGCAACTGGCGGATCCTCGATGCGGTGCGCAGCGTGGCCACGGAGGTCGGCGCCAGCCCGGCCTCGGTAGCGCTGGCTTGGGTGATGAAGCAGCCGCAAGTGTCGTCGACCATCTTCGGCGCTCGCGACATCGCCCAGTTGGAAGAGAACGTGAAAGCCTGCGACGTCAACCTGAGCGATGAACAGCTGAAGTGCTTGGATGAGGCGTCAGCGTTCGAGCCCGGATACCCTTACGGCTTCATGAAGAACTCGCAGGGCCGCTGGTAGTCGCCTCAAAATAGGCTGCCTTGCGATTTTTGTGGCTGCTTTTCGCCTAAATGCTCGTACGCCTTCTTGGTGGCAATGCGTCCGCGGGGCGTGCGACCCAGGTAGCCCTGCTGTAGCAAATAGGGCTCGTACACGTCTTCGATCGTATCGCGCGGTTCGGCCAAGGCGGCGGCCAAGGTTTCGACGCCCACCGGGCCGCCCTCGTAGTGTTCGATCAGAATTCCCAGTAACCGCCGGTCCATCTCGTCCAAACCGGCATTGTCGACGCCCAGCCGATCGCAGGTGTGCCTGACGATCGCGCGGTCGATCTTGCCCGAGCCTTGGACCTCGGCAAAATCGCGGACACGGCGCACCAGGCGGTTGGCGACGCGCGGCGTGCCGCGTGAACGCGTGGATAGTTCTCGCGCGCCGTCCGTGTCGCAAGCGATGCCGAGTAGCCGGGCGCTGCGCAGGATGATCTTTTCCAGATCTTCGGGTGGATAGAAATCCAGGCGCAGCGTCACGCCGAAGCGCTCCTGCAGCGGCTTGGTCAACAGGCCCGTGCGCGTCGTTGCGCCGATCAAGGTGAACGGCTTGATGTCGAGCGTGATGCTCTCCGCATAGGCGCCATCGCCCATCATCACATCGATCCGAAAGTCTTCGATCGCGGGATAGAGCGCTTCTTCTACCGTGGCGCTCAGGCGATGGATCTCGTCGATGAACAGAATGTCGCCGCGCCCGAGCTTGGTGAGCTGCCCGGTCAGGAGCCCCTTGTGTTCCACCGCAGGCCCGCTGGTTTGGTGCAACGTGACCCCCATCTCTTTGGCCAAGATGTGCGCCAGCGTGGTTTTACCGAGACCGGGCGGCCCGCACAAAAGAATGTGATCGAGCGGCTCGCTGCGACGACGTGCGGCCTCCACGTACACCTTCAAATTCTCGCGGTGCTTTTGCTGCCCCACGAACTCTTCCAGTGATTCGGGCCGAAACAGCCGATCGAAGCGATCGTCTTCGGGACGCGATTGCGTGCCCAGGACGCGCTCGCCCTGGGCGGCTGCGGGCTCGAACTCGGGCTCGCTGCGTGCTCGCGGTTTCTTGGCTGCCATTGCTCGAGAGCCTACCACCGCGCCGCGGAAATGGGCGGCGGTAGCCGCGACTCGGCGTCGCCAGTAGGCATCAGCAGCGAGAAAATCGCTCCGCGCCCGCTGAGTGGCGTGACCGCCACCGAACCGCCGTGCAATTCGACGACCGAGCGTGCGAGCCGGAGACCGAGCGCCAAGCCGCGGTGCTCGCTCGGACCGAGTGCGGGGCTCGGATCGAGCAAGGCCTCCAGCTTGTGTGCTTCGACGCGGGAACCGGGAACCTCGACGTCGAAGCGGATCGCTTCGGGCTCGGATACCACTTGAACGTGCACCGCCGCCGATTCCGAGACGCGCACCGCGTGGCCAATGAACGTGGCCAAGGCGCGCGGCATACGCACCCGATCGACGCGCACCGAGTAAACGTCGTCGGCGACCTCCGCGAAAATCTCGATTCCGCGATCACCGCCCAAGTCTTTGCCCTTGGCCACGGCTTCGGCGAGCAACTGGCGCACGTCGCAGTGGTCCAAAACCAAGCTCAATTGGCCGGCGTCGACGCGAGCCGCGTCCAGTATGGTCTCGATCAGCGCGAGTAGCTCGCGCCCGCGGCGATCGATCAGGCTCAGGCTCTCGCTCTGTCCGGAGCTCAGGGTCTCGCTCTTTCGCACCAGCTCGGTGAAGCCCAAGATCGCGTTCAGCGGGCTCTTCAAGTCGTGACTGACGCTCGCGAAAAACAAGCCGCGCATGCGCGCCGCGGCCTTGCGCGCGGAGATGGCCCGCTCTTGCGCCTTGGCAAACACGCCAAAGCGCGCCGCCAAGCGATCGATGGCCAGCCCCAAACGTGCCACCACGCGGAACCGCGCCGCACGCACCACGTGGGTGCCGCCGCTCAGCACCGCGTCCGTGCCGAGCAAGCGAACGTCGCGGATCGCCGCTCGTAGATCGCGAGCCAGTGCTTGGCCGAGAGCGAGGCCCAGACCGCCGGCGATGGCGGTGCCGAGCAGTGCGACGAGTACGAACGAGGCGCTGAGCACGCCCACGACCGAGCCTTCGAAGCGCACCTGCGCGCTGCCCTGATCGAGCGGAGTGACCACCAACACCACGCCGTCGTTGCCGCGTTCGACGCGGTACTCGTCGGGCCATGGGTGCACACTCGCCTTGAAGCCGAGCGCTTCGGCTTGCTGAATCGCGTCCTCGAGCCCCGCGCCTGCGGCCACGCCAGGACGCGGCTCGAGCGCGGCACGTGCCAGAGCGCGGGCCGTTTCCTCCCGACTTCGCTCGTCCGCGCGGCGCAAATGCGAACCGACGATCAACGCGCAGCCGAAAACCAGGAAGACTACCGGGGTGGTGACTGCCGCGACCAAACGCCGTGGCACGCGTCGTTCGATGACACCGCGTTTGTCCGCGTCTTCGACCACCTCACGCATCAGCTCCGGTGGGGCCAGCTCGAGTGCCCGCAGGAACGCCGATCGCACCACCACGAACAACGGAAGCGAGGCCGCCGAAACGATCACCACACCGAACAGCGCGAGGTTCATGCCCGTCGAAAAGTCGACCAGCTTGGGCCTGAATAGGGTGTGAAATACCGCGATGCCCAGGACCGCGTCAGCCAACCAGCCGAGCACTACGTGCGCCGGCTCATTGCTGAGCGCGAACAAATCGCGAGTCTCTACTGCGTTGCCACCCAAAGCCAAGGTGCGCAGCACGAAGCGATAGCGGCGCAAACGCCAAAAGCAGCGCGCGAGTTCGAGCACACCGCCGGCAAGCACCGAAAGACCGAGTATCTCCGCGCCCTCGATCGCGACTTGGCCGCTCAAGACCAAAAAATGCGAGGTCAAGAGCGCCAACAGCGCGCTCGACGCGAGCGTGAACAGGGCCTCGATGCCCAGCACGCGTCTCATCAAGTGTGCGGCCGCGGCGTTCACGATTTACCCACGCTTTTGCCAGCGTCCGTAATCTCGTCGGGGACGGGGTCAAGAGGCCGCTGGCTGACCACGACCGGCGGTTGTGAGGGCAGGACGATGGTGAAGGTCGAGCCTTTGCCGAGTTGACTGCGCAGATCGATGAAGCCGCGATGCATTTGCACCAAGCGGCGAGTGATGGCGAGCCCCAGGCCGGTGCCGATGCGCTGGCGCTTCACGTCGCCCGCTTGCCAGTACTCCTGGAAGATCGCTTCGTGATCCTCGCGTGCAATGCCGGGCCCGCTGTCCGTGACGGCGATCGTCACGCCGCCGTCGCGCGGGTCGATGCGTAGCATCACGCCACCGCGGGACGTGAATTTGATGGCATTGCCCACGATGTTGCCGATGATCTGACGCACACGCCGGCCATCGGCATAGGCCATGGCCCGGTTGCCGATCACGCTGATTTCGAGCTGCTTGGCTTCGGCAGCGATGCGCGCCTCGCGCACCACCTCTTGGCCGATCGAGAGCACGTCGATCATCTTGCACGTGAGGCGCAATTCACCCGATTCGAGCGCAGATAAATCCAAGATGTCGTCGATCAACGCGCGCAGGTGTTGCCCGCTGCTGCGCACAATCGAAAGATTCTCTTGAGCGTCTGCGCTGAGCGGGCCGTCGACTTCGCTCAAAAGTACGTCGGTGAAGCCCAAAATCGCGTTGAGCGGCGTGCGCAGCTCATGGCTCAAGGCGGCCAAAAAATCGCTGCGATCCCGGTCGTAGGCCAGCGCACCGGACAAATCCTGGCGGTACGCGTGCTCGGCCGCGGTGAAGCGGTCGACTAGGACGTTGAAAGCGCTGGTTAGAAGCCCGACCAAATCCACCGAGCGCACCGGAATTGGTTTGCCCGTGGGGTCGGCGCCTTCGCGCGCCATCGCCACGATCCGGTTACGCACGAACGTTACATCGGCGTGCACGTCGCGAGCCAACGCCAACGCGGCGAGCGCGGCCACGCCCACCAAGAGCGCCGTCAGCGTCGCGACCCAAGCCAAGAGCGAGCCCGTGGCAAACGGCGTGGCTGGCGCGGCCACGAACGCGAGCACGTTCATGTACTCGTTCGGCCCCGGGAAAGCGGCCGAGAAAAAGCGCGAACGCCCGAGCTCGGTCGTCGTTTCGCCCTCGCCCGCCACCATCAGCTGCAGAAGGCGATCCTTGGGCGGTGCGCCCTGCGTCGCGTCCACGACCACGTTGCCGGTCGCGCTGACCAGCAGCAGCTCCGCTCCCGAGCGCCGCGCGGCGCGTTCCAGGACGATCGAGCGATCCTCTTCCGAGGTGCGGCGCAGGCGCTCGGCGAGCGTCAGTGAGAGCAGCCGACAGCGCAGCTCTGCCGCCCCGTCACTCTGTGCACGCAGGCGGCTCGTGCCGGAGATGGCCAGCGCGAAACCGGCGGCAAGCCCGACGATCAGCACCACCGTGGGCGCAATGACCAAGAAAGGGATGCGCCGGAGCCGTGTGTTCAGCCCTCCAGGAGAACGTAACTCACGAGGCGCGGGCGAGGTCACACTTCACTCGTCACTGGACAGGCGTGCGAAGATGGCGTGATCGAGCCAGCGCGCGCCGACCAGCTCGGCCTGTCGCGCAATGCCCTCGAACCGAAACCCGAGCCTGGCGATCACTCGCAAGCTCGCGCTGTTGTCCGTGGCCGCTGCGCAGCGGATGCGGTGCACGGCCATGCGCGCGAACGCAAAGTCGACGCAGGCGCGCGCGGCCTCGGTCATGATGCCGCGACCGGTCGCGTCTCGCCGCAGCCAATAGCCCAGCTCACACGAGCGGTGCAGGTGCACGCACGAGTCGAGCCCGACGACGCCCAGCAGCGCCCGCGATTGGCGATCGCGAATCGCGAATCGCACGGCTCGCCCGGCGTCCCAGTCCGATACGCAGGCCTCCGCGTAGCGGACGCTGGCCTCGGGAGCGTTGTTGTACGGAACCCAGGGCAGCCAGCGCTCGAGATGCCAACGCGAGCTCTCTACCCCATCCCACAGTTCGTTGCCGTCGCCGAGCTCGAGCGGCACGAGCACGACGCGGCTAGTCTCTATCGGGGTGCGGCGCATGGCGGCGCGCGAGGGGATCGCCAACAGGTGTGCAATGGGCTGTGAGCCCGAGTGCGCCGTGTCTTTCGCGTCCCGGTTTTTCAAGGGCAATCCGTGCGCAGGGCAAACACTTCGAAGTGCGCAGATTCGTAGTCGCGCCAGGAAACGTACCATTGCCCGGGCTTTTCGCCCGCCGCCAGGTCCGGCTGGGGCTGAAAACCGCTGACGCGGCTGAGCGAAGTCACCGGGCCCAGGCCGTCGCGGGTGAGCGGGGCCAGGCGCAGTCGGGATTCATCGAACCAGGAGATCACTGCGGCGTTGCCAATCGCCGCGACGGACGGACGCACGACCTTGGCTGGCAAGTCCCGACGCCAGAGCATTTGCCCCTTGTCCTTGTCGACGAACGCCACGGATGCTCCGGCCTTCTCGTCGTCCCAGGCAACGAAGCAACCCTCGGAGGAGCAAGCCAAGACCGCCGTGGTGTGCTTGCCGTCCTTGGAGCTCAGCATCTGAACCTGACCGAGGAAGCGCTCTTTGCCGGTGCTCTTTTTGGACGGCAAGAGCCCGGTCTTCAAGCCGGGATCGCTGAGCGCGATGCGCGACAGGTACATTTGAATCCGCTCGAAGCCGCGGTTGACGGAGAACGCTACGTACAAATGTCCGTTCTGAACCGCGACCGAGGGCGTCGCCGCCGCGGTGCTCGCGCCCTTGGCCGCGGGAATGGCGGTGACGCGAATCGGTTCGCTGAGCGGCGTGAGATCGGAGTCGAGCTCGCGCGCCATGATGTCGGTCGAGCCTTTGTCGACTTCTTCTTGCCAAACCGCCCAGAATTTATGGCCGTTCGGCGCCAGCGCGGCGAACAATTCGCCCTTCTTGACTGCGGAAATCCGGCGCGGCGGCCCGGCAATGTGGCCGTCGTGAGAGACCAGGCGCGCGTACACTCCGGGCTCGCTTCCGCCATCTTCCCAGTACAAGAGCACGAACCGCTCACCCGCCGGTACGAGTTGCACTTGGCGCGCGGACGACACCTCGGGGGTCAACGGGACCTCGGGCGACGTGCGCCGGAGCGCGTCGTCGAGGAGCACCGCGTAGGCCTGTTTCTTCTTCGGATCTTGATGGTTGTCGATCCAGACGAAGACCGTGCCCGCGCTGCTGTGTAGGAGCGTCGGTCGCGACACGGGGGGGACTTCGATCGAATACGGCCGAGGCCGGCTGATGCCGGTCAGTTTGCACGGCCCGCTCGGTTCTTCGATGGCCGTCGACATGTGCGAGAGCACCGAGCGCGCGACCGCGGCGCCGCCCTTCATCGCGTCTTTGAAGCCGTCGAGCGCGCCTTTGCCGTCACCGTTGGCGAGCAGCTCCTGAGCGTGCGAGATCTTCATCGCGTACGCCTCGGCCTCGGCCGCACGTGCCGCGCTGGCTGCTGCCGGACTCAAGGCCAGCGCAGAGCTCGTCGGGCGAGGCTTGGTCAGCGTCGTGCGCACGACGGCGGGTTGTCCTGGCGGATGGAGCACGTACAGCCACACGGCGTAGGCGCCTAGGCTGAGCGCAGACAACAAGAGCAACACCGAAATTGCACGGCCGGTATGCGATTCGGGACGCAGCGAGCTCAGCTCCGCCGCGCTCGCACCGAGCAAGGGTTCAGGGGCCGGAGGCGGCGCAGCCCTGGGCGGACTCGGCGGCGCACGCTCGGTCATTGGTCCACTGGCGGGCCCCGCGGCATCACCGGCCATCAACTCATCGACCACGGTGCCTTCGTCGTCGCTCGACAAGGACATCGCTCGCGCCGGGCCCCGGCTACTGAGCAATGCTTTGCTGAGTCCATCCGCGAGGTCGCGCGCAGTTTGGTAGCGTTTGTCCGGATCGCGGTCGAGCGCGCGAGTGAACCAAGCGTCGAAGCTGGGCGGCAGATCGGGCCGCAGCTTGCTCGGTTTTGGCAAGGGCGCGCTGGCGATCTGGGCCAAAATCATGGCCACGCCTTGCTCCACGTTCCAGACCGTCTGCGCGGTCAGGCACTCGTAGACGATGCAACCGAGAGCCCACAAATCCGCGCGGTGATCGACCTCGCCTTTGCCCTTGGCCTGCTCCGGGCTCATGTACGCGGGCGTGCCGAAAAGCGCGCCTTCGCGCGTCAAACGCACGGTCTGCGCGTCTGGCGTGGTCGGCTCGTAGAACTTCGCCAAGCCGAAATCCACGATCTTGACCACGAGCCTGCCCTCTTCGTCCTTGGTCAGGAAAATGTTTTCGGGCTTGAGATCGCGATGCACCACGTTCGATTCGTGGGCCTTGGCCAAGCCGCGCGCCGTGTGCGTGGTGATGCGGAGCGTCGTCTCCACGTCGATCTGCCGCACGCGAGTCATCAGATCGTAGAGGCTCTCGCCTTCGAGCAGCTCCATCACCAAGAACGGCCGCTCTTCGAACATACCGGAGTCGTACACGTCGCAGATGTATGGGCTGCGGATGGCAGCTGCCGCGCGCGCCTCGCGGATGAAGCGCTCGCGTACGACACGCGACGTGATCAGTTCGGCGGCGAGGATCTTGACCGCGACGCGCTTGCCGATGTCGACGTTCTCGGCCTCGTACACGGCCGCCATCCCGCCACGGCCGATCTCCTTGGTGATCCGAAACTTGCCCTCGAGGACTGTCCCGACCGGAACTTGTGACTGATTCTGAGACGGCATGGACGAAAGGGGGCGGGGGCGGCGATCGAGGCGGACAGGAACGGCAGTACAGTACCCGAATTGCGCGCCCGTCCCGAGGCCCGTCCGGCTTCGGCCGTCAGGCCGATGAGGCAATGTCGGGACTGCGGCGGCAGGTTTTGACGCGTTGCGCCGCGAGCTGGGCGGTCGCTGAAGCTATCCGGTTTTGCCTGGCGGAGGTTTCGGATTGCGCAGAATCTGAGTGATTTTCCGCAAGTGGCGCACTGACTCGACTCGGAAACAATCCGGAAACACGGACCCCGTTACGTCCGATTGCGCCTGCCGAGTATGTCAGGTGTGATGATCCTAGCGGTGCCCCCGCAGTTCAAGGAGGGGAGGCCTCGCGACGGGCGATACCCCCCAAAATTAGATGGAGAGCCAGATGAAGAAGGTCGAGGCGATTATCAAGCCGTTCAAGCTGGACGAGGTCAAGGATGCCTTGTCGGAAGTCGGTATCCAGGGCATGACCGTGACCGAGGTCAAAGGCTTCGGCCGTACCGGCGGCAAGAAAGAAGTTTACCGCGGCTCCGCCTACGTCGTGGATTTCGTGCCGAAGGTAAAGCTCGAGATCGTCGTTCCCGACCAGATGGTCCATCAGGTGATCGACGCGATCGAGAAGAGCGCCAAGACGGGTCGCATTGGTGACGGCAAGATCTTCGTCAGCCCGGTCGACGAGGCGGTTCGTATCCGCACCGGCGAGCGCGCCGAAGAAGCGATCTGAGAAAACCTCGTCCGTCATGCGTGTCACGCCAGACCGCGTGCCGGCTCTGATTGGCCCAGAGCAGGAGCGCCCAGCAGTGCGTGCGAACGGGATGACTACTGCCGGAGCAAGTTACCGGCAGTAGCCCCGGACGCCTGATAAGGATAGAGCTAGCGCAATGGATGCGAAAGAAGCCATCGAGCTGGGCAAGAAGCACGAGGCGGTCATGGTGGACCTGAAGTTCATCGATCTGATCGGCAAGTGGCAGCACACGTCTGTTCCGTTCCATCGTCTGACGATCGACACGTTCGAGGAAGGTTTCGGCTTCGACGGCTCGTCGATTCGCGGCTTTCAGCCCGTCAACCACAGCGACATGCTGCTGGTCCCAGACGCGAGCAGCGCGGTGCTCGATCCCTTTACGCGCTTTCCCACGCTTTCTTTGCTGTGCAATGTCCAGGACACGCTGACTCGCCAGAGTTACTCGCGTGATCCGCGCTACATCGCCAAGAAGGCCGAAGCGTACTTACAGAGCACGGGCCTGGCAGACACCTGCTTCTTCGGTCCCGAGGCGGAATTCTTCATCTTCGACGGGGTGCGCTTCGACGTGAAGGGCCACGAGGCCTTCTACTCGGTCGACTCCGGCGAGGCCATTTGGAACAGCGGGCGCGACGAAGGCCCCAACCTCGGTCACAAGATCCGCAGCCAGGAGGGCTACTTCCCGGTTCAGCCGCAGGACACGCACATGGATCTGCGGACCGAGATCTGCTTGGAGCTGGAGCGCATCGGCATCGAAGTCGAGGTCAGCCATCACGAACAAGGGAGTGCGGGCCAGGGCGAGATCGACATTCGCTTCGATAGCTTGCTCAAATGCGCGGACAAGTTGATGTGGTTCAAACACATCGTGAAGAACGTGGCGCATCGCAACGGTCGCACCGCTACCTTCATGCCCAAGCCCCTCTTTGGCGACAACGGCAATGGCATGCACTGCCATCAGTCGCTATGGAAAGACGGCAAGCCGCTGTTCGCGGGCGACGGCTACGCGGGCTTGAGCGAAATGGCGCTCTACTACATGGGCGGGATCCTGAAGCATGGTCCGGCGCTAGCGGCGCTGACCAATCCCACCACCAACAGCTACAAGCGGCTCGTCCCCGGCTACGAAGCGCCGGTCAACCTCGCCTATTCGAGTCGCAATCGCTCGGCCGCGATCCGCATCTCGACCTACTCGCCGTCACCCAAGTCGCGCCGGCTCGAGCTGCGCTTTCCGGACCCGTCCTGCAATCCGTACCTCGCGTTCTCGGCGATGGTGATGGCCGGTCTGGACGGCATTCAGAACAAAATCGACCCCGGAGCGCCCCTCGACAAGGACATTTACTCCCTGTCGGCCGAGGAGCTGAGAGACGTTCCCCGCATCCCCACCTCACTCGAAGAGTCGCTCGATGCGTTGGAGAACGACCACGAGTTTTTGCTCAAGGGTGACGTCTTCACTCAGGATCTGATCGAGATGTGGCTGGACCACAAACGCGAACACGACGTGCAAGCGTCACGGCTGCGGCCCACGCCCTTCGAGTATTTTTTATACTACGATATTTGAGCGTGTGGCCGGGCTCACAATGTAGGCGCCGGCCCCACATTTCTAGTATCAATCAGCGTCCGTGAACCACGAGCGCGGTCCCGGCATCTGCTATGCTGAACGCGGTCTGCGCAGTTTCACAGCGCGAGGCCCAGACGGTTACTTTGGCGGACGACGAGCTTTACGAGTCGACTCTCGAGGTCACGATTTCGCGCGATATGCGCAGTCTGATCCGAGTGGCGGGACAACAGCAGGCGCTCCTGCTCGTGCTCTCTGGGCCGCGCTTGGGCAATCGCACGGTATTGGCCGACTCACCGATGGAGATTGGCCGTGGCTCGAGCGCGGGCTTGGTGCTCGACGCCGACTCCGTGAGCCGTCGCCACGCCAAAATCGAGCCGCTCGACGCCGGGCATCGTTTGACGGATTTGGGTTCCACGAACGGCACCTACGTCAACGGCCTGCGTGTGAAAGAGCACACACTGAAGGATGGCGATCGCGTTCAGATCGGCAAGGCCCTGCTCAAGTACCTGGCCGGCGGAAACATCGAGGGCGCGTACCACGAGGAGGTGCAGCGCCTAATGAGCTTCGATGCGCTGACCGGCATCCACAACAAGCGCCACTTCGACGAAAACTTGCGGGTGGCGCTGTCCGCCGCTCAGACCGGCCCGGTGAGCCTGCTGGTGCTGGACATCGACCACTTCAAGAAGGTGAACGACACCTACGGCCACATGGCTGGTGACGCCGTACTCTGCGCCACCGCCAACGTAGTCAAGACCTCGGTGCCGGCGGAGTTCCTATTCGCGCGCGTGGGCGGTGAAGAGTTCGCGGTGCTGTGTCCCAATACATCGCTCGCGCAAGCCAAGGCGTGCGCGGAGCGGATCCGCGCCGCAGTGGCCGAGAACATGCCCACGTTCGAAGAAAAGAGCCTCCCGGTTACCGCCAGCTTGGGCGTCGCCGAGTTCAAAGCGGGCTCGGAAGAAGAGCCGGAAGCGCTCTACGGGCGTGCCGACGAAAAGCTGTATCAGGCCAAAGATTCGGGTCGAAACCGCGTTTGCGCCTAGCCTTTGAATTGGGTTTTGATGGTCGCGTTGAGCGTGACCGGTCGTCTCAGCCTTCGGCGTCGCGTTTCGCCAAGAAGCCGAGCAAGGCTTTGAGCACGAGCTCAGGGCACTCCTCCTGTGGCCAATGTCCGGCATCGCTGAGGGGCTCGACTCGCGAAAGCGGCAACGCCTGACGCCAGCGCTCCAGGTAATCGCCGGGAAAAAAACGATCGCGCGTGCCCCATAAAACGAGCGACGGAATGGCGGCCAAGCGCTCGCGATTCGACCACAGCTCGGCGTAGTGCACGTGTGAGCCGAGCAACGAGCGCGCTAGCGCCCAAAGTACCGTCTCCCGCGCGGCGCGCGCACGGAAGGGGGCGAGGTACTGAGCGTGCACGCGCGGCGTGAGTCGGCGCTTGTCGCCGTAGCCGAACGGCATCAACACTCGGAGCGAGAAGTTCAGATAGCGATAGAGCAGGCGCCCCAAGCGGCTCCCGGCCAAGCGCGCTTGCTGCACGAGCTTCGGGTCGTCGATCGGCCACATGAAGCTGTTCAGCACCACCAGACGCGCAATGCGCTCGGGGTGTGCTTCGGCGAAGGGCAAGGCGATCGGCCCGCCGAAGTCGTGCACGACGAGCGTGAAGCGCTCGAGACCGAGCGCAGCGACGAACTCGGCGAACACGCGGGCATGATCCTCGGGGCGGTAGCCGAAAGCCGAGGGGCGCTCGGAGAGCCCAAAGCCCAAGTGATCGTAGGCAATGCAGCGCCGAGACGCGCTCAGCTCGCGGATCAGGTGGCGGTACTCGAACGACCAGCTGGGCGTGCCATGCACGAACACAATCGGCTCACTCTCGCCCTTGCCCTCATCCACGTAGTGCACTCGCCCTGCTGCCAGCTGCAGGAAGCGCGGCACGAAGGGATACACAGTGCGGTCCAGCCATGGCACAGGGGATTCGAGCAATGACGGGAGGTGGGGCAGCTGGAGCGCGTCGGTCATGGAAACCTCGGGTTTGGGCCAGACCTCCGATGGTCAACGAAGGTTGACTAATTGGTAAACCATGGTTGACTAGTCGTCAAGGACGATTGACGATTCCCGTGCCGATTTGCGATGGTCCGAGGCCGCCATGGCCAAGCCTGTGACCGACCCAGCCCTGGAAGCTCGCAAGCGCGCGAGCGTGGCTCAGCTCTTGTTCAAGTGCGCGCGGCTGGTCAACGAACGCGCCCTGGCCAAAGTAAACGAGCAGCCCCAAGCCATCGTGCTGCGCACCTCGCACACCAATCTCTTCCCGCACCTCGACTTCGAAGGCGTACGCATTACCGAACTCGCCCGTCGCCTGGATATCAGCAAGCAGGCGGTCAGCCAAACCATCGCGGAGCTGGAGCTGATGGACGTCGTCGAGACGATCCCCGATCCGAACGACGGTCGCGCGCGCCTGGCTCGCTTCACCGACAAGGGCAAGCTAGCGATCGTGCAAGGTCTAGGCGTGCTCCGCGGTATCGAATCCGAAATGGAGCGCTCGATCGGCAAAGCCAAGTTCGAAGCGCTGCACGATGCTCTTTTGGCGCTCGAGGCGATGCTCGAACCAGCGGGCGAGTGAAGGGGGCGTCGCGCTCAGCGCAGCCAGAGTCCAACGAATACCGACGCGCCGTTGGCTAGGGCGGAGGCGGCCAAGCAGCGAGACCAGCTCAGTCGTTCGAAGCCGAAGCAGTAGATCAGCGCTTCGGTCAACAGCGCGAAACCTTCGACGAATAGCAAGAACAGCGGGCGGGGCAGGCCGAGCAGCGGCCAGATGAACCAAACCGACGGGTGAGTCGCCAGCTGTGCCAAGCAGACCGCGGCGACGCGGCGCGAGCGCGAACCGCCGGCCGCCAACACCGGGACTGCGACCGCGAGTTCGCTCGCTAAGGTGATTGCGAACGCGACCAGCCAGGCGCGTAGGAGTGGCGGCATGGGTGCAGTCTAGCCAGCTTGCCCGGAGCGCGCTTCGGTCGTGTGCTGAGCGCGATTGGCACCGCGTACCCAGAAGAACGACAGCAGGGCCAGCTCTAGGTAACCGTGGAAGGTGGCCAACGACAAATACAGCCCACGCGCTCGGTGCAGGTCGAAGCAGGCACCGATCAGTACGGCGACGGCAACCATCGCCAGCGCGGCCACGCCCGGTGCTCCGAGATCCGAAAATAGCGAATGCACGCTCATCCGAAAAGTCGGTGTGCCGCGGGTCTTTTGCTCCTCTTGTGGGATCCAGCTCAGCCACGCCGAGTAGTGCACGCTTTGCAGGAATAGATAGCTCGTGGTGACGCCGATCGCCCAGCGTGGATCGGCAAAGGGCGCTAGCCAATCCGAGATGGTGAACACGTGCAAGTGAAACGAAGCTGCGAACGGCGAGGCCAGCGTTTGCTCGAACAGTGTGCCGGAAGCGAGCACCGCTACGACTCCGACAATCAAGGCCGTCGGCGCGAGCAGCCAGCGCTTATTTTGCCGAAATAGCGTTGCCCAAGCCAAGAGTGCGATCAGATTGTGCGCGTGCAGGAACACGTAGCGTGCTGTCTTCGGCTGAATGACGGCGTAGCTCGTCGCGCCAGCGAGCAGCGCGCCGGCCAGCAAGGCGCGCATCGGCGATCCGCGCTCCCGTAGCCCGGCGAGCACTGCCACCCCGGTCAAGGCCGCCGCGATTCCGAACTCGATGCGGTCTGCGTTTCGCAGTCGCCCGAGTTCTTCGACAACGCGCAGGCCGATCAGCGCGGCACAGCCGAGCCAGATGGTGTTCTGCCACCAGCGCGCCAGGTTTCGGCGCAGGACCAGATAACGCACGTCCGCCGCAACGTGCGCGACGCCCAGCACGACTGGGCCGAGCGAGAACAATAGCACCGGGAAATAAACGGCCCCGAGCGCAGCGGCGACCACGCTGGCGCAGGCGATCGTGGCAATCCGTCGATCGCGATGCGCGAGCGTGGCGCGCACGAAGTCGCTTTGTACGATCCAGCTGAACCAACCGCGACGACACCAGTCGAGAGGCTCACTGATTCGTTCTGCAGCGCTCAGGAACGACATGAGCTCAGCGGCGACGACGCGAGAGAGTGAGCGCGGCCAAGCCCAGGCCGAGCATCAAGGTGGCGACGCCGCGCTCGGTGCCGATCGTGCCGATACTGCAGCCGCCCTCGTCTTTGGGGTGATCGCTTTCAGTATCGGTGGTCGCGGCGCCCGCGGCGTCGGGCACGACGCCCGCCTCGCACTTCAGGCACTCGTAGGTCGTCACTTTGCCGTCCGGTCCACCCTTGGAGCAGGTCGCTGCCGTGCACACGCCGTCCTTGTCGTAAGTCTCGCCCGCGTTGTGACAGGCGGCGCGTTCCGTTTGGCAGTGGTCGGGCGGCGGCACATCCGCCCGCGCGGCCGGCGCCACAAACAAACCCGCGACGCACATCAACCCCACCACGCCCTTGATCCCGTTCATGACCCTTGAGCTACAAGACGCGTGCCAGTGTTTGCTGTTGGTAACTTCGAGCCAGAAGTGCTGCTTTCTGGGGGCGGGGTAACAGGCCAACCCAGGCAGCTCTGTCGGGTTCGATCGGCGCGCTGTGCCACCTGGCACAGCCGCGCGACCGAGCAGCAGGCCGTTTTAGGACAGCTTGCGACGCAGGTGATTCAAAACATCGATGCGGGTGATCAAGCCCGAAAAGTGCTCGGACTCACGCACGATCACGACTAGTCCTCGATCGAAGAGCGGCATCAGGGATTCGAGCGGCGCGTGTGCATCCACCGTGACCAGCTTGGTGCTCATGATCTCACGCACCGGGTTGCGGAACAGGGCCGTATCGCGCTGGGCGGCGATCAGCAAGTCCGATTCGTCGACCAAGCCGACGATCTCGCCCTGTTCCATCACGGGTAATTGCGAGACGTCGTACAAGCGCATGCGCGAATAGGCGATCAGTAGCGTGTCACTGGGCGCCAGCGAGATCACAGCACCGGCTTCCGGGCGGCGCGAGATCAGATCACGCAAGTCACCGTGGCTCGTGCCGGGCAAGAAGCCTTGGTCGCGCATCCAATAGTCGTTGAACATCTTGGACAGGTACTTGCCGCCGCTGTCGCAAATCAGGCTCACCACGCGCTTGGGTCTGGTTTGCTCGCGGCAGTAACGAAGCGCGGCGGCGAGTAGCGTTCCGCTGGAAGAGCCCGCGAATATTCCCTCTTCCTTGAGCAGCGTGCGGGCGGTGAGGAAGCTCTCTTCGTCGGTCACCGAGTACGCTTTGCGCACGCGCGAAAGGTCGCAAATCGAGGGCACGAAGTCTTCGCCCACGCCTTCGACCAGCCAGGAACCGGCTTGGCCAAGCTTGCCGGTTGCGATGTAGTCCGCCAAAATCGAGCCTTTGGGATCGGCCAGCACCAGCTCGAGGTCTGGCGCGACGCGCCCGAAGTAGCGACTGAAGCCGGTCAGCGTGCCGCCCGAACCCACGCCGCACACGACGGCATCCAATCGCTCAGCCATCTGCTTCCAGATCTCGGGCGCGGTGGTCTGCTCGTGCGCGAGCGGGTTGGCCGGATTGGCGAACTGATTGACGTAGTACGCGCCCAGTTCCTTGGCGATGCGCTCGGCGTAATCCTGATAGTACTCCGGGTGCCCCTTACCGACGTCACTGCGAGTCATGCGCACCTCCGCGCCCAGCGCGCGCAAATGGTGCACCTTCTCCTGGCTCATCTTGTCCGGGATGACCAACACCAGCTTGTAGCCCTTGCGGGCCGCGACCAGCGCCAAGCCGAGCCCGGTGTTGCCCGCCGTGGCTTCGACCAACGTCGCCCCTGGCCGGATGGCGCCGCTCTTCTCGGCGGCTTCGATCATGGACAGGCCGATGCGATCCTTGATCGAGCCGCCCGGGTTCTGGTTTTCGAGCTTGACGTACAGCTCACAGGGGCCAGTATCGATGCGGCTGATGCGCACCAGGGGTGTGTTGCCGATCAGCGAGAGAACATCGTTACACGGTGGCTCGAGCTCGGGCATTCGTTCAGCGTGACCCTTTGTGGCAAGCTCCGCAATGCCCACACTGGACCCACGTCTGTCCCTGAATCAACCTCCCGTGTTCGCGCCCGTAAGCGGGGCGATCGCGATCCAGCAGCGCACCTCGTGTCTTCCGCTGGGTAGCCGAAACGGGACGCCGAAGGCTGAGCCGAACGCGGGGCGAAATTGCCGATCGAGCTGGGCCTGTCGAGGGCCGACGTGAGCTCGAAATAGCGCATGGTAGAAGAAGTGGTGTTGCAGCCAACTCGTGCGCCCTTGACTTAAGCGCCCGCCCGTCCTCACTGAGAGAGTGTTTGCTCGGGCGGGAACGTCGAGAGCTCCACCAGGTGGAGTTCGCTCGAGTTCAGCGAAGCACGCGCGGGTTACGTCGTAAGGCGCAGGCTTTCCAGGGGCGCCGCTGAGTGTGTGTTTGCTCCACCGGAGCGCCTCGGCAGCTTGCGTGCGTGCTCGCAATTGATTCGCGCACACTGGTGCGGCGCGGGAAACGGCGATGGCGTTGCTGCGCGGATCACTTGCTCGCCCGCTTTGCTGATTCGGCGGTTGGGGTGGCGATTTTTGTGGACAGGCTTTTGGCGTCCGGTGTCGTCGTCGATGCGAGTTGAATGGGTTTGGTGTTTGTTGCTGGGGCCACGTTTTGCGAGGTGGGGCTTGCCTGGGCTTGGACGACTTCGGAGTCGTTTTGGCGGTGAAGCTGGCGTTTCTCGATGTGCTCGCAAGGGCGAGCTTCTGCCGCTACGCGCGCTCGACTGATCGAACCGGGACTGTCGAGGGCTCCATCAGGTGGAGTTCGTTTGAGTTCAGCGAAGCACGCGCAGGTTACGTCTTAGAACTCGGCTTTCCAGGGTCGCAGATCTCAGGGAATAACGCGCTCGAGGCGCACAACAAGGAGACAGCCATGCAGAGACCTGCGCGGAAGCTTTTGGAATCGCTGACCAAGT
>DATEPG010000648.1:0-8253 GCA_035273265.1 Polyangiaceae bacterium
GCGGGCACCACGACGGCGCTGGCGAGTGCAATCACGAACGCAGATTTAGCAAACATGTTTTGAAATTCCTCCACTGACACTAGTTAAAGGTCGTACGCCAAGCGCAGGCGGTTCCCCTGACTATCGGCAAATCGGTAATCCAAGTCGCCAGGGCGACGCAAGCGCACGCCCTGAGCGAGCCGCAAACCTGGGCGATAGACGAAGCAGCGGCTGGTTCTGTTCAACCGGGAAATGTTTCGACCGACGGTTGGCGTGGGCCGGTCCGGCGGCCGACGAATCGCCTCGCTGCGCGCCCAGTGATGAGTGGTAAGCCACGGGTTCGTGGCGCGCGAGTTCGTTCATTTACACGTTCATTCCCAGTACTCGTTCCTGACGAGCGCGGTGAAGCTCGACTCGCTCGCCAAACGAGCCAAGGCCCACGGCATGCGCGCGATCGCGCTGACGGACCACGCCAACATGTATGGCGCCATCCGTCACTACAACGCCGCACGGGCTCAGGGGCTTACGCCGATCCTCGGCTGCGAAGTGAACGTGGTGCGCAAGGACGCCTCGGCGGCCTTCGACCACCTCGTGCTCCTGGCTGCGACCAACGAAGGGTACCAAAACCTGATCGGCTTGGTGTCGGAGGGTCACCTGCGGTCGGCGAGCCCGCACGGCTCGGCAATCACCACGGCGCAGATCGCGGCGCGCAGCAAAGGGCTGATTGGGCTGACCGGCTGCTTGGGCGGGGTCGCCGCGCAACGCATTCTCGAATACGGCCCGGACAGCGGCGAGACGATCCTCGGTGAACTCAAGGACATGTTCCAGCCGGGACATGTATTCGTCGAGCTCCAAGACCATGGATTTCCAGAGCAAAGCGTCGTCAACGATACGCTGATCAAGGCGGCTGGGCGGATGGAGCTGCCGCTCGTGGCCAGCAACGACGTCCACTTCATGAGCAAGGAGGACGGGCAAGCACACATCTACCTCGAGTGCGTGCGTCAAGGCCGCACCTTCGCCGAAGCGGAGCCGCTCCACCACGGCAGCTTCGAGATGTACCTCAAGAGCCAAGAGGAGATGGTGTCGACCTTCTCGGCCTTGCCGCAAGCGATCGACAACACGCTGCTCGTGACCGAGATGTGCTCGGGGCTGAAGTTGAACTTGGGGCAGCCGATGCTGCCGCGGTTCGGTGTGCCCGAGGGCTACGACACCGACACCTACTTCCGGCACGTGTCACTCCTGGGCCTCGAACAGCGCTTGAAGGAATTCGAAGCGCTGGGCAAGGTGGTGGACGTCGCCGTCTACCACCAGCGGTTGCAGCGCGAGCTCGATGTGATCGTGAACATGAAGTACCCCGGGTACTTCTTGATCGTGTGGGACTTCATCCGCGAAGCCAAGGCCCGCGGCATCCCGGTGGGACCGGGCCGCGGTTCCGGTGCAGGCTCGATCGTCGCCTATTCGCTGGGCATTACCGACATCGATCCGCTGCCGTACAATTTGCTGTTCGAGCGCTTCTTGAATCCAGAGCGCGTGAGCATGCCCGATTTCGACATCGATTTCTGCATGGCGCGTCGCGACGAGGTGATCAAATACGTCTCGCAGCGTTACGGAGAGCAGAGCGTCGGCCAGATCGCGACCTTTCAAAATCTGAAGGCGCGCAGCGTGATCAAAGACGTGGCGCGTGCCATGGGCATGCCCGCGCCCGAGGCGCAGCGCATTGCCAGCCTGGTGCCCGACAAGGGTCAAGGCAAGACTTACACGATCGAGGAAGCGCTCGAGGTCGAACCCAAGCTCAAGGCGCTCCACGATAGCGATCCGCGGATCGCGGAGTTGGTGCGGCAAGCCAAGAAGCTCGAAGGTTTGACGCGCCATGCCGGCATGCACGCCGCTGGCGTAGTGATCAGCGAGGGCCCGCTCTCCGACCACGTGCCCTGCTTCAAGAGCGACGATACGATCGTCACTCAGTACGACAAAGACGACGTAGAGGCCGCAGGCCTGGTCAAGTTCGATTTTTTGGGCCTCAAGACGCTGACGGTGATCGATATCGCCGAAAAGCTGGTCAACGCCCGCCCCGATCGCAAGAACAACCCGCTGTCCTTGTCCAAGATCGCGCTGGACGATCGCGAAGCTTACGCACTCGTGGCCAGCGGCGAAACCACGGGCGTGTTCCAGCTCGAATCGAGCGGTATGCAGCAGCTGCTGCGCGGTCTCAAACCCGACTGCTTCGAAGATATCGTAGCTGCGGTGGCTTTGTATCGCCCAGGCCCGCTCGGCACGGGCATGATCGACGACTTCATCGCCAGTAAGCACGGAAAAAAGCCGATCCGAAAGCTTCACCCGCTGATCGATGACGTGCTCGCGCCGACCTACGGCGTGCCCGTGTATCAGGAGCAGGTCATGCAGATCGCTCAGCAGCTGGCCGGCTTCTCGCTCGGCGGCGCCGATTTGCTCCGCCGCGCGATGGGCAAGAAGAAGGCCGAAGAGATGCAGAAGCAGCTCAAAGCCTTCACCGAAGGCGCACTCGCGCGCGGTGTGAGCGAGGAGCAGTCGACCGCCATCTTCAACGAGATCGAAGGCTTCGCCTCGTATGGCTTCAACAAGAGCCACTCGGCCGCGTACGCGTTGATCACCTACCAAACTGCGTACCTCAAGGCGCACTATCCGTGCGAGTTCTTTGCCGCCGTGATGACGGCGGACAAAGACAAGATCGAGAAGGTCGTGCGTACGATCGCCGAGGCTCGCGCCTGGGGCGTGCCCGTGTTGCCGCCAGACATCAACTTGAGCGAAACCGATTTCTCGGTGGTGTACATGCACCCCAAGGGGGACGGCTCGACGCGTTCGGCCGGGCGCCTGCGCGATCGCTTCGGTCCGCAGGTGCGCTTTGGTTTGGGGGCGGTGCGCGGGGTGGGTGAGGCCGCGCTGGAAACGATGTTCGATGTGCGCAAAAATTCCGGGCTGTTCCGGGACCTCTTCGACTTTGCGACGCGCCTCGACGCCAAGCGACTGAACAAAGGCGTGCTCGAGGCGCTCGTGCAGTGCGGCGCGTTCGATTCGGCGCTCGAACCCATGGGCATTACGCGCTCGCGGGCCTACGCCGCGGTGGACCGCGCGCTCGAGCGTTCGCGCAGCGCGAGCCGCGACCGCGAGCGGGGGCAAGCGACCATGTTCGGCCTATTCGAGCAGAACTCGTCGCGCTCCAACGGCAATGGGCACAAGCCCGCGACGGCCCTAGACGACTACCCGCCCAGCGCGAACGAATGGGACAAGATCGAACTTCTGAAGCGCGAGCGCGAGGCGCTCGGCTGCTATGTCTCCGGACACCCGCTATTCCGCTATCAAAGCAAGCTGGGCCGTCTGGGGGTGGTATTTTCGACCAAGGTCAGCAGCCAAGATCCATGGTCGATGGTCGCGGTCGCGGGCATCGTCGAGAACTACCAAGAAAAAATCTTCAAGAGCGGGACGGGCAAAGCCGCGTTCCTCGAAATCGAAGACATGTACGGTCGCGTTCACGCCAAGGTGCGTGGCGATCGCATCGAGACTTATTCGCACCTGCTCACTTCTGGCGATCCCGTCTTGATCAATGGCAAGGTGAGCTTTCCGATGACCGAGGAGCCGGACGACGAGCGCGAGGCGACGATCTTGGTCGACAGCGTCGAGCTCTTGTCTGACGCCGCGCTCAAGGCGACTCGCTCGGTGACCATCAAGCTCGACGCCGACCGCACCCAACGCCGCGACTTCGAAGCCTTGAAAGTGCTGATTCAGGCCTCGCCCGGGCCCTGTCCGGTGGAGCTCGTTTTGTCACTCGGGGAGGGCACGGAAGCCGTCCTCGACCTGGAGGGCACGCGCGTCACGCCCAATGACACGTTCCTCGGTGGGCTCGAGCGCATGTTCGGAACGACCGTCGCCGAGCTGCGCTGACCAGCCCCCCCACGGCAGCGGGCCTGCGGACCACGCCAGCGGCGCGAAGCGCGCAAACCGAGAGAACCGCGCAAAAGCCGCAAAGCTGACGCCGATCCGCGGCTCTGGTACGCTGAGAGCTCCATGAAAGACGAGCGCTCGGAGTTGGTTCGCATCGACGCACGGGGGCAAGCGCACCCGATCGGGAACGTGGCCAGCCAGCGGATGCGAGCACGTGAGGGCGCGTACCGCATTCTACCGTCGCCGGAACACGTCGTTTTCATGCGCTACACGGGGGAAGATGGGCGACGCGATGCGGAGGACGGCGCGATCGTGCGCTTGGCAGGCGAGGTGACCGCGGCCGGCACCCTGTGCGACGTCTTGGGGCTCGTGGCGCAGACTGGCTGGCGCGGCGAGCTCGTGGTGCTGGACGGCGAGCACGCGCGCTCGATCTTCTTCGAGCAAGGCAACGTGCTGGGTGCCAGCACCAACGTGGAGGAAGAACGCCTCGGCGCGGTGCTGTACCGCTTTGGAGCGATCAGCCAAGAGCAGCATGCGCAAGTCGCCTCCGTGACCCAGGGCGGCAAGCGCTTCGGCGAAGCCGCAATTGAGCTAGGGGTGCTCAATACGACCAGATCTACGCCTACATCGCGCGTCAGGTCGAAGAAATCGTGTTCGCGACGATGACCGTCGACGATGGCACTTTCTTCTTTCTGGACGACTTCGACGAGGCGCGGCTCGTCTCGAGACATACGGTCAGCGCCAATGCTCTACTGATGGACGGCGTGACTCGGATCGATGAATTGCGTTATTTTCAGCAGAAAATCCCGTCGTCCGAGCATATCCCGTTTCGCGTCGAAAACCGCGGCACGCCCGCGGACGAGTTCCAAATCGTGTATTCGGTGATCGACGGCAAGCTCACCGTGGGCGAGCTCGGTCGACGAACGGGGCTCGGTGAGTTCGACACCACGAAGGCGCTCTACGCGCTGGTCCAGTCGCAGCACGTGAGCATTCACCAGCCGCGCGCGTCGGGCGGGCCCACCTCACTGGTGGCGGTCGCGAACGGCGCGCTGCGCCTGATCATCGCGACCGCACACGGCGGCGGCAAGGCGGCGGAGGTGCGCGCCAATTTGGCCTCCTTCACCGTCGGGGCGGGCATGTACGACATTCTATTTCGCGGCGCGGGCCCAGATGACACCGGCGCGCTGGATCCGGAAAGGGTAGCGGCCAACTGTGCCGGTGATGCCGATCAAGACAACCTACTCAAGCAGATGCTCCACGAATACGTGAGCTTTGCGCTGTTTAGCGCGGGCGCGGCCCTGGGCTCGGGCGCCGAGGCGGAGCTCGTCAAGCAAGTCGCCCCGGCGCTGGCCGGTCTCAGGCCGCAGGGCTGATTTTTGGGCTGAAAAGCGGTCGCCGGGCTGGTCTCGGCCAGGTTCGTCACGAGCAGCAAGAAACAGTGGGCAAGCGCTCAGCTTCGCGCTAAGTACGCCGCCCACGAGCGGTCCTTAGGGCCCGCCCGGGTCGATAGCTCAGCCGGTAGAGCAGTGGATTTTTAATCCATTGGTCCGGGGTTCGATCCCCCGTCGACCCACAGTTTCGAGGCAATCCCGGAGAATTCGCAACTCCGGGATCGCCCGATCGATGGGCAGGAGTGCAGTATGCTCGTCCCGTGCGACGAGACGCGCTTTTGGCACTGATGCTGTGCGCCGTGGGCTGTGAGCGCGCTGAAACTCCGGCGGCTGGAGCCGGCACTGCGCCGAGCGCGTCGTCAGTTGCGGCCGCCGCGTGGGGAGTCGCGTCGGAACGCACTGGTGCACGCGAGGTACCTTCGGGGCAGCCCCCAACCCTAGAACTGCCGCCGAGCCCGGCGGTCGTTGCCTCGACGCTCGCCGGCAAGCCCCGCGTGTACATCAAGAATCGTTTCGTGTTCGTGCGGCCGCGGCCGGATGTGAACGCGGATTGGCTAGGTTTTTTGTGGTTCGGGGCGTCGGTTGAACTGCGCCAGCTGGAACCCGTGCGGGGGCCGGGTTGCGCAAAGTTTTACGGCATCGAGCCGACGGGGTTCGTGTGCGTGGACGAGCAGCAGGCCACGCTCGCGGCGGACGATCCGGTGTTCCTGGCCGTCTCCCGCTATGCGCCGCGCTTGGAGCGAGCTGCGCCGCATCGCTATGCGGAATCTCTGGGCGTGGAGCTACGCACGCAGCTGGCGGGCGTTCCACAGCCGTGGCCGTCGCTGCCGGCGTTCTTTCATGAGTCTCGGCGACATTTGTTGCCGCTCTCGACGGTGGCTTACATCGATGAGCGGAGCAGTGACGGACAAGGGCTTTTGCTGAGCGCAGATTTGCTCTGGCTCAAGAAAGAGCAAGTGTCCTTCTATCCGGAGATCGCCTTTCACGGCGTGGAGCTTGGTCGTGAGTGGCAGTTGCCGCTGGCATTTTTTCGACGCGCCGGGAGTCGGAAATTTCGGCGAACGGCGCCGGGGAAGTTCGAGCGCGGTGAGGCTGCTTTCGCGCTGCACGAGATCGTCGCGCTGGCGGATGGCGTCGAGATCCAGCGCGGTGAGCGCTATTTTAAAACCGCTCAGGGCGAGGATTGGGTGCGTGAGCAAGACGCGGTCTTGCCCACACCACGCTCACTCACGCCCTGGGGCGCGCGCGTGGGGCAAGAGGATCGCACCGGGCGCGGGCCAAAGGACCCGCGGCAGACGTGGATCGAAGTCAGCGTGCTGGGAGGTTGGTTACTCGCGTTCGAAGGCACGAAACCGGTGTTTGCGACGCTCATTTCTGGGGGGCGTGGCGGAATCCCGCAGGAGGGGAAAAACACACTGGAGATAGCCGCGACGCCCCTGGGAACGTTCCCGATCTCCGGCAAGCTGGCCACGGTCACGCTGCAAGCAGCCGGGGACTACGTGCATTCGGACGTGCCGTGGACACAGAATTTTCAAAAGCCGTACGCAATTCACACGGCCTACTGGCACGACAACTGGGGCAATTTAGCGAGCGCCGGTTGCATCAATGTGTCGCCAATCGACGGCAAATGGCTGTTCGATTTCAGCGAACCGAAGCTGCCACCGGGATGGCATGCGGTGCGTTGGCAGCCCGCGACCGGCGCGCCGACGCTGCTCGTCGTGCATGAATGATTTCTGACCCATTCGCCGAAGCTCCAGTTCGTAGCTCCAGTTTCGAAGCTCCGGTGCCGCCAGGCGTGTTTTCTCTCACCAGTGCGCTCCTCAGGGCGTGCGCGCGCGTGACTTTGGCCTTGCGCTGTCGATGCAATCGGGTGAAACCTGTGGTGTAGTGTTCCCCTGCGCTGCATCGCGGCGCGCTTAGGAGGCTTCGGTGGTCAAAGCTCGCACTTGGTTCCCGCTCTTCATTGTCTCGCTCGGTACACTCGCGGCCACTGCGAGTTGCGGGAGCGACGAAGCGACCGGAGGCGGTACGGCTGGTGGCACCATCATCTCTGGCGGCGGACGGGCAGGAGGTTCGGGAGTCGGTCGCGCAGGCGGCGGTGGTGGCTCGAGCGTGCTCGGTTCAACGCTCGGCCTCGAGTGCGCCACCGACGCGCAGTGTGGGGAAGGCATGGTCTGCGCCAAGGCCAACGGCAACTTGTGGGGCGACGTGGGCCCGTCCAAAGGCATGTGCACCATGCCCTGCGACGCGACCGGCACCGGCTCCGAGTGCAATGCGCTCAGCCCCGGCGCCCAGTGTTTCATCTTCGGCTCCGAGGATGATCCGAGGGCGTTTTGCTTGGACGCCTGCGAGCTCGGCCCGACCGCGGATTTGAGCACCAAGTGTGCCGGCCGCTCCGATTTCGCGTGCGCGGATTTTGGGGAGGCAGACACGGTTGAGCCCTTCTGCGTCCCACATTGCCGATCGGACGCCGAGTGCGGCAGCGGCTTGTTCTGCGACAAGAGCGGTGTGGTCGGGCTGTGTTCGAAGACCAAGCCCACCGGTGATCCGGTTGGCTCTCCGTGCACGCCGGGTGCCACGCCCAATACCTGCGCAGGCTACTGCATCCGCACCAGTGACGACGGAGTGAAGCCAGTGACGGGCGCTTGCATCGAGCTTTGCTCGAGCGGATCCGAGTGCATGTACGGCTCGGGCGCCAACCCGAGCCCCGGCGGCTTTTGCGGAGGCCCACTGTCAGCTCAACCCGGCGCGATCGATCTCGGCTATTGCTTGCCCAATTGCTCGTGCACCAGCGACTGCATTTTCGAGGACGATCTGTGCCGGAAGTGGCCAGACCCGAATGACGCGGCGGCGCTCGGCGCGGACGGCTTCTGCTACCCGTCGGTAGCACAGAGCGTCGAGCTCACTTGCGGTGAAGGCGGCGCGGGCGGTGCCGGTGGCGCGGGCGGTGCCGGCGGTGCGGGTG
>DATEPG010000649.1:0-2851 GCA_035273265.1 Polyangiaceae bacterium
GCCCTGCGCGGCCCGCGTGGCCGCGGCCAGCGGAGCCTGCGCCGCCGTCCGCGCTCATCTCGACGGTACCTCCGCAGTGAAGCAATGCGACGACGGAGCCGATTGCCGCCAGAGCCCGGATTCGCCCGCTCATGAGTGGGACAAGGATAGCACCCTTGCTCGCGAAGCAAGGACCTCGAAGCTTTTTTGCATTCGCCCGAGAAAAGCGCAGATCCAACCGGGCGGAGGGAATGCTACACAGCCTGTGCGATGCGCGAGAGAACTCCGTTCGGATTGCTGGTTGGGCTGTGCGTTTTAGTCGCCTCGGCCTGCAATCGTACGGAAGAACCGCACTCGTCGGGCAACGCGCAGGCAGCACCACCGCCACCAGCTGCGCCGACGGCTCCGCCGGCCGCGACGGAAAAGTCCGCGCTCGACAGCAAGGACCGGTGTGTCATCCCGATGGCCGCAGAGCCGCCGCGCCGCGCACCGAAGGCCTTACATTGCCCGCCTGATCCGCAAGGGTCCGTCGACCTCCCCCACGGCTACGTCGTGTTCACGGATGCTCCCGGCCGGCCGCGACTGAACGTCGAGCTGGCCCGCACCGAAGCCGAGAAGGCGCGCGGGCTGATGTACCGCACCACGCTTCCAGACGCTCAGGGCATGTTGTTCTCCTGGGACGGAGTCGAAGAGCCGCGCATGTTTTGGATGCGCAACACCTGCATCCCGCTGGACATGATGTTCATCGCGCGCGACGGCACGATCACCGGCATCTTGGAGCAAGTCCCGACGTTGAACGACGAAGCTCGCGGCGTGCGCTGCCCCGCCGCCTACGTGCTCGAGGTCAACGCGGGTTGGTCTCGCGCGCACGGTATTCAATCTGGAACCACGGTGCACTTCGAATGAATCAACGGAACAAAATCGCCATGCTCAAGAATTTCCAACAAGGGTTTGCGGCGCTCGCAGCGTGTTCGGCCTTAGCCGTTGCTGCAGGTGCTTGCCGGTCGACACCCGCCGAGCCGGAGTCGCGCTCGGTGCTCAAGGCGCCAACCGAAGAAACCGCAGCGGCGGCGGCTACGCCGCCCGCGCCCACGCCGGCACCTGCGGAGGCCGCACCCAAGGCCCCCGCCGCCAACGGCGACCCCGTACAAGGAAAGTTCTCGCTCGAGGACGCCACCGAGAACCTCCCAGGCAAAGGTCCGCTGGTCGCCGAAATCGAGACCGACGAAGGCAAGCTGGTCTGCGATTTGTACGACGACAAAGCACCGGTCACGGTCGCAAACTTCGTCGGCCTAGCCCGGGGCCTACGCCCGTTCAAGGCGCCCGACGGCAAGTGGACCAAGAAGCCCGCCTACGACGGGACCACTTTTCATCGCGTGATCAAGGGCTTCATGATTCAGGGCGGCGATCCCTCGGGGACCGGCGCTGGCGAGCCTGGCTACGTCATCCCGGACGAGATCTGGCCGGGCTCCGCCCACAACGCGCGCGGCTTCTTGTGCATGGCCAATCGCGGCCCAAACACCAATGGTCAGCAGTTCTTCATCACCGACGCGGCCGCCAAGCATTTGGACGGCGGCTACACGATCTTCGGCAAGTGCGGCCCAGACGCGGTGATCGAGAAGCTTTCGAGCGTGCCAGTCCAGGGCGACCACAGCGTGAAGCCGAGCAAGATCAAAAAAGTTTCGATCAAGCGCAAGGCAAAGTAGAGCCGGTCAATCCGGCTGGTACACGATACGCTGCGTGTTGTCCTGGAAGTAATACGCAGCGTATTGCGAGCGACCGAAGCTGAGCGCGCCGAACGCGTTGATCAGCACTGCTGCGCAGGCGCACACGCGGAACAACCGCCCGAAGCGATATCCGCCGACAGCTAGCAGCGCGAACAAGAACACCGCGTAGTCGTTCGAGAAGCGGTAGCCAAACTGAACCCAGCCGGTGTTCTGATAGAGCAAGGTGGGCAGAGCCACGCACGCCACCGTGATCCACAGCGCCCGCTGAGGAACGGCCGTGCGCTGCGGCCAGAGCAGCCAGAGGTACGCAGGCGTCGTGATCCAAAGCGCCAGCCCGTGCAAGTTGATCTGGAACGGCGTCGCGCCGCGGGGCGTCCAGAAGGGCAAGCTGGTGAGCACGACGCCCAGGTTTTTCCCGAGGTAATGGTAGCTAAATAGCCCCCATTTTTCGATCCGATGCTGCCAGGCGATGCCTAAAAACCGGTAACCGACTTCGAACGGATCGCCGAAGCGAAGTTGATTGTGAATCAACGTGAGCAGCACGATCGCGCTGACCGGCGCGAGAAAAGAAAGCAACGTGCGCAGCAAGCGCGGACGCGAAGTCCGCACGGCCTCGAGCACGAACAACGGCGCAGCGAACAACAGCGGAGTGCGCGTCGCGAACCCCAGGCCCAGCGCAAGCCCAGCCAGCCAGGGCCGCTCTGCCTCGAGCGCGAACAAGAGATAGGCCGCCGCGAGCGCCGCACCGACCACGTGCGCGGCGTACCAAACCGTGCCCTGCTCCGCGCAAAAGAAATACACGCTACCGAACGCGAACGACAGGCTGAGGCCGATGTTGCCGACTTCACCCAGCTCACTCCGCCCGAAGCGGCGCAACTTCTCGAGCGCAAGAAACAAGAGCGCGGGCGCAACACCTGCTATCCACAAAAAGAACTGACCGTCGTGAACGCGCTCGGGATCTTTGACCCAGGCCAAGACCGGCAGCAGCAGCAGCGCGGGAAAAGGCGGGAAGACCACGAACCACTTGCCGTCCACGTGACTGAAGTCGTTGTTCCCGGTGTAGGCCGGCGGGGGCCCGCCCAGATCCAGCCGGCCTTGCCGCCATGCGTCCGCAAGCAGCGCAAAATGATTCCACGGGGTATGGG
>DATEPG010000650.1:0-3543 GCA_035273265.1 Polyangiaceae bacterium
CGCGTGAGTTCGCGCTCGATATCTGCTCGAACGCGCGCCACCAGCGCGGGATCCTTCCTCAGCTCGGCTAGATCCAAGATCCGGTTGAGGCGCGACATGCGTTCGGCATGCATCCGCAAGCGAGCTTGACCGTCGATGCTACCGACGATGCTGCCCCACAAGTTGGCCTGCTGGACTCGGTGAGCGTCCGCGCGTTGCACGCGATTCTCTTGCCAGCTTTTCGGATCCGCGAGCGCTTCCTTGCGAGCCGCGCGGCGCGCTGCTTCCAGCTCGATGACTCGCGCCAAGAGCTTGGGGTCGAGCGTTGGCGCGGCGGCGTTGTCGTCAACCCGCTCCGCCGGGCGGGCCTCGCTAGGCGACGTGCCTTCCGGCTCGCCGAGCGCCGAGCGTACGAAGCCGCCCGCCGCAAGCGCCACGACGACACTGAACAGGGTGAGGAGCTTCGGGTTCATCGGGCTGCCAGCAGAGCAGGCAGGATGCTGCCATATTTACCGACGAACGCACAAGCTCAGCCCTTCACGCACAAGACTTGTTTCAGCTCTGCAACGATCTCGACCAGATCTGCCTGCTGCGCCATGACCTGTTCGATGTCCTTGTACGCTTTGGGCGCTTCATCCACCACGCCGCGATCCTTCCTGCACTCGACGCCCTGAGTTTGCCGCTCCAAATCCGAAACATTGAAGCTGCGTTTGGCTTGGCTGCGGCTCATCCGCCTGCCCGCCCCATGCGATGCCGATTCGAACGACATCGGGTTGCCTTTCCCACGCACGATGAAGGACTTGGTGCCCATAGAACCCGGAATGATCCCGAGCTCTCCTAGGCCCGCCCGAATGGCACCCTTGCGCGTCACGAGCAGCTCTTCCTCGAAGTGCATTTCCTCCGCGACATAGTTGTGATGACAGCTGACAGGTGCCTCGAACCGCACTCGTGGCCAAACCTTCTTCACGACGCCCTGAAGCCGAGCCAGCATCACGCTGCGGTTGAACGCCGCATACTCCTGCGCCCAAAACAAATCCCGCCGATACGCCTCGAATGGCGGCGTGCCCGCCAAGAATACTGCGAGATCTCGGTCCACGAGCGCTTGGTTGTGCGAGAGCTTCGACGCACGCTCCATGTGCCGAAGGGCGAGCGCATTGCCCACCAAGCGGCTACCCGAATGGAGCATCAGCCAAACGCACTGCTCCGTGTCGAGGCACAGCTCGATGAAGTGGTTACCACCGCCTAACGTGCCGAGCTGAGCCGCCGCGCGAAATGCCAGACCCTGCACGGACGGCTCGAGCGCCGAAAAGCGCTGCAATAGCTCTTCTCCCGCGCACTTCAGCCCGGGCTGCTCCGCCCAGACCGGAGCTTTGTGTTGGTCCCGACCCACCGGGATGGCCGCTTCGATCTTCAGACGCAGTCGATGCAGCGAGTCCGGCAAGTCATTCGCCGTGAGGTTGGTCTTTTGCGCGGCCATGCCGCAGCCAATATCGACGCCGACTGCAGCCGGTGCGACCGCGCCACGCATCGCGATCACCGAGCCAACCGTCGCGCCCTTGCCCACGTGCACGTCCGGCATGACCGCAACGTGATGCGCCACCCAAGGTAGCGCACTGACCGCCTTGAGTTGACGGACGGCGTCCGACTCGAGCTCATGGACGTTCGCCCAGACCCGGATCGGCACGCGATCTCCTTTAATCAATGAGGGACTCATCTGCGTTTCACTTTTCGAAGAATGCCGAAGCAGTCGATCACGAAGTGTGACCTCCGCCGCCCGACCTGGCTTGCCAGCCAACACTCGGCAGGCCCAAGCCATTCGTTGAATCTGCGCCAAACCAGCTTGCGCGCAGGATAAATGGTGAAATGAGCGTCCGCACCGCTGCCTAGCGCTGCTGACACGGAACCAACGTTTGCGCGCGCCGGCCCGTGCGATAGCCGCCGGCTCCGGCGATTGTGCGAGGTGCGTCCGCCTTCAATCATTGATCGTACCAAATTCTTAGTTGCCATCATTTGGCTCCAATTCATTGACGAGCTCAGCCGAAGCCGCGGGGTCGAGGCGAAAGCTGAGATCGGGCATGCGCTTCAGAGGGAGCGCTTCACACAAGCGGCCCCGGAAAAACCCAGCAGCGCGCTCGAAGGCCGCTTCGAGCTCGACCGCGCCCGCAGCGCGGATCAGATTGCCATTTGCATTTGCGTTCAATGACACCCAGACACGAGCCCGCGAGCCGTCACGAGACAGTTCGACATAGCTAATGCGTGTGCCTTCGAGACGCGGATCGGTCGTTTCGAAATCGAGAATCGAATTCAGTTCTTCACGGAACAACTCTTCGAGTCGCGGGTGACGCACACCCACGGCCCGACCTTCGCCATCCCGTGACGTTCGGTGCTTGCCCATTTTGAAATTCCCTGCGCGGCTGCTGACCAGCACGCGAGCACCACCACCTTCGCGGGCGCGAAAGCAGCAGAAATACAGCTATTTTGCGGAGAGCCGCGACGCGCGCTTTACAGCGACGAAAGCGACGAAGCGACCGAGGAGATGATCACACGATATGCAGCGGTTGATTGGGTTTGCATCAGCATCATCTCCTTCCCAGGCGCGCGAGCGCGACCCGTTCGGCATATATGACAGAGCACTCGCCGAGTGTCAAGCATCAGTTAGCGCGCGCCACGCTGGGTGCTCACCAATCAGCGCGAGTGCACGCGCGGTGAGGGATTTCCCCGGCTCGGCGCGTGGCCAGGTGGACGCGCCAGATGGGTGCGGGAGTGGAATGACGTCAATGCGCAACTTGCCGCGTGTCACGGTTTGGAGCACTCCGATTTGCTCGACGAGAGGACGCGCGGGTAAGAACTGTTCAATCGCGACGCGGCCGACGGGCAAGATCAAGGCGGGCTCCAGGAGCTCGATTTCACGATCGAGCCAGGGACGACAATTGAGGATTTCTTCGGCACTGGGAACGCGATCGCCGCCTTTGGGATTTTTGCCAGGGAAGCAGCGGCAGGAGGCGGCGATGTAGACTCGGGCTCGGAATTGCTCTTCGTCGAGGCCGAGCGGGAGGAACCACTTGAAGAGTTGTTTGCCGGCGGTCCAGGCGAAAGGGCGGCCGAGTGCGGGCTCTTTGTCGCCCGGGGCTTGGCCGACGAGCAGGACTCGAGAGCGAACTAGACTGCCCACGATCGGGGGACGATGCATGTTTGGGCACAGGCGGCAGGCGCGCAGTGCGCGCTGGTGGGCTTCGAGCAGGGGGAGTACGGGTTTCATTGCGGGAGGCACGACGTGAGCCGGGTGTTTAGCTCGATCGAGAGGGACCTCAAGTGTCGAGCCGAGCAGCGGCCACGGTCGTATGCGGGCGAAAGGCGCACCGGCAACGGCCCGACGGCGAAATTCGCCACCATTGGCTCAGCCCGCACCAACCAGGTTACGCACTGGCAAGTGACCGATTGTACCGGTCGTGTAGAGTGCAACCGTGAAGCACGCGAGGAGGCGAACATGACCGGAGACGGAAATGGGAAGCGCGGGCGAGCGGTGTCGAAGGCGCCGCCTCACCCTGCCACGGTGGCGCGGGG
>DATEPG010000651.1:0-12608 GCA_035273265.1 Polyangiaceae bacterium
AAGTCTTCGGGACGCACTCCGGCCTGCATGTGAGCAAACAGACCGCCCGCAATGCCGGCCGTGGCGGCGCTGATCGCGAACGCGGTCACCTTCAAGCGAGTGGTGGGCGTGGCCATCGCCTCGGCCGCGATCTCGTCTTCACGAATCGCCGTCAAGGAACGACCCGTCTGCGAGAAGGTGAGGTTGTGGATCAGCAGCACGAGCACGGTTGCCCAGGCGAACACCCAAAAGAAGTTCGTGTACGCGGGCAGGCCGGAGGGATCATCGCCGGAGTAACCGGTCGCCGAGCCCAGGAAGGTCGCGTTGTTGAACAGGATGCGGATGATTTCGCCGAAGCCGAGCGTGACCACCGCCAAGTAGTCACCGCGCAGCCGCAGGCTCGGCATGCCCACGATCAGGCCGAAAATGCCCGCGAATCCCGCGCCGGCTAGCAGCGCGAGATTGAAGGTGACAGCTTCTGCGAGGGTACCGGGACCCAGCGCGCCGTGCACCGGCCCTGCGAGCTTGACGCCCACGAAGGCTGCACCGTACGCGCCGACGGCCATGAACCCTGCGTGACCAATCGAGAACTGCCCGGTGGTGCCGTTGATCAGGTTCAATCCGACCGCCAGAATCACGTTGATGCCGGCGAGCAGAATGATGCGCTGGACGTATTCGGTGAAGCCCGCCTCGACCCCGAGTTGCAGCGCGTAGATCACGAGCAGCAGCGCGGCAGAGATGGCGAGGCGAACGACCGCTCGCACTACACTTTCTCCACGCGCACGACGCCCAGCAAGCCTTCGGGCTTGAGCAGCAGGATCACGATCAAGATCACGAAAGTGATGGCATCCCGGTACTCGGGCGACAGGTAGCCGGCGGTCAGCTGCTCAGCCAGGCCGATCAACAGGCCCCCCACGACCGCGCCCCGAATGCTGCCGATCCCGCCTAGAACGGCGGCTACGAAGGCTTTGAGGCCGGTCAGCACACCCATCAATGGATTGATCGTGATTTGGTCGAGGCCGAACAGGATGCCACCCGCGGCTGCCAGGGCCGAGCCAATGGCGAACGTGGAGCGAATCACCTGATTGGTGTCGATGCCCATCAGCTTGGCGGCATCGATATTGAACGACAGTGCGCGCATTGCCCGACCGGTCCAGCTCTTTTGCACGAACACGTGCAGGCCGATCATCAAGCACAGCGCGACCGCGAAGATCGTCAGCTTGATGTTGGTCAAGATGACGCCCCACAGTTCGAAGCGCACCTCACTCAGGATCGCCGGGTAGCGCTGCGGATTGGGCGAGAACAGCAGCATGCCCGCGTTCTGCAGGAACAGGCTGACGCCAATCGCGGTGATCAAGGGCGTGAGCCGCGGCGCGCTGCGCACCGGGCGATACGCCAAAAACTCGATGGTCATGCCCAGCACGGCTGCTGCGGCCATGGCAATCACCAGCACCAAGAGCGCCAAGTACAGCGGAAAGCTCTGATTTCCCGCTTCGAAACCGGCAACACCCAAAGCGCCTGCCGCGTAAAAGCCGGTATAGGCGCCGACCATGAACACCTCGCCATGCGCGAAGTTGATCAGCTTCAAGATGCCATAGACCATCGTGTAGCCCAAAGCGATTAGGGCGTAGATCGACCCGAGCGAGAGGCCGTTGATGAGCTGCTGAAGGAACTGAGTCACGCGAATTGTGCGCTAGGGAGCGATCGCCGTTTCGAACTTCGCCTTGCCGCCTTCGACCTTGAGCACCACGGCGTTCTTCTGCGGATTGCGCTGCGCGTCGATCGTGATTTTTCCGGTCACCCCGTCGAAGTCCTTGGTGGCCGCAATTGCGTCGCGAATCGCGCTCGGATCGTTCTTGCCGGCACGCTTGATCGAGTCGATCAAGACCAGCGCCGCCTCGTAGCCGAGCGCGCCCAGCCCGGTCGGCGCTTGCCCGTATTTCTTGCTGAAATTGGCCACGAACGTCTTGGCTTTTTCGGTCGCCACGTCGGGCGCGAAGTGGTTCGAGAAATAGGAACCATTGATCGCGTCGCCACCGATCTTGAACAGATCGGGGGAGTCCCAGCCGTCCCCGCCGAGCAGTGGTACTTTGAGGCCCAAGCGCTCGGCCGTGCGAGCGATCGTGCCAACCTCCGAGTAGTAACCCGGTACGAACACCGCTTGCGCCTGGGTCCCGCGAATGGCGGTCACTTGAGCGCTGAAGTCCGTGTCACCCTGAGAGTACGACTGCTCGACCACAATCGTGCCGCCCGCCGCGCTGAAGGACTTTCGGAATGCGTCGGCCAGGCCGATCGAATAGTCGTTCTTCACGTCCTTCAAGATCGCGACTCGGTCGAACTTGAGGTTGTTCCGCGCGAAGGTGGCCATCACCTTGCCCTGGAACGGATCGATGAAGCACACGCGGAAGATGTACTCGCCCACCTCGGTCACTTTGGGATTGGTGGAGGTCGGAGAAATCATCGGGATTTTGCGGCGCTGGGCGACGCGGCCGCCGGCCAGTGACAGGCTCGAAGCCACCTCACCGAGGACTGCACTCACCTTCTCGACGTCGATCAACCGGTTGACCGCGTTGGCCGCCTCTGCTGAATCACCGCGCGTATCGAGCGTGACCAGCTTCAGCTTCTTGCCCAGCACGCCACCTTGAGCGTTGGCCTCCTCGATCGCCAAGCGCGCGCCGCGATCGGTATCTTGGCCGAAGTGCGCGGTGCTGCCGGTCATCGAAGCGTAGTGACCGATCGCGATTTCGGTCGCTTCCGACGCGCCGCCAGCGCTGCCGTCCGTGGCGGTCTTTTTGCAGGCGATGGCCGAGGCCAGGGCCGTCGCACACAGTCCGGAAATCAGGGTTCGCCGCAGGATCCGCATCGCCGGGGAAGCTAACACAGGGCTGGTTTCCGGGGACAACCCCGCGGTTGGGGGTTTCTGCGCTACTTGCAGGCGCGCAAAATCTTTAGCCCGTCGACCTCGACCTCGCACAGGCGCTGCGTCGGGGGCTTGGCGGGGGCTGAAACGACCGCCGCCTGCAGCTTGATCGTCACCTTTTGGTCGCGCTGAGCGAGCACCTTGGCGCTGCCTTTCAGGGTGCCCTTGACGGCTTGAAACTCGAGGGTCTCGGCGGGAGTTGCCAAGACCTCACACGGCGTCGTGTCGCAGACTTGAAAGCCGTTCTTCAGCAAAGTCGCGCCACTAGGCTCGCTGGTGACATCCAAGCGGATGCCCACGGCGGGCGTGACCGTGGCCTCGATCGAGGACGCCGGTGGGGCGCTCGTGACCGGCACAACCGTGGCCGGCGGCGCGAGCGGGATCGCGGCCAAAGCGGAGGGGGTCTCCGGCGCGGGGCTGCTGCTGCTGGAGCGCTGACTGATGAACCAGGCGCCTCCGCCGCCCAACGCGACCACCGTGATCAGCGCCGCGACCAGCCCGCCCTTGCTTCGAGGCGCCGGTGAGCGCGTGTTCGCCTCTGCACCAATCAGCGTCTCGGCGCGCGCTGCGGCCGTGTCGCTGGCCTGCCCCGGGCCGTGGATTGCCACGGCGGGCAGCGCGGGCGTGGGCGTGGTGGAGGGCGCGAACTGTTGGTGAGTGGGCGTGCCCGGGGCGTGCGGCGCGTAGGAGATGGGATGCTCGCTGGCCGTATTCAGCGCCGGGCGGTAGCCGAGCGCGGCTGCGTCGGTACTGGCGCTGATCGCCTGCGCGAGCTCCAGCATGGTCTGGTAACGAAGCGCGGGATCCTTCTCCAGGGCATGCATGATCACGGCCTGAAGCGAGGTCGAAATGCCGATCTCTGGGAAGACGACGTGCATCGCCGGGGTCGGCTCGCTCAGGTGTTTGGCCAGGACGCCCAGGAACGTCTCCCCCGTGAACGGGACCCCGCCGGTGAACATCTCGTACATGATGATGCCGACCGAGTAGATATCGGAGCGCAGGTCGGCATGTTTGCCGCTCGCCTGCTCGGGCGCCATGTATTCCGGCGTGCCGAAGATCATGCCGGTGCGGGTCAGTCGGCGTTTGGTTTCGACCACCGCGGCGTCCTTGGAACGCAGCTGCGCGATGCCGAAATCGACGATTTTGACGATTTCCTCGCCGTCCGCGGTGCGCTGGAGAAAGACGTTTTCGGGCTTCATGTCCCGGTGCACGACCCCGTTGGCGTGCGCAGCCGCGAGTGCTCGACAGATCTGCATCGCAATGCGAATCCCGCTGGCGGGGCCGAGCACTCGCCTGCGCGTGAGCTCCTCGGCCAGGTCGTTGCCTTCCAAGAACTCCATCGCCAAGAAGAAGCAGCCGTTCTCCAGCTGGCCGAAGTCGAACACGTCCAACACGTTCGGATGCTTGATGCGTGACGCGCTGATCGCCTCCTGCTGAAAGCGCGTGACGATCTCGCCCTTGGAGGCATATTCGGCACGCAATACCTTGAGCGCGACCCGCTTTTCGATGGCCACGTGCTCGGCCAGGTACACCTGCCCCATGCCGCCTTCGCCGAGTAGTTTCAGCACGCGGTACCGCCCCGCAGCCAGGCTTCCGATCATCGTATCGTGGGGGGTGGTCATGGCAGCGTGCGCGCGCCCGCCCGAAAGGCGAAGGTTCAAGCGCGACCCAGCCTGAAACCATAGCGTTCCTTGGGCAAACGGGCTACCAAGCTTCGGAGCCGCGCATCACCGATGAGCGAGCATTCCGTCTGGCACACACGTTGCCTATTCGTCACGGCCATGTTCCGCCTCCGCAGCGTCGCGCTGATCGCCCTGGTCCTCGCAGCGTCGAGCTCCGGCCGGGCTGAGTCCATTCCGAATTCGCGGGCGGCAGAGTCGGAAGTGGCCAGCCCCGTGCCTGCCGCAAGCAACACTCATCGCTTTAGCGCGGCTTTCGTGTTCGCGCCGTGGGCCGGAACTGATTGTCGGTGCGACGGCTACCTCACCAACAAGGGCGTGAGCATCGGAGCTGCGCTGGGCTACTCGTATCGCCTTTTGCCGAATTTCTCGCTCGGTCTGCGAGCGAGCTTCCTTGCCCGGGACGAGCTGAACACGGTGGCCGTTCCCGTGATGTTCGGCTTTCCAATCGCCCTCAGCGAGCGTGTCGAACTCGAGCCCGCGCTCGGCCTCGGTTGGCGACGATGGAGCGCTGGGCAAGGCGGCTGGTCGGCCAACGGAGCGGGTGCACTGATCTCGCTCGGCCTGGCTCTGGCCGTCGGTCGCAGGCTCTTCTTGGTTGGCGCCGCGAGCGTAGAGGCTGGAACCGCCGTAATCCGCGGTGGCAATGCTTATGTCGCGGGGCAGTCCTTGCTCGCGTTCGACACGCCGTTCGATCTGGGTCTCCGCTACGCATTTTGAGTGAGTCGGCGCTGCCCGAGGGCTTCCGGGTCCGTCTGCCGCCCACCGGGACGGCCAGCGAACCCGCTTCCGACGCTGAGTCGCTGCACGGGGGACGCTGTGCTCTGCCTGGGGTGGCGAGAAATCGCCGTGCTTGATAGGCTCCGCAGTCCAAATGATCGTGGTGATGGAGCCCGATGCGTCGGACGCGGCGATCGAGAGCGTTATTTCTTTCCTGGTTGCAGCTGGCTTCGACGTTCACCGATCGAGCGGTCAATCCCGTTCCATCCTCGGTGTGGTCGGGGATGTCAGCGCGAATGACATTTCGGTCGTGAGCGAGTTCGATGCAGTCGCGCACGTGACGCGCGTGAGCGAACCGTATCGGCTCGCGTCGCGTCGCTTCAAGCAGCGCTCGACGATCGTCGAGGGCGCTTGGGGTAGCATCGGCGGCGAGCGCCCCTGGATCGCTATCGAGCCGGTCGGGCCACTTGGCTCAGCGCGCAAGCGTGCCCTCGGTGATGACGACGCGGCGGCCTCCGCGGAGCTTCCGTATGCGGTTGCCGCGGGCGGGCCTTTCGACGCCGCCGTCACGCGCTCACATTTGGCGTTCGACAATGTCGGCTCTTTGGTCTGCTTGTCGATGCACCCGCAGCCGCTCCAGCAGACTTTTCCGGTGCGTTTCGTCGAGCGCCAGCCGAGTTGGGGCGCCAACGCCTGGATCGGTGCCGCCGAGCGCGAGCTCGAGCGCGGCTCAGAAAAGGTCGTGCTGCTGGAAGCTGGAGGTGAGTATCCGAACGGCGCGCGCACCTTGGAAATCGCTGCTATCGCCCGTGCCAAGATCCGCACACATTTACCGCTCGTGGTCGACGTGGCCAGCATCGCGCAGCGCGCCAAGTATTCGCAGGCCGTTGCTTGCGCGGCGATCGCCGGCGGGGCCGACGGCGTGATCCTGCGTACCTGGGTCGGTCGCGAGGGTGAAGTTCCGCGTGTGCCGGCGACTCTGCGTTGGCGCGAAGCCGTGGAGCTCGCTGGGCGGTTGCGTGAGATAGGCGCTGTCGTGCGCAAATGAAGCGCCTCGCAATCTTCGGCTTCGGCTTGATCGGGGCGTCGATTGCCGCTGCAGTACGCAAGGCTGCAGCGCAGATTGAGCTAGTCGCCATCGATCTGCCGGGAGCCATCGACACTGCCGAAGTGCGCGCTTTGAGCGACGAGCAGATCGACAGTACTGATCGCGTGCGCGTGCTCGCTGCAGCCGATGGCGCCGATCTCTGTGTGTTGGCCGCGCCCGTGGACGTGATCCGTTCGGAGCTGCCGCTACTGCTCCAGTCGGCACAGGTGGTCACCGACTGCGGTTCGACCAAGCGTTCGATTTGCGCCGCGGTAGCAGGCCAGCCCCGCGCCGGTCGCTTCGTGCCGGGGCACCCCATGGCGGGCGGTCCCGAGGGCGGCGCCGCGCTCGCCCGGGCGGACTTGTTTCAGCAGCAAACCTGGCTGCTTTGTCCCGAAAATAGCGATCCAGACGCGCTTCAGCGGGTCGAGCAACTGCTCCAGCTGGTGGGCGCGGAGAGCATGCATTTGAGCGCAGAGGCGCACGATCGCGCGGTTGCCTACACCAGCCACGCGCCGCAAATAGTAGCCAGCGCGCTCAGCGCGCTGGCAGGGGCGGCTGACGCATTGCCCGCTGCTGGGCCGGCGTATCGCGCGATCACGCGTAGCGCAGGCGGCGCGGAGCTGATGTGGCACAATATTTTTGCGGCTAACGCCGACGAGATCAGTCGCGTGCTCAGGCAGGTGGCGAGCGAACTCCAGAACGTCGCCCAGGATCTGGAAGCATCCCCTCCGGATCTCAGGGCAGCGCTCTCGCTGCTGGGAAGAGCGCGCGCCGCCCGCGGAAAATAGCCAATTCCAGTAACGCTGTTGGCCGGAATTTTGCTACAGCTGTGCGCATGACCTGGAGGGTGACTCGTTGGTGCTGGTTGAGCTGCCTGGTTGTCTCTGCCGGATGCGCGCTCGACCTCAACCCAGTCCCCACCGAACCGGGCGGAGCGAGCGACGCGGGTACAGGCCCTGTGGCTAGCGCGGGCAAGCCGAACAACGGTCTAGCGGGCGCACCGGGCGTAGCGGGCGCACCGGGCTCGGCCGGCGGGTCCCTCTCCGCTAGTGGCGGCGCTCCCGCGACTGCTGCTGGAGGCAGCGGAGGCGCAGTTGGCATTCCCAGCGCGGGCAGCGGGACGGCTGGAGATCTGGGCGATGCCGGCGCGTTCTCGGCGGCGGGTTCTGCAGGCCTCTCAGCAAGCGCGGGTGGAGGCGGGTGGCCGACGGGCACCACGGGCGGGTCCGCGGGCAACGCCGGTGGCGCCGCGGGCAGTTTCAGCGGCTCGGCGGGCGCATCTGGATGGGGTGGCTCATCCGGGCTGGGTGGCGCATCCGGGCTGGGTGGCGCATCCGGGCTGGGTGGCTCATCCGGGCTGGGTGGCTCATCTGGAAGTATCAGCCCCTAGGGGTGCGCGCGGCGATCTGGCGGGGGAGTCGCGCATTGTGCCAATGCGTGCCACACACGTCGAGGCTTTCGCCGTGGCTTCAGCGACCCAGCAATGGCCTGGCGCATGCTAATTCAGTGCGACTCGATGCGCACTCGTTGGCTAAAGTGGTTGCCGCTGGCTTTGCTGGCTTCAGCCTGTTTTCTGAATCCGCAACCGGACGTCCCGCTCGTTGCTGAACCGAACGTGCCTGGGAGCAACGCTGGGGGAGCCCAGGGCCAAGCGACCGCGGGTGCTTCCCACAGCGGTGGCACCGGCGGGTACAGGCAGCCCGCCGATGGTAATGCTGCCGGTGGGTTCGCGATCGGCGATGGCGGGGATCAGGGAGCGAGTGCCGGCGATAGCGGTGAGTCGGAAGCTGGCGCTGCGGGCGCGGATCAGCTCGCGCCGGGCCCGGCTAGGTAGTGGTCGAGCACATTGGAGATCAGATCCGCGAGAATGCCGTCGGCGACGCGCAAGCGACGGCTGAGTTCGCGCGCCAAGTTCAGCACGATCAACGAATACGAGCGCAAATCGTAGCGATACAAAGCATCGAGATCCGCGGCCGTAATGCACAGCAAGCGTGAGGGGGCGAGCGCGCGTACGGTGGCAGAGCGCGGCTGGATATCGACGATGCTCATCTCGCCGAACCAATCACTCGGACCGAGCAGGGCAACGCGCGCTTCCGTGGCGCGTTTGCTTTTCTTCAAGACCTCCATCTCGCCCCGCAGCACGACGTACATCGCGCTCGCGACATCGCCCTCGCGAAACACGACCTCTCCGGATTCCGGTGTCTGAACCGTGAGCGTGGCCGCCAGATGAGTGAGCACTTCGTCGCTCAGTGCGCCGAATAAACCGATCGCCCGGAGTTCACTCGGCTGGACACTGCCTTCAGCGGAATTGCTCATGACACCTCGGGCAGCCTTTTTATCGCTGATGGGCTGCGCGTCAAACCGCAGCCTGTTTGGGCCTAGAAACTCACAGGGTCTTCTTGAAAACCACGCGCGGTCGCGCAGGGCCTGCATAGTCTTCGACGCTCGTTACGCTCCAGCCGGTGGCGCGATGGAAGGCAATCGAGCCTTCATTTCCGCTGGTGGTGACGGCTTTCAGCCGCGTGCAACCTGTCGCACGCGCGTCTTCCTCGAAGGTTTGGTAGAGCACCTTGCCCACGCCACGCCGTCGGTAATCTGGGTGAATTCCGACCAAGTGCACGTAGCCTGTCTTGGGCGGACCCGGGGCGACGAAGCCCAACAGGAAGCCGACCAAGATGCCGTCGTCTTCCACCACGCGCGCCATCGCGCCGAGCTCGTGGAAGAAGATCGGATGCGCGAGCGCAGTCGTCGGACCGCCCCACCAGCGATCGATGATTTGCACGATATGATCGTAGTCTTGCTTACCGAGTGGCCGAGTAATCATGGGCTCAGTCCGCGCTGCGACGAGAAAAGTGGAGGGCCGGACGCTTCCAGTAGGGTAACACGCACTCCCCCGTGATTCTTCCGGGAAACGCGAGTTCCTCTGGCCGAGCTCATGGCGCTCGGGTAACACTTCCGCGCATGCCCACGCGTGAGTTTCGAATTGCGCCGTCGATCTTGAGCGCAGACCTCGGACGGCTGGCCGAAGAGGTAAAGGAAGCAGAACTCGCGGGGGCGGACTGGATCCACGTGGACGTGATGGATGGTCGCTTCGTGCCCAACATCACCCTCGGCCCGTTGATCGTAAAGGCCGTGCGCCGCGCCACCCGAGTGCACGTGGACGTGCATCTGATGATCGTCGAACCGGAGCGCTATCTCGAGGCTTTTGCGGACGCTGGCGCGGACTCGATCAGCATCCACGCGGAAGCCTGCACCCACCTACAACGCGCGTTGCACCAGCTGCGCGAGTTGAAGGTGCTCGCCGGCGTCGTGCTCAACCCGCACACCACCGAGGACTGCCTTCGCTACCTGATGAGCGATCTGGATTTGGTCTTGCTCATGTCGGTAAATCCCGGCTTCGGTGGGCAAAAATTCTTGTCCCAGGTGTTGCCGAAGATCGCCGCCGTTCGGCGCATGATCGATGAAGCAGGCGTCAAGATCGAGCTCGAGGTCGACGGCGGTGTCGCCCCGGACACCGCGGCCCGTGTGGTCGCCGCAGGTGCCTCGATGCTGGTTGCGGGCAACGCGATCTTCGGTCAAACGGATCGCCGAGCGGCGCTGGCGGCGCTGCGTGCCGCAGCCGAATCATGAGTTGGCGACAGCGCGGCAGCGTACTCGCGGTTGGCGCCGTTGCGTTGAGCTGTGCTAGTTCGCGCGGAGCGGCCACACACTCTGGGCCAGCTGGCGCACTCGCGGCGTCTGCAGGCGCAGGCTCGGCTGCCCCAGTGGCTCCCGTGAGCGCTTCGGCTTCGGAGAAGGATGCCGCCGCCGAGCGCACGGTCGCTCGCGCACTCAAGTACGTCTCGGCGCTCCGCGAACTCGACGCGCTGGGCCCGGTGAATGGCCGCATTATCTCGCGTGACGAGATGGTTGCGCGCGTCGAACGCAGCCTCGATACCGAGATCCCCCCGGCGGTGGTCAGCGCTTCGGGCGAGATCCTGTTCGCGCTCGGCACCGTGCCAGCCTCGTACGATTACCGGCGCGGTCTATTGGATGTGATGCGCTCGGAGCTACTCGGTTTCTATGAGCCGCGCGAAAAGACCATGTTTTTGGGCGGAGATCTGCACGGGCAGGAGCTCGACGCCACGCTCTGGCACGAACTCGTGCATGCGCTGCAAGACCAACACTATGGCCTGGGCAAGCTGCTGGACTGGACCGACGACGCGGGCGACTTGCAGGGGGCGCTGCACGCTCTGGCCGAAGGCGACGCGACCAGCGCAATGGTCGACGGGCTATTTGCCGAAAAGGGCATGCATGCACCCGATCTGCCCGACTCGGTGATGGACCTGCAGGGTGCCTTGTCGGCCGGCAGTGCGCTGCAAGTCCCACCGATCGTGAAGCGTTCGGTGGTCGGGCCCTACATCGACGGTTTGGCATTCGTCAACGCGCTGCGACGCCGCGGCGGCTGGGCGGCCGTGACGGCGGCATGGCGGCGCATTCCGGCGAGCACCGAGCAAGTCCTGCACCTCGAGAAGTACGACGCGCAGGAGAAACCCGAGCCGCTGGCCGCATTGCCGCCCAGCGTCCTCGGTCCCTCTCGAACCACCTACAGTGATGTCTACGGCGAGCAGAGCTTGCGCATCCTGTTCGAAGAATGGATGCCAGGGCGTGCAGCGCGTGAGGCGGCGAGTGGCTGGGCCGGGGATCGCGTGACGAGTTTCTCCGAGGGAGCCGTGACGAGCGTCGCGTGGCACATCCGCTATGACAACGAAGCCGCGGCGCAGATTGCCCTACACGCCTTTGCTCGCGGCGCGTTGGCTCCGGAAGACCAACCAGTGGACGTCCGCGGACGCTTGTCCGAATTCGTGTCCGCGGCCGACGCAGAACGAGCCACACGTACCGGCCAAGTGTGTCGCGAGCGGCACACCCGCGGCCCTTTTGCCGTTTTGCGGCGTGGTCGCGACGTGGCTGTGACTCTCGGCCCCTACCGGCGGAATTCGAACGGCGCGGCGTCCGATGGCCAATGCAAGGCCGCATTGAGCTGGGCGGCCGCCCTATTGACCCAGGAAAAATCCGCGCTTTAGTGGGTTTTTTTGAGTATTCTCCGGGGGCAGGTCTGAAGAGACCCCCGCCTGGGTCAGTTCTGACCTCAAAGGGGCGCCAAAAACGTCACTAAGTGTTCAATCTGAGATGGCTATGCCGTCCCTTCCGGTTGGCATGGAAGCTGCTTAGTCAATCAACAGAAACGAACTCCTGGTTCAAGCGTTGATCAAGAAGGCAGAGGCGAAATGGCAAACCCAAGCAACACCCGAAACCGAATGCGCAAAACGCAGTCGTCGGTCGTGAGTTCTGCGGCAGCCAGTGCCTCTTGGATCGCCCTGCTGGCGGCCACCAGCCTGGGCCCTGTTTCTGTGGAGCGAATGCGTGCTGAAGTATCCGCGCAGGATTTAGCGGCCGCCACCAGCGCCGGCTATCGCCTGATCGTTCAGTCGTACGCCTCCAAGAGCGTCGCTGCCAACCAGTTGCCCGGTGCCAACCATCGACCACTCGCCTCTGTGCAGCGCGCGGTAACGGCTGAGGAACTGGCCCACGGTATTGCGGTGGACGTGCTCCAGGTCGACGAAAGCAGTGATGAACAGGCGCCAGTAATCGTGGCCTGGATCGAGCACGGCGCACCAGACCTCGAGTTGGACGCCTTGCGTGCCCGACCGAGCCGCGGCGCCGTGTACGGTGTCGGCCAGAGTTCCGCCGGCTCGGCGCAGATTGTGCTTCGCCAGTTGGCTGCCTGAGACGATTCTACGCGGCCGCGCGTTCCACCGGTCGTTGCACTCGCAGCGCGCGGACGCGGCGCATGAAATCGCGGCGGTCCTCGGCATTCAGGGTGACGCCGCCAAAGCGGCCCGCGATGTACATTTCCGTGAGCGCCAGCGCTTCATCGCCGGTGGGGTGACCCAGGCCTTTCAGGGCGAGCGCGTGGGCCCTCGGGGGAGTGCCGCTTGGACGCGCGACGCCACGCGTGGCAAGCGCGGCTTCGAGTTGTCGATACAGTTCGACCACTTCACGGGCAGCCGTTTCACGCTCGGTGGCGGCACGCGCGGTGGGCGTGAGCGCTTGCCGCCGACGGCGGAACCAAACCACGCAGTACGCCGCAAGCATTAACCCGACCACGCCCAGTAACGTGGAGCGCGGTGAAGACAGCAGCTTGCCGATGGCGCCCGGACGATCGCGCAGCTGACTGTAG
>DATEPG010000652.1:0-11659 GCA_035273265.1 Polyangiaceae bacterium
AGATTCGGAGTCATCCTCCGCTACGGTGCAAGGCGCGGGCCAGCGACCCTAGCGATTTCAGCACCTAAGGGCCCCGGCTCGCGTCGTCGCTGAACTCGTGTCCCCCGTGCCTGCCCCGAACTTGCGTGCTAACGACACCGACACGCGACGCGATTGGTGTTCGGTACTCGCCGGAAGCTTCGGTACTCGGTCGGAAGCAAAGAGAGACAAGGGTGAGCCTAGAGACCTGGCGGCGAATCTTGCTTGGTAGTGCACCCTTCGGCTTCGCAATCGAAGTGTTTCTACGTACTGTCGTCGTGTACCTGCTGCTGATTGCCGCCGTTCGCCTGCTTGGCAAACGAATGAGCGGTCAGCTGACCAACTTGGAGCTGGGCGTCATGCTGGCGCTCGGTGCGATCGTGTCGGTGCCGATGCAGGCGGCCGAACGAGGCGTCGTGCCGGGCTTGGTTTTGCTGGTCTGTATCGTGTTGCTCCAGCGCGCGTTCGGTCAGTTGGAAGCCTGCTCGCTGTCGGCGGCCCGCTTGCTGATTGGTAAAACGTCGATCTTGGTTCGCGACGGGGTGATATTGCCACGCGAGCTCGAGCAGGCGCGTGTATCCCAGCAGCAGCTGTTTTCGGTACTGCGCGCGCAGCACGTTCGTCACCTCGGAGAAGTCGAACGCGTGTACCTGGAGGCCTTCGGCGCGTTCTCGGTATTGCGGCGCGCTCAACCCACGCCTGGACTGTCGGTGTTCCCGAGCACGCACCTACCGCTGCCGCACCCCGAAAGTGGTGCCTCCGTGTGCTCGTACTGCGGTCAGCGGGCCCCGGATACGGAAGACGCGAGCTCGCGCTGTGAGAACTGTCAAGAAGCGCAATGGACCGAACCCGTACAGGTCGAGACGAGCGCTGCCGCATGAGCCCGCAGATAGAGCTCGGAGACTGGGGCCGCATTTTGCGCGGGGAGAGTTCCTGGTGGTTCGTACCAGAGGCCATGCTGCGGCTGGTGGTGTTGTACGCGATGCTGGTCTGTGCGCTCCGCCTGATGGGGCGGCGGATGTCTTCGGGGCTGAGCCGAAATGAGCTATTGGCAGTCGTGTCTTTGGCAGCGGCTATTGGCCCGGCGGTGCAAGATCCGCATCGAGGGCTGTTGCCTCCGTTGATCATTTCGGCTTGGGTGGTTGGGCTGCAAAGGTTGCTGACGCGCGCTACGTTTCACAGCCATCACTTCGAAAACGTCCTCAATGGCGCGGTGAGTACGCTGGTGACTGACGGCTGCATCGACGTGCGCGAGTTGCGCGCGTGTGCACTGCCCGCGGCGCGCGTCCACGCCCAGCTGCGAGGTGAAGGTTTACTCAACCTCGGCCAAGTCGAGCGGCTCTACTTCGAGCCCGGTGGCGCGTTCAGTACGGTGCGACGGAAGAAGGAGGGGCCGGGCCTATCACTAGTGCCCGAGTGGGATGCCGCTCTGAAGCACACCCAGCACGTCGATCCAGAACACTACGCCTGTCGCACTTGTGGCGTCCTGGCCACTGACGACACATCTGCTCGCTGCCCTACGTGCGGCTCCAAAGCAGCGTGGGAGCCGGCTGTGTGCGGGCGAGCGTGAAGCGTACCCATGGCACTCCGTAAGCAACGTGCTGGCACGATCACTGCATTGGCTTGGCGATGGAGTCGAGAGACGAGTTGATGGCAGAGCTTGCTTTGATTGGCCGGCAACTGCAGGCCTCAGACGAGCCGACACCAGATCTGATCAATGCGCTGGTCGATTCTGCGCGTGCCATGAAGTTGCCCGTTGACCAACGCAGACCAGACACGCACCGCTTCATCGAAGGCAGTGAGTCCGTAGAATCGGCAACATGGGCCCAGTGTGGTGGCTTGGTTTGCGCGCTCGCGGAGGGACAAGTCGTGGACGAGCGTATGCTCGCGGCTCGCGTCGCCCAAAGAGTTTTCGAGCTGCTGCCCTCGCACTACTAGTCCGAGCCCTTTGTCGGGTGGCGTCTAGCGGCCATCGTTCGAGGGGCTCGCACGCAATGGCTTTTTGCCCAAGAGTGACAAGCAGCCTCACCTCAATAGGCGCGACCCGTGGCTCGACGTGTCTCTCGAGCAGTGAGCGGTCCGACGATCACGTGCAGAGCGATGGCGAATTCGGAGTACGAGCGCGCGCCGCTCGCAGCAAAGGTGGAATGCGTGATTTCACGCTCAGCGCGGTCCGCAGGTTGCTCGCGGCTCCCCGAAACCGCCGCGCGGGTTGATGCTCGCCGGCTCAACGCGGGAGTCATCGCATGTTTTCATATCGAGCAATCGTTTGCGTCGTCGTCACGTTGCCCTTTGCTGGTTGTGATCGGAACGACACGCATGCGAGACCTGACACGGCAGCAGTCACGGCGGGCGCGCCGGCGACGAGGACTGCCGATCCCGCGGATGGCTCGCCCGGAACTGACTCGCTGGGTAGGGCAGCGCCCGTCAGCACCGGCACCACCACGGCACCCGCCGGGAATGATCCCCAAGCCGAAGCGCTGGACGACCAGCAAATCGCAGCCATCACGCAAGCGGCGAACGAAGGTGAGATCGCGCAGGCCAAAGTTGCGCAAACCAAGGCGCGCAACGCGAAAGTCAAAGCCTTTGCGGCCAAGATGATCGCGCACCACAGCCAAGCCAAAGAAAAGCAAAGCAAGCTCGACGTTGGCAGCACAGACGGCCCTGTCTCCAAGAAGCTGCAAAATGAAGGCGCCGCAACGCTGGCATCCTTGAACTCGACGCCGGCCGGCCCTGAATTCGACCAGACTTACATGCGAGCCCAAATCGACGGTCATCAAAAGGTGCTCGATACCATCAACACCCGGTTACTCCCGTCGGTGAAGAACGAAAAGCTCGCGACCTACGTCAAAGACCTCAAACCTACGGTCGAAACGCATTTGAAGGAAGCCCGTGACATCGAGCAGCTACTCGCTCCGCGCAGCCTTTCGGCGACAGCCGGATCCGGAGGTTCGCCGAATCGATAGTTGGCACCTACATTGCAGTGGACCGCGGCATGCAACCGACCACGAGCAACCAACGATCCCCAGAGCTCGCAACGAATGAACCGGCGGACTCGCTCGAGCTGGGCGAGCGCTTGCAGGCGATGCGCGCGCACCTCGAAGTTGCGTCAGCGCTCGCACGTCGAGGCTTGTCCGCCGCTCAGCGCAGCCACCACGACTCGCTCGAGCAGTTCTTCCAGCGCTGCCTGCACGATTTCGAGCGCGGCGAACTGGATGCGCGCTCGCTGAACGCCGAGCTAGAAAGTGTCGCCAGTACTGCGCCCTCGCCCCGCGAGCAGGTCAGTGCGGCCACGTTCGCACCCGGCGACGGCGCGAACGATGCCCAGGTGACCCCAGAAGGCGCGCGCGGCAAGCCCGGCAGTTGGCCAGCGTTTTGATCGCGTGACAGCCGCAGCGTTCTGGCGACGCCCGGCAGCTGATCCTAAATCCTGATTAATACTCAGACTTGTCACGTGGCGCGTGGTGAGCTCTGGAGGGGCGATCTGCGACAGTCCGCCGGCGCTTTTCGACACATGGGGTGAGGGGCCGAACGGATTCGTACTCATGGACACTCGCCCGAGTGGCAGGCTAGCGTTGCTGTGATGGCGAAGACGACCGTGCCCGGGTTTCTTCCCACGCTGGGACATCGGGTGTGTTGCCTGATGGCGGACAAGCTGGAGCTCATCAACGATATCCCTGTCTTTGGCCATATCTGGCCCAAGATCATGATCGATCTCACGGGCAGCCGCCTGAAGCACCGCGCCGGCACCGGGGTGTTCGGCATGTTGCTGCGCCGAGAGCACAGCGGCACGGTTTACACCTGCGCCGGCGGGTTCGTCGATCTTGGGCATTTGCGGGATTTTGCCGATTTAACTCGGCACTATTATTACGCGCTCGTGCGGCGTGCGAAGAACGGGGTGGTGCCGTCGACGACGCGCTTCGAGCTCTTGGCGAGCCACGGCGGGATCACCGGTGATGTCGTGATTCAGCGCGATATCCCGGCGGCCAGCGTGGCGGATCTGAAGGGGATCATCGATGTCGCGCGTAGTATTTCCTACGATATATCCGTCATCTACGAGATTCAGACGTACGCGCAACTGCGTATCGGAGGGCGCAGCTCGTCGTTCTCGCCGGAAGATCTGGTCTCCAATTATCTAGGGACCTACGTAGGCGGGCGTGCGCTCGAGCTTCAGATCGCGAACAGCAAGACGTTGCCGACTGGTCCGGCAGACCAGTTGGCGACGACCTTCGATCAGGCGGTAACCGAGGAGCTGGAAGCGTTGCTCTTGCGTCTCCACGCCGTCGACGTGCCGACGACGCTGACTGCGTTCGAGCGGATCGACGGACGCTGGGTGAACAGCGATTTCCCGGTGCCGAACTTCTGGAACACGAACTACGTGCGTCGGCGAAACTTTCACATTCGCCCAATCCAGCCCTGGCTCGTCCGGGAGTTCGGCCCCTGCGTCGACACGGATTGGCCGGAAGAGGTCGATCAGCAGCTGCCGGCAGAAGCGGTGAGCGCGCACCTTTGCACGTACAACTTCGAGGAACGCTTTTTCAACAACCTGATCTTCCTGAACACGAACTTCAACGATTACATCGAGCAGATCAAGGCGGACGCTCGGGTGAGATACGGCGCCGACTTCGATAAGCCGACTTGAACAAGGCGGAGCCAGGAAGATGGCGGATCGCGACTTCATTTTCTGGATGTCCGAAGAGCTCCAGCGGCTTGCCGAGCCTCTGCAGGAAGCCTTGCGGTCACCGGACGACTTCCTGGTTTTCCTCGAGCGTTATGGCTGGTCGCCCCCGCTAGGCTCTTATCAGATCGAGGATGTTCGCTCGGCGTTCGACCTGGCCGACGATCTGCGGGACGCCACGCTGCTCTTCGGAGAGCTGTTGTCGGTGCCGAACGGCGACGTGCCGCTCGATAAGTATCTCGCGCTGGCCCAGACGTTCCGGAGCATCGCCGACAAGGCCAGAAGTCTTGCGCTGCGGCCGCGACCGTCCGGACTGAGCCAGGAATTATGGTCGTCGTTCGGCGGCGATCTGTTGCACGGACTCGTCGCGGACTATCTCGAGTTTCACCGGCCGTTGCTGTTTGCGCTGCTCGTGGCGATCGGCGTGGTGGAGGAGATCCCCATCCCGGCAGGGCCGTTGCCGGGGCAGATCGCGTTCGTTCGGCGGCACATCCGCTGGTCTCGTTTGCAGCAGGCGCTGACGGATCCGGACGGGCTCGTGCGCGAGGTCTACGGTTGGAACGATCCCGCGGGGCCGCTGCGCTTCGAGCATCTGATCGAGCGGCTCGATCGCGTGCTCGGCTTGCTGCGTATGCCGACGGCGATCCGAGCGCCCACGCCGGCGCTGCGGGACGCCTATTATTCGCCGAGTCACCCGGATCTTGCGCGTATGCGTGAGCTCGGCGTGCACCTGATGGCGGGTGAAAACGATCAGGGGCAGGCCTTCGAGTACACGCTGGCGGTGCTGCCGGTTCCGCCGGTGGGTTCGCCGGCTGCGGCGCCCGAGGGACTCGTGCTCGCGCCGTCGTTCGTGCTCGGTGCGCAACCGAACGGTCTATTGTGGCCGTTCTCGCTCGAGTTCGGCGGCGTGCTGCAGAGTGAAGGGGGCGTGCGGCTGGAGCTCGAGCCTGGGCGGGCAGGTGTCTCGACCGGGAGTCCCGGGTCGACGACGGTCGATGCCAGCTTCGCTTTGATCTTCGACTCGCCGAACTCGCACCTGCTGCTCGGGAGCGCGTTCTCGCATCGCCTGCAACTTCATGGCTGGCGGATCGGCGTGGCGGTTTCGGGGCCGGTGACGGACCCTGAGTTTGCGTTCGACCTCGGCCTGACCGGGATCGAGCTGGTGGTGGTGCTCGCCGAGGCAGATTCGTTCGTGAGCGAGCTCTTCGGTGCGCAAACGAAGCAGGCAAAGTTCGACTCAGGGTTCGTCTGGTCGTCGAAGACGGGCCTTCACTTCAACGCCTCCGGGGCGCTGGAGCTGGTGATTCCGCTGCACCTCACGATAGGTCCGGTAGAGGTGACCCACCTCTCGCTCAGTCTCACGGCGCGTGACGAGAAGACCGCGCTGACGGCCGGCCTCAGCGGCTCCGGCAAGATCGGGCCAGTGACGGTCGCGGTCTCGAACGTGGGCATCGAGCTCGTGCTCTCGCCCGTGGCCGAGGGTGAGCCCGCGGGCGTGCTCGGAGATCTGGAGCTGGACTTCGGTTTCAAGCCGCCAGACGGCCTCGGCTTGGCGATCGAGGCGAGCGTGGTGAGCGGTGGTGGCTTCCTGCGCTACGACGAGCCCCGCGCCGAATATTCGGGTGTGCTCGCGCTCGATGTCGCCGGCGTCGAAGTGAGCGCGATGGGCCTGCTCACCACGCGCCTGCCGGGCAACGAGCCGGGCTACTCCTTCGTAGCGGTGGTTTCAACGGAATTTTCGCCGGTTCAGCTCGGGCTCGGGTTCACGCTGAACGGCGTGGGCGGGCTGCTCGGCATCCACCGCTCGGTCTCGGTCGAGGCCCTGCGCACTGCCATGCGTGGCTCGGGAGCGACGGATATTCTGTTTCCGGAAGATGCGATCGCACACGCGGCGCGCCTCACGTCCGACTTGCGCGCGTTCTTTCCGCCCACGAAAGGACGGCACCTCTTCGGTCCTGCAGCGAAGATCGGCTGGGGGACGCCGACGCTGGTCGAAGCCGAGCTCGCGGTGCTGATCGAGCTGCCCGCGCCGATCCGCATCGTGCTCCTCGGCGCGGTGCACGCCGCGCTTCCATCGGCCGACGCTGCGCTGATCGAGCTCAACGTCGAGGTGGTCGGGATAATCGATTTCGGCGGCAAACGGCTCGAGATCGACGCGCTGCTGTCGGACTCACACGTGCTCGGCTTTCCGCTCACCGGTGAGGCTGCGCTCAGGCTGACCTGGGGCGATCCGCCGAACTTTGCGCTCGCCATCGGTGGCTTCAACAAGCGCTTTCAGCCGCCCGCCGGTTTCCCCTCGCTCGAGCGGGTGAAGATCAATATCGGCGCCGAGGACAACCCGCGCATCGATATTCAAGGCTACCTCGCGCTCACGTCGAACACCGCGCAGTTCGGCGCACGCGCCGAGCTCTTTGCCTCGAAGTATGGGCTCGATATCCACGGTTGGGTCGGGTTCGATACCTTGTTCGTGTTCAGGCCGTTTTCGTTCACGGCAGATCTGTCGGCGGGTGTCGACCTGCGGCGTGGTAGTACCGTGCTCGCGGGCGTGCAGCTAGAAGCGACGCTCACGGGGCCGCGGCCCTTTCGTGCGTATGGCGAGGCTTGCCTCGAGATTTGGCTCTTGCCGGATCTGTGCGTCGATTTCGACGTCGAATGGGGGCCAGGCGGCGCCGTGGAAGCGCCGGCCACGGATGTTTGGGCCGTGCTCGAAGCCGCGGTCGAGGACGCGCGCAATTGGAGCGGCGCGCCGGCTTCGGGAGCGTCGCGGGTGGTCGCGCTCGCGCCCGCACCCGGCGCGGCCGCCGAGGCGCTGCTCGATCCGATGGGGCCGGTGACGCTGCGGCAGAGCATCGTGCCGCTGAATCGCAAGATCACCAAGTTCGGCGAGGCGAAACCCGCGGGCGTCGATCGCTTCGATGTGACGGCGCTCAGCGTGGGTCCGGCGAACCCGCCATATCGGATCGTGAAGGATTTCTTCGCCCGTGCGCAGTTCGAAGATCTGAGCCAAGACGAGCGGCTGTCGCGTGACTCGTTCGAGAAGATGGACGCGGGTCTCGAGCTCACGAGCGCGGAGCTCACGGCCGGCGGCGTGCTCGGCAAGGAGCTCGTCTGTGAGGAGCGCGTGCTCGACTCGAGGAATGATGCGCTGCCCCCACCGCGTCCATTCCGGCCTTCGCTCGTGAGTCAGCTGGCCGCCCTCGAGCTCGCCGCCACGGCGCATGCCCCGCTGCGCACGACGGGTCCCCGCAAGTATTCGCTGCGCGCGGGCTCGCTGCCTCAAGTGGCGCTCGGGGACGAGCGGTTCGTCGTCGCATCCGTCAACGAGCTGGCCGCGCGCGAGGACATCTCCTCGCCCGCCGGCCACGGCGAGATCGCCCAGGCGCTCGCCGCGTATCTCGCGGCCCATCCGGAGGATCGCGGACACTTGCAGATCGTTCCTGTGCATGAACTCGCCGCGGAGGTCGCATGAGCGCAAGCTTTGCGTTCGTGTCCTGGGTGCGCCGCGGTATCGCTACGGCCATCGAGACCCGGGACGACCCGGGCGCGTCGATTGCCCGGGTCACCATTCCGATCAACGTGCAGTTCAATACGAGCCTCGACGCCGACGTGCGGCTCGGCCTGCACGGCCCCGGCGAGGTCATCGGCTTCGACGAACGCGCCGTGATTCGGCGCTGGCCGGTGCCTGGCACCGCGGAAGCGGAGCCGAATCTCTTCACGTTGGTCGAGTTCGACCAGGTGGATTTGCCCTGGCGTTACACACCGGCACGCGCGAACGCCAAGGATCGACTGCGCCCCTGGCTGTGTCTGATCGTGCTCGCCGACGACGAGATCGACCTCTACGAGCTGCCTCGGGGCGATCGACGTTTGCCCGCCGTGACGGTGCGCGCCGGCGCGCCACTGCCTCGGCTCGATCAAGCGTGGGCTTGGGCACACGTGCAGCTGAGCGGCGCCCAGACGGCCGACGCGAACACACTCAACGACGCGCTCGCGCAGCGCCCGCACGCCGTGCTCGCTCGACTGCTGTGCCCACGCCAGCTCAAGCCGAACCAGGCGTACACCGCGATGCTCGTGCCCACGTTCGAACACGGCCGGCGCGCGGGGCTGCGCGAGCCGCTGACCGGCGCCGACAACGCGCTCGCTCCGGCGTGGAACGCTAGCGCTGGGCCCGTCAGACTTCCCGTGTACCACCGCTGGCGTTTCGTCACGGGTCCGGCGGGCGACTTCGAGTCGCTCGTGAAGCGCCTCGCACCGCGCCGTCTTCCGGCCAGTGTCGGGATTCGTGAGCTCGATGTGAGCCGGCCGGGCGCGGGGTTGCCCGCTGCGGCGGCAGGCGCGCTTGGTCTCGAAGGCGCGCTGCGGGCGCCGACGACGAAGAGCAGCGAGTGGTCCGAGCCGGAGCGGGGGCGCTTCGTGGACGCGCTCGAGCGCTTGCTCGACCTCCCGGCAAACGCTCGCGATGCCGGGGAAAGGCCAGTTGTCGCGCCGCCGCTCTACGGAGGCTGGCACGCACTCGAGGAGCGCTTGCGCGATCAGCCGACGGCCCCGTGGTTCATGGCGCTGAGCTCCGATCCTCGACATCGCGTCGCGGCGGGGTTGGGCACGCAGGTCGTTCAAGCACAGGAGCGCCTGCTCATGGCTTCCGCCTGGGAGCAAGTCGGGAGCCTGCGGGAGATCAACGCTCGGCTGCGCCACGCGCAGCTGGCGCGGGAAGTCTCCGCGCGCCTGCACCAGCGGCTATTCGTCGACGCAACGCCGCTTCACGGCCTGGCCATGGCGCGCCCGCTGCACGCACGCGTGCTCGGCAGTCCGACTACGATTCGCGCCGTACTCGACGCCAGCCCGGTTCCCTCAGGCTTGCTGGACGGCGCTTTTCGTCGAGTGTCACGACTGGGCGGACCCATCGCCAAGCGCCAGGAACGCCTCGACCGTCCGCTCTCGACCATCGTCGAGCGGGCGAATCGCGGGACGCTCACGGCCGCGCCGCCGGTCGTCACGCACGACGCATTGCCGACGCACGATCGTTTGACGGTGCGCCCGCCGGGAGCCAACGAAGACACGGTCGCGCGCTGGCGACGCTGGGCGTCGAGCTTGCGGCTGCTTGCCCTGTTGCTCCCGCCGCTCGCGGTCTTCTTCCTCATTCAAGCGGCGATCTGGGTGGTCGCCGTGCTCCTCGGACTGGCACTGACCGCCGCGCTGGTCGCCGCGTCGCTGCTCAGACGCGCGGACACGCTCGAGCGACAAATCGCGACGGCGACGGGCACGGTTTCGCCCGGATTGATCGCCGTTGCGCCCCAACGTCCGAACTTCGTCGCGACCGATCCGGAATTGCCTGCGCCCGTGCAGGAGCAACCTGGCAACGACGGCCAGGACAGCGCGTCGGCACGCGCATTTCGCCAGGCGGCGCAGGCCCTCGCGCACGAGTTGGTCGAGGCACCGGCGCCTGGTCTGGTGCTCAAGCCTGCGAATCTCACGCTCATGCAAGCCAAGCTGAAGACGGCGCTCGATCCTCGAGTGACGATCCCGCGCGGAGTCAGGGACTACATGACGTTTCCAGCGGGTGTGCTCTGGCCTCACCCGGACCCGCTCGAGCCGGTGATCCCAGGTCCGGAGTTTCCGCAACCGATGTACAAACCGCTCGCCGAGCTCTCGCCGGAATGGGTTTTGCCGGGGCTCGAACGCATCCCGCCAGACACGGTGGCCCTCGCGGTGACGAACCCGCCGTTCGTCGAAGCGTACATGGTTGGCCTGAATCACGAGATGTCTCGCGAGCTCGTTTGGAACGAGTACCCAGCGAGCCAGCGCAAGACCTATTTCCGTCAGTTCTGGGATCCCGCCGGGCACGTGAGCCGCGCTCCCGGGGCACCATCGCTCGAGGATATTCGTCCGATCCACCAATGGAGTGCGAACGCCAAACTCGGTGAGAACAGTCCGCGCCCCCCGCCGCCAGACGGTAAGCACCTGGTCGTGTTGATCCGAGGCGAGCTCTTCCGTCGCTACCCCCGCACCATCGTCACCGCGGTGCGGGCGAAGCTCGATGGCAATCGGCGCACCACCAGCGATGAAGAGCTGTCGCCGGTGTTCAGCGGCGTGCTCCCGCCGGATCTCGTGTTTTTCGGCTTTGATTTGGCGGAAGACGCTGCGCGTGGCACGGACGGCGGCCACGGCTGGTACATCGTCTTGCAAGAGCACCCTTCGGAGCCGCGCTTCGGGCTGGACGTGGCACCCGCCCCGAGTGAAGTGCTCACGTCGTGGTCCGATCTCTCCTGGGGCCACCTCGTCGGCTCGGGAGGCGACCCGAGCACGGTCGAATACGTCGATCTCGACGCCGAACATCCCGCAACTACGGCTGCCGGGTTGGCGGACGCGCGCTTTCATGCTGAAGCAGGGATCGGGCCGAAGGGGTCGCGCGCGGCGGACCTCGCCTACATCACGCTGCAGCAGCCGATGCGGATCGCCATGCACGCGGCCGACATGCTGCCGCCGAAGGAGGGGTCCCCGTGAGCCTGGAAGAAACACGCCGGGAGCTCGGGGCGATCCGCGTCGAGAAGCAGCGCGCACAGGTGGAGGAGCGACGCGCGTCACTCGAGCTTGCAAGGCTGAGGCGAGCTTTGGGCGCGCAGCATGGCGAGGTGAAGAAGGCAGAAGCCGCCCAAGCCGCTGCCGTAGCCGTGCTCGATCGCGTTCGCGCCGTCGAGCAGAAGACGCGCTCGGCTCTCGTGGCCGGTATCAGTCAGTGGGTCGGCACTCTGCGCGACGAGGTCGCGTCCCTGGACGCAGACGTTCCGATCGTCATGCTTCCGGTGCGGCTCGAGACTCGCTTTTCGCTCGAGAGCTCTGAACTTCGCATCCGTGTCTATCCGGACGTCCTGTCTGCCGACGCCTTCGACGCGGCGTTGACCGAGCGCGAGCGTGCGTTCGCCGAAGATTACTGGCGCACGGCCTGGGAGCCGAGCCGCGAAGCGG
>DATEPG010000653.1:0-2163 GCA_035273265.1 Polyangiaceae bacterium
GGGCACGGGCACGCGTACGACCCTGACCCAGAATACGAGGACAGCCCCTAGCGGCGCCGCCGCGCGGGCGCGGATCGTTCATGGGTGAAACCTGGCGCCGTTTGAGGCATCAGCGTGATGCGATGCTCCGGCAGCTATACCCCGAAAGACACTGGTGCTCACTGCCCCAGCCCTAGCCTGGGTCCGAGCAGGCCATCGTTCACTGGTGACTTCACCGGCTTGCGGCCGGTGAACTCCCCGAGGTCAGACTCCCATCTGCGACGCCAACTCGGGCCGGAACCTCGCATCACAATGGAGGTCTCTGTGAACAAGCCAACTTTGGCAAGAGGAAAAAGTCGTCGAACCAAGCGCGCGTCGCTGGAGGCGACACGCCCGATGGTAGCGGGCATCGACATCGGCAGCCAGGAACACTGGGTGTGTGGGCCTGAACGCAACGATGGCGAGCGAGACGTGCGCGTCTTTCGTGCGACGACTCCTCAGCTCGAAGAGATGGCCGCTTGGCTGATCGAGCAAGGTGTCGAGTCGGTCGCCATGGAGAGCACGTATTTGTATTGGATTCCTGTTTACGAAGTGCTCGAAGCCGCCGGACTGGAAGTCGTCTTGGTCAACGCCCGCACGCTGCATAACGTTCCGGGGCGCAAGACCGACATGCACGATTGCCAATGGCTTCAACTGCTGCACAGCTGCGGGCTGCTGCAGGGCTCGTTTCGACCGAAGGAAGCCATTTGCCGTTTGCGTGCGCTGCAGCGTCAGCGCGCTAATCTCGTCGAATCACGAACACGCTTCGTCCAATGGATGCAGAAGGCCCTCGACCAGATGAACGTTCGCGTGCACCGGGCGGTCAGCGACCTCACGGGTCACACGGGGATGTCGATTGTACGCGCGATCGTGGCTGGAGAGCGTGATCCATTTCGGCTTGCAGCTCTGCGCGACAAGGCATGCAAACGGTCCGTCCAGGAAATCGCGGAACATCTCACCGGGACCTGGCGCGACGAGCACATCTTCAACTTGTCGACCGCCCTGCGGCTTTATGACGAGATGGAACGTACGATCTCCGAGTACGACGCACGTTTACTCCGAGAGACCGAAGCGCTCCAAGCCGAGGAACGTCAAAATGAAACGGTCCCCGTCCATCCCAACCGTGGCAAGGAGCGAGTGATTCGCAAGCGCGGGGATCACGCGCTTCGCGAAGCCTTGTGGCGATTTGCAGGTGTGGACCTCACGACTATCGACGGCATCAGCGCGACTTCGGCGCAGGTGATCTTGACGGAGATCGGGCCCGACCTGAACGCATTCCCGACCGAGAAGCATTTCGTGTCTTGGCTCCGGCTCTGCCCACGCGTGCCCATCTCCGGAGGCAAGCCACTCAAAAAACGGCGCAACAGCATGGGGGCGTCACGCGTGGCCGGTGCGCTGCGCATGGCGGCCGTCACCCTCCAGCGTTCGAAGACGGCCCTCGGGGCTACCTACCGTAGGGTCGCCCGTCACAAGAGTGCCGCCGTCGCAGTGTTCGCCGTTGCGAGAAAGCTCGCGCAGTACGTCTACCGGTTGCTGCGCCATGGCAGCGCCTACGTCGACATCGGTGACGAGCAGTACGAGGCCCGTTACCGACAGCGACGGCTCACTGCCTTGACCGAGAATGCCAAGGAGCTTGGTCTCACCCTCGTGCCTGCCAAGGCGGCAGGGTAGGTTTCAGGTCAGCTGTCTGGTGTCCAGCAGGTGGTCTGCGTCAAGTCTGCTGTGTGCGGGCTTTCGGCGCGCTCTTCGAGGACAACGGCGCGGGGCGGGATCGAGCCAGAGGTGGGGTAGAGTCGTCTGAGCACGAGCGGCGCGCTCTACGTCTTCGAGTCGCGGCGAGCGCGCTCAAGTGTGCTGGGGGATCGGTCGAAGTGCTGGCTGGCGACATGCCGAAGCCCGTGCAGCAGCAAAGTCGGCTCGACCAAGACCACTCCTACCTCGCTCTCGATACAGTGGCCGACATGCTCAGGGCGTGTGGGGACCACGCGTTCGATACCCACGCCCACAAGGCGGAGGAGCTGCGGCAGCGCTCGGAAGCCTGGATCCGTCACCTGCTGATGGGCTCGCCCCATCCGGAGACGGGTCGGACGGGTCAGCGCGACTTCGTGGGAGCCCGGCGCTTCGTGCGCGAGCTGCGCGCGAGAG
>DATEPG010000654.1:0-10739 GCA_035273265.1 Polyangiaceae bacterium
CACGGCGGCCCAAAGACCTACTCGCCAATGCGAGGAGATGCTTTTTTCGCCACGCACTGGTGCCTTCGGACAAGCGCGGCTCAGTTGCGTGAAAAGGACGAAAAGAAGGACCGCGTATCGCGAAAGCGCGGTTCCCTGCAAGAGCGCGCCGCGTTGGTGCCAGTAGCCGATTTACGAGGCGCGTGCATTCGGTCCCGCGGGCCATCCTGTGCAGTTCTAGGTGCCCCCCTCCGCTGCCTTTACCATGCCACGAGCACCAGGGTTGAACGCTTCACGAAGGACGGTCGTACAGAACACCGGCAGAAGCACAAGGGCCCGACGCCCCGCTGAGCTCCCAGCAGGGATAGGCGACCAAGCCAGCACAACTGCGGCGAGCGGGGGCTTAGAACGTCAACGCGCCTCGGCTCAAGGTTTCCATGGTGGGCGCCTTCCCTGGTAGCTTACGATCTCTCTCGTGGTGTCACTGAATTCCTTGCACCGGGATATGAACTCACCGAGCCAATCCCTGTTCTCAAGCGGGCTCGGTGCGCAGAACTCGATTCGGTGACCGCCGTCCTGCAACGCCATTCCGCTAGCGGTCCCATCGAACAGTGTCAGAACCGTACGCTCGAAGGCGGCCAGCTCCATCGAGGTTATCGCGCCGTCGAATACGAAGACGTGCCAGTGCTCGTCTGGCATTGCAGCTTCCAGGTCCTGCCCCACATCCAGCTCGGCGAGCCCATGTACCTGCTTAGCGCGGTCTACAGCACTGGTGCTTGAGTCTACGACGACGCTTCGAATCTTGCTCATCCCGAGGTCTCGCGCCAAGGCCAAATAGTCTGAGCCACGCGCCAGTTTGATCGCCTCTCCCTCCACCCGGACGACAACAGCGGGGAACATCGGCGCAACCCGCTGAAAGTAACGGATGGCGTGATCATGTACGATACGGCCCCGCTCGTTCGGTCGGAGTTCGTCTTCATGGATCAAGTCCAGTGGGATTTCGAGTACACGTGTCATGGGAATGTCGAGAAGGTTGCGAACGAGTTGAGCCACGCCGAGAACTCTGTTGAGCGCCTCGAGCGCGTTGCGGTGATTTGCTTGGGTGATCATGGATCGTTACCGGCCCACCTGCCGCTTATCTGTCGGTGACGTCCGCTCGCCATACGGAGTCACTCCTTCGCGAAGTCTTCCGCGTCAGCATACGCTTCGCGAAACTGTTCCAGTGGGACCTCGATGCACATCTCGGGAGAGAGCCATTCGTGGGCGGGCAGACCGAGAATCGCAGCCGCGCGATCGCGAACGGGCTCGCCACCTAGCGTTCCCGCGTCCACCTCGCGAGCAAGCTGAAGCAGCTGCTCGACTCGAGAGCCGTCCAGAACCGCCTCTTGCAAAAGCCAGCAAAGGAGCGGTGCTCGAAGCGGTGCGGATGCTTTCGCCGACCCCCAGGCAAGAGACAGTTCACCTATCCGTCGGCCCGCTTGGTGGAACGCCAAGTTGAGCGCGTAGTCGTCGGCGTACCACCAGACCAAGACGATGCCGGGTGCGGACGCCAGTAGCTGTTGCTCGTCTTCGGGGCCGTAGACGACGGCACACGCCCACCGCTCGTTGGCGCCAACGAAGCGGCCCACGACGCTCTGCTTCTCAGCGAGCAAGCGCAGCTCAGCGTGGCCGCCTTTCCAGAAGTGCAAGCTCCTCGATACTTCGCTCATTTGCCGACCGTCATCTCGTCAATGCGCTTGAGGTAGTCGGCGGGTCCGCCGCTGGGCATGACGCGTAGATCCGAACTGGGTATGCCTAGGTTTGCCAACGCAAACCACAAGTTGCACGAATGCTTCCGAAGGCTTTCGGGCGCATTGATGTAGGGACCGAACCGATCGCCTTCGGCTGACAACGCGGGCCAGTGTCGCACGGCTGCTTCTGCGAAAGGCCTCAGCAAGGTGCGATCTAGATCAAGTGGCTGACCTGCGGTGATCTCTCCGACCACACCGGCGAATCGCCACCCTTCGCTCCACGAGGCAAGCATCCACTGCCTCATCACAGGAGCGACCTCCTCGATGTTTGCGAGTTCGAAGATCGCGAGCGATAGCGCATAGCAGTGAAAGTTGTCCTGCGATGAAACGATGTGCTCCGGGCTCATCAGTAGGATTCCGCCGCTAGTCGTAGTTTCGAGGAACTCCCCCGGGTCAAAGCTCTCGAAGTCCCTGCTCATCAACAGCTTCTTTGCGAACTTACGCGCTCGCGTTCGTACCGCCGCAGCGCGACCATACAAGAGTGCAGGTATTTTCATGATGATCTCTAGAGTGCCAGGAGTGGGGCGAGCTTGACGAGCACGGCAGCGGCGGCAGCAGCGGCGCCGACACCAACCACGACATTCTGGGGCGACGGGGAGCCACCTGTCCAACCGCGCTCGTACACGATGACGCCAGGCTCTGGGCTATAGTATTCGACCGCGTAGCCCCAAACTTGAACTGTTCCAGACGTGCCCGCAGCATCTGTCGGGCCTAGGTGGGCACCAATCTTGAGCTGGTTCAACGCAGCTACGTATGCCATCGCTTGCGCTTTGCCCCTCGACCGGCTTGCGATCGCCTTGGTTTCATACAGGTCACCGGTGGTCGAGTTGAAGATGTCCGGACGGATGAGCCACCTCAATAGCACGCTCGCGTCTTTGCCGAACCACCTTGCGATAGTGGAGAGCGCCTTGTTCACGAATACGCGTTGCCCCTCGTGTTGCTCTGCGTATCGCTCCCCGATCGCGTTGTGCACCGCGGTGCCGAATACCATGTAAACTGGGTTGTAGTCTTCGGGATCGAGGCCCGTGGGATCGACTTGGTTGACCGGGTCGTTGCCGCAGTAGGCGTACATGTTGACGCCGCCGGCGAATCCGATGGGATCCTTGGCCGCCCACCGCCCGGTTTCGGCGTCATAGTCACGCGCCCCAAAGCGCACGAGCCCCGTCAGCGCGTCGTACAATCCGCCCGCGAATCCAAACGGCTGAAAGCCGGGATTGCTGTCGCTGAGCACGACCCCGAATTCGTCATACTCAAGCTTCTGGGCGACGACGCCGGTCTTGGCGTTGACGACGAGGCGCACGCTGCCGAGGTGATCTTTGAGCACGCGATAGGGCACGCCATCTTGCAAGATCGCGTCCGGCGCGCTTTCACCGCTGGTGTACACGAAGTGCGAAAAGGTCCCGGCAGCATCGATCTGGGCGATGGGCCGAAGCTGATCTTGGTAGAGCAGTGCGCGATCGAATCTGCCGTTGAGTTTTCGAGCAATCTGGCGCCCCGTGCCATCGACGACGTAGTCGATGGTGGTGGACTTTTTGCCGTTGGCCACGTTGGCGGTGGCAAGGTTGCCGAGCTCGTCATAGGTGAGCTCGAGCGAGCGCGTGCCGTCGGTTTTTTGGAGGACGTCGCCGGTTGCGGTCTGCTGAAACGTCTCGCTGCCGTGAGCGAGGATGCGCTCCTGCTCGTCAAACGTCGCGACCACCGTCTGGGTGCCATCGACGGTGATCGAGGTTCGGTTACCGTTCGAGTCGTAGCCGTAATCGGTGACGGAGCCGTCGCGGGTAACCTGGGTTAGCCGCCCGAGCTTGTCGTACAGGTAGTCGAGCTCGTGGCTGGCTGTGCCGACGGTTTCGGAGATGTGCGTGATCCGTCCGAGGTTGTCGCGCTGAAAGGTCTGGCTGAAACCTGTTTGCTTTTGAAAGTTGGCGCTGAGCGCCGAGACTTCGCCGAAGCCGTTTAGCTCTGGCTGGTCGTGACGGTGCCGAGCGTCGTGCCAGTTAGGAAACCGGTGTCGGGAGCGCGATCGAGCGTGAGCTTGCCGGCGGCGCTGCTCGCGCCGATGATGAGTCCGTCGTCGTCATAGGAGAAGTTGACGGTGCTTGCGTCGTTGACGGTGAGGGAGGCGAGCCAGAAGTTCTTGTCATAGTCGGCGGTCACCTTGCCGGTGACAGATCCGCTCCAGGTGGTTCCGGTCCAGAGCGAGCCATCGGAGGTCATGTCGACGCGAGCGCTGTCGGAGCGGTTGACGGAGGTAAGCGTGCCGTTCGAGTCGTAGCCGAACGAAATGTTGGCGCCAGTCTTGAGGCCAACGGTCTTCAGTCTGCCGTTGGCTTTGTCGTAGCCAAGGCTCACGTCGTGACCGTCGGGACGGCCAATCTCCAACAGCTCGTTGTCATCACCGTAGGTGTACTTAGCTTCGCCGAGGACCGTTTCCTTGACTCCGATTGCGCCCGTGCTGACGCCCGGCGGGGTGCTGGATTCGAGCAGGTCGGTGCCATCCCTGTAGGTGAACTGATACGGGCTTCGGCTCGGCGGGGTGAGCGTCAGGACGTGGTCGTCGTCATCGAAAGTCCAGAAGATTTGGCTGTTGTCGGCTCGAGTGAGGTCGTGAAGACGGCCCACAAAGTCTCGGTTGTATTTCGTGCTCTCGTTGATGCTGTTGGTGGCCTGGTCCATGAAGCCGTCGGCCGAATCGTAGGTGAAGGTTTCGGTTCGGGTGGTTCCGTCGGCCGTGCGTGTGACCGAACTGGGGCGACCGAACTTGTCATAATTCCAGTGAATTGCTGGAACACCCGCGGCAACGAAGTCCGTCGGTCGACCCTGCGTATCGAGCGTCATGGTCGTGGTGCGACCCATCGCCGAAGTCGTCGTGCGCGTCTGGGTGAGTCGCGAATAGTCCGTGGTGAACTGGCGCTCGTTGGTGGTGGAGGTTTCACTCCAAACGTCGGCACTGAGCGCGTTTTTCGGGTCGGTGTGGTGGTGCGCTTGGTTCGTGTCGGTAGTGAGCGTACGACCGCTAGGAGTGGTGATTGTGCTGCGCGCGGGCAGGAGCGCTTGGGCACCAAAGAACTCGTCAGCGCGGAACTCGTTGTCAACTCGTGTGCCATCTGCCGAGGTCAGCGGTTGCTCGAACCCCTTGTCGTCCCACTGAACGTGCGAATTATCGGGAGCGCGGATGTCGCGTCGGATTGCGCTTCCGACGAGGCTGTTGACGTAGCGGGTGCTGTGGTTCCCTTTGGTCGTGACGTCGAACGTCGCCGATTGGACTCCCAGCGTTGCTGCGAAGGTTTCCTTGTAGCCGGTCGGATCGGTCACCGACTGAACGCGCCCCAAGGGGTCATACTCAAACCCCGTCGACTTGCCATTGGGGCTGATCGAGGCGCTCAGCAGGCCCAGCTGCGTGTCGTCGTACGTGAACGTGGCTTGGCGGTTATTGGTGGCATCCAGCGGATTGGTGACCGCGATGATGCGGTCCTGGGCGTCGACCTTGAACTTCGTTGTCTGCCCGAATTGCGCCTGAATCGCGGCGAGCTGCCCCTTCGAATCGCGCTGAATGTTGGTCGTGACGGTGTTGCTGTCCGTGATTGCTTGCAGAAGCCCCGCCTTGTCGTACTGAAATTGGAGCAGCGAGACGCCCGTCACGGCATCGAGTGTTTCCAGGTGCTTGCCGCGCGAGTCGAAACGGAACAGCGTGAGCCCGTCGGTTGACGGAACGATATTGTCCTTGCTGTCGACCTGCGGCTGCGACAACCCCGGCGCTGCGCGATACATCGTCGTAGACGTCGCAACGAGCAGCGTACCGTCGCCTGCCACGGACACGCCACGCGGGTCCGCCAAGAGTATCTTCTGTGCCAGCTGACCGTCCCTGAGCACTGCGTCGCCACCGCCCACGACTGTCTCGATGATGCCGTCGGGGTTGATGCGGCGAATGCGCTTGTTGAGTTGGTCGGCGATGTACAGCGATCCATCTTGGGCGAGCGAGAGGCCGCGGGGGCCACTGAGCTGGGCTTCTGCCGAGTCGAGTCCATCGCCTGAAAAACCAGGCGTTTGGCTGCTCCCGGCGAGCGTGTGGATCACGCCGTCCACGCCGATTTTGCGAATGCGGTGACCACCTGCAGAAGGCGAGTCGAAGGGACTTGGCGGAGCGAGCCCGCGTTCCGAGATGAACACCGTGCCGTCGGGTGCAACGGCCACGCCGCTCACGCCGATCAGAAGCACCTGGTCTGCTTGGACTTCGTCCGCATCGGTGGTTCCGCCACCGGCGAAGGGGGTGAGCTGACCGCCTTCGAGCTTCAGCAGTTGATCGCCGTCGGCAAGGTAAAGCTCGCCACCAGGGCCAAAGGCAACCCCATCCACGGCCGTCAGAGTTGCTTGCGCGAGCGGGTTGTCGGCAGCGAGCGCGCTGACCAACGTTTGCACTGAACCATCGGGAGCCACGCTGCGCACTGCATTTTTCGAAGAGTCGGCAAAGACGATGCTGCCGTCGCTCGCCATTGCCACGCCCTCCGGCGAGCCGATGAACAGCTGGCCTGCGGCGCCGGTCGCGCCGGGTCCCGCGATCACCGTCATCGTTCGATCGGGCACGACGCTTAGGATGCGGCCAGACACCCCTGCTTGTTTGCTCGATACGAGCACGCTGCCATCGGGCGCTGCGAACGTGTTGACCGGCAAACCGAGGTTCACATTGTCGCCAAAGCGCGAGATCGAAAGGGCAACGTTTTGCGCGGTGCGTTCTAAACCGCTACCGAAGTAGATGGTTTGTGTCGAGGGATCATACACGTGCAGCGCATCGAGCCCCAACCCGCCGAGTTCGAAGCCAGCTGCATCGAAGGTGCCTACCGGAACCTCGAAATCTTGCCAGAGCGCGGTTTCCTGCTTGCCCGCCTCGTCCTGAAACGGAAGTTGCTGGCCAGGGATCCCAAACACCCGGCTGGGCGCGACCGACCCCGCAAACAAGTACGCGATAGACACATGAGCGATCTGCCGCCCTTGCATCGTGCGCCCGAAGGCGTCTTTGCCGTCCCATTCGACGATGTGCTGCTGTCCCTTCTTCACCGCGAAGGATTGATCGAACTCTTGCCCAGCGATTGACACGTACGAGAAAATTTCCTTCAGCCCAGACGGGATGCTTTTCCCGATCAGGGGAACGGTGATCTCGAACCCACTCTTGAAGCGCGCGGTGCGATCGGTCTGGTAGTGAAGCGAAAATGGCGTGCCGGGTAGTGCGATGTTCTGCGCGACCGCCTGCTTCTCGATCAACACCGGGCCGCGAAACGACGGATCGTCGAGTGGGCGCACCACTGGCTGCGCGCCTGGCGCGACAGCGGTCGAGGCGGCGACGGGGAAGAGGTAGTTCCAGGTCGAAAAGTGCGACACGCGCGTGCGAAACAGCGATTGCCCGGTCTTGTACCTGCCCCCGAGCTCCGTCAGCTCGTCGCCAGTCACGCCCAGGTCTCCGAGGGCTTGTCCGCTGTCGGCCTTGCCATCGCCGTCGATGTCGAGCGCCGCTCGTCCTCCGGTTTCAGCGACGATGCGGACAACCACGCCGCTCTTCGCTCCCGCGTCCCAATGGCTCGAGCCGCGATCGTAATACCCAAGCGGTACGGGCGAGCCCGCCGGCAGCCCGAGAAAATTCTCCACGTAAACGGTGACCGGCTTGCTGAACGCCACGCTCGTCGCGCCGAGCTTTTCAGCTTCGTCGACCGTGAAATCGAGCGAATAGTTCACGTTACCTGACGCCGGCAGCGAGCCCGGTGCAAAACGCTGCGTGCGCGTTGGCACCTTTGGGGAGAGGTCGAGCGGATATTCGGTTACGCGAACACTGAGGTGCGAGAGGGGCTTCGTCGAGCCGTCGGGCAGCTCCGCCTCTGCGGTCGTGCCCGGCGCGAACAGCACCAGCGGTTGTCGCGTGCCCCGGGCGTCGGTCTTCGGCTCGGCACTCGCGACCTGTTGGGCGCTAGCGCCAGCGCTAATTTGGCTCGGTTTGTCGGCTAGCGTGACCATGCCGACTTCGGCCGCGTTTAGGTAACGCTGCCGGCCCGGCGTGAGCGAGCGCTGAGTCGGGATGTGTCCGTCCTTTGTGTACGCGAAGACGAGGTGCGAGCCACCATTCACCGCCATATCGAACAGGCCGTCCGCACGCGTCAGCGTCCAGCCGAGTTCGGCGTGGTCGATCACCGAAATCTTCACGCCCGCAACGACTTCGCCCGCGGCGTCCGTGACCTTGCCGCGCACGATCGCGATGCGTTTCGGATCGAGCGCGTCCTTCGTCACGTCTTTCTGCAACGAATTGGCGCTGCTGTAGAGGAACTTCGCCGCTTCGGCCGTTGTCGTGATGACCGTGCGGTCGAGCGGCGGCGCTGCTGGGCAACTCCCTCCGCCGCCAACAGGACAACCGTTGGCGCCGTCTTCGGAATGCTTCCCGCCGCTGCAGCCCACGCTCGCCAGCGCCGTCAGCGCCAATATCCATACTCTTCGCATTGCTCGGTCCTTCGCCTGAAGTTCGTTCTGGTGAAGACCGCGCTTCGGGCCTCCATCCGAGCCCTCGGACTAAGCCGGCACTGGTTGAGCACTATTTTCGGGGATGTGCTTTTTGTCCTTTTCGCGCCAGATGTCCTGGCCGTTGGCGATGTTCACCACCTTAGACACGCAAGCGCGGGGCTCGATCGGAACCCCGATCTGGAACAGGGACCCGCCCAACGCGGGACGCGGAGCCCCCGGCGGCTGGCGACTGCGGACGATATGCTTGATTTGACAGCATCCACACCGCGCGCGACGCACGGCGCCGCTAGGCCCCGGTGAGCCTGCTAGCTGCGCTTCCCGCCACAGTCAGCATACTCATCAGAAGGCCTTGGCAGCGGCGAGCACGCCCATCGCCCCGCGCCCGGACCGGTCGTGAGAGCAGCGCCGTCCCTGTCCACGAGCGCGCCTGGGTCACAGCCACCGCAATGCACCAAACGCAAGGACGCTCACCGCAGCTAGTATGGCGAGTCTGTCTACGGCATCTGCAGGACGTCCTGCTTCACTCCGGCAATGCCGTCGTTCGTGCCGGGGACTCCACCGATGCCTGCGGCACCGGCTAGGCCGGTTATGATCGTCGTAGCCGAGTCGGGCATCTCCAGCGTCATGTCTTGCATGACTTGGTAGGCAATCCCGACTGAGATGCCGCCTGCAGCGCCGCCGCCAGCTCCGCCGGATGCGCCCAGCCCGCCTTTGCCGCCGCCACAGCCGCCCCCAGCAAACGGCCCTGCGTTACCGAACTCCGGCTGCGCGTCTTGCCCCGCCACGCCAGCTCCGCCTCTGCCGGCATTGGCGGCAACGAGCTCGCTCGCGGTCAGGACGGGTGAGGAGTTCAGGAGAAGCAGGGCGATGGATGAGCCGCCGGCTTTGCCACCAGTCCCGCCTGCTCCCCCGCAGCCACCCGCGCCGCCACCGCCACCGCCACCGCTCGTCGCAGATCCAGCTCCCCCTCCGCCACCCTGCCCCGGCCCACCGGGGGTGCCATCACTTCCGGCCACCCCAATCCAACCCGCCAGAGTGATCGTACCAAGTTTCGCTGCTCCCAATGCCGGAGGCGTGGGAGGGGCATTTGCGCCGTCTTGGCCGGTGCCGTTGGGCGAGCAACTACCGGCTACGCCTCCTTTGCCCATTCCCAAGTCTGGCGCTCCTGTGCCACCGGAGGTAAGAGCACCGGTTCCGCCGTTCCCACCCGACGCGCCCGTTGTGCTGCCGCTGGCAACACAGGTCTGCGCATTCAAGTCACCTCCGGTATTACCAGCAGCCGCGTGTCCGTTCAGCTCCAATTGCGTCGGAAACTTAGTCACCTTGGTCAGCGTTCCGTTTGCGCCGTCGGCGCCCTTGCCGGCAACGAGCTTCACGCGGGTCAGCGCAACCTCGGTCGACGCGTTCACGAACGCTGCAATACTCGACTCGCTGGGGCCAACGCCATCTTTCGCATCGAACTCGAAATCCTCGATGGCCACCGCTGCTGCGCCGGCGGTTATGCTCAACGCGATGCCCTTCGTTGAAGGGGCAACCTTTGCCTTCGTCCCGGCTTCGTAACTCCAAGGAGTCGCACTTCCCGGACACGAAAAGCCGCCGTAGAGCTTGGTGCCAGCCGAGATCGCCAGTTGCTCGTCGTACGTTCCGTTGCACGCGATCACAATCTTCTCCGCGCCTGCGAGTTCGATTGCCTTGGCCATCGTTTTCACTGGCCCAGCTTTGCTCCCACTAGCGCCGTCTTTTCCAGTCGGTGCAACGAAGATCGCGTGGTCGTTGCTGACGAGGCACGTCTCCTCGCTCGGACTCTTGGTCGTGTCGCACGGCGTACCTCCTTGACCGGCGGCACCGCTATCGCCAGTGCCGCCCGAAGTACCGGCCCTTCCGCCGTTGGGTGAGCCTCCGTCTCCGGGATCACCGCCCGCTCCGCTCCTGCCAGCAGCGCCCGAATCACTCCCCGACGCTCCACCTGCGGCAGTGCCAGCAGCTCCGCTATTTCCGCACGCTCGGAGGCGCTCCTCGCACGTTGATGATGTCTCGAGACAGCCTGAAAGAAGCGTGGCGCTCGACGCAAAGACAAGAAACCCGAAAGCAGTTCGTGTTCGCACGATTTTCTCCATCAAAAGCTCGCGTTGACCATCAAGCCGCCAGTGTCGCGAGTCGCGATCGGCACGATCTGCACGTGCCCAGCAGTGCCATTGTGTCGTCGCGGCCAAACGAAAAACATCGTTGCCGTGGCGACGGCTGCCACCCCAGCTACGATAAACGAAACGTTGGCGATCTTGTTCGCGCTTTCGCGATCGCTCAGTGCTTCGTCGATCTCGTTGCACGGTGAGGAGCTATCCAGCGAAGGGCACGTGCCTGGCGGGTAGGTACCCCTGGCCTCTTCTGCACGGTTGTCAGCAGCCGCACCTTTCAAGGCAAAACCGACCCCAATTCCGAGCGCCACAGCCGTTACACCAACGCCGCTCCAGA
>DATEPG010000655.1:0-7798 GCA_035273265.1 Polyangiaceae bacterium
TGGGCACGCCGCCCGAGGCGCCAGCCGCGCCAGTGCTCGTGCCCGCACTCGAGCCAATGGCGCCCGCGGAATGGCCGGGTGCACCGCTGCTGGCGCTCGCTCCGCCGGCGACTGCGGCAGCTCCGGCCGTGCCGGACGGCGTTTTATCTCCCGAGTCGCACGCGACGACCGCGAGCACGAAGCCGATGTGGGAGAGGGTGGAGAGTCCGAAGTGAGAGAAACAATGGCGATTGGTCATGATTGAAAACCGGGCTCGAAATCCTGAAAATGGGAGGTTATTTGCCGACGAAGGTGGTGACGGTCAGGCTGTCGAGCGCAGCGCTGAAGCTGCCGCCCGTCACCGCGATTGCGGTCCTGGACTTCAGATCTTCGGTCGCGGACGTCACCCACGGAGTGAGCATTGCTGGCGCCGCGCCGCCGACGACGGTGATCGGTACGTTGGCTTTCGCGCTCCCCTTGTTGATCGCCACGACCACGAGCGTGCCGTCGGGGCCCTTGTAGGCCGAGAGCAACACGGAAGCCGGGATGCTTCCGCTGATGTCCACTCGCGTGTAGCCCGGTCGAATGAACTTGCTGTAGTTGCCGAATGTGTAGTGGCGTCGGGTGTCCGTCCAGGCGTTGGTGCCGTTCTTCTGGATGAACAAGCCCTCGTTGTCGTCGGTGTAGTAGGCCCTGTAGAACCACCAAAACCAAGCCGAAGCATCACCGACTACGAGCGCGGAGTGAATCCATTCGGCGACTGCCACGCCGTTGCCGATGTCACTGCTCGGTCCTTCTTCTGGCCACCACTTGACCCCGGACATCTCAGTCTGCCAGACGGGTTTCCTACTCGGAATATCGCTCGGCCACGGCTCGGCGCGCTGCGTGTCGTATTCGTGCACTCCGAGAATGTCCACTGCGGCCCACGCCACTGGGTCCTTTGCCAGATAATGTGCGTAGTCGTAGCCACCTCCGCTGCTGCAAACGGGATTGGTCGGGGGGAAGCCACACTTCAACGGGTCTGAGCTGTTCTTCTTCGATGGATAGGAGCCCGTGGCTGACTCGTTGGAGAACATGTGGATCCATTCGGAGGCTTCACCCACGATGGCTTTGACTCCGACGGCTTGCAGCTTGGGTCCCGCCACTCTTGCGAAAGCCACGAGCTCGTTGGCGGTGTAGAGCGTGGTTTCGTAATTGCCATTGCACGGCTCGACGCTGCCGCACGACGCAAAGTCCGGTTCGTTCCCGATCGACATGGCGTAGAGGTCGTTGTCTTTGGCGAACTTGGCGATCGTGGTCGCCCATTTCTCGTAGCTGCCCGGCTTGAGGTGCCCGCCGTCGATTTCTTTGTTGTTGTCCTTGTCCGCAGCAGGTGGACTCCAACACGAGCCAATGATCTTGGCCCCGCGTTCTCTGGCCAGCTTCATGTCGGTCGCCATGTTGTTGCTCATGAAGCCGCCGCTCGACTTCATGCCGATACGTAGCATGGTCAGCCCGATGCCATCGCCCTGGGTGGTGAAGAGCGAGTCCGCTATCGCCGCGGTCATGGTCTCGGTCGCAAACGTATCGTTGATGCCGAAGCCGTCGATGGTTTGCTTTGGGCTATCGAGCCTCACCGCCACGCCGGTTGGATCTGCAGCTCCGCCCGCTCCGGCAGCTCCGCCCGTGCCTGCAGCTCCAGCGTTGTTTCCGCCAGCGTTGTTGCCGCTGCTCGTCGCGCCCGCGCCGCCTCCGACAGCTGTTCCGCCGCTGCCTGTCGTGGCTGAACCCGCCGATCCAGCGTTGGCGCCCGCGCCGCCGGTGCTGGCTCCCGCTACGGTACTGCCAGCTTTTGCGCTGCTTCCGGCGTCTGCCGCTGAACCGCCACTGGAGGTGCTCCCTCCGCTGCCCATTGGCGCACTATCGCTGGAGCAACTTGCGAGGCCTCCGGCCAGCACGGAGCATCCGAGTACGAGCTGACACACGAGCCCCGTTCGCATGCGAGTGAATGGAGCAATCTGCGGTTCGTGATCACTCTGTCGCCAACAATTTGCGCATGGTTTCGAAATAGGGGCTGCGCGGGTAGCGTGCCAGAAACCGGCGGGCGAAAGTGCGTGCTTCCCCGTGACGCTGCGCTCGATCGAGTGCCTGAACGTAGAGAGCGTCGCGCTCTTCCGACAGGGCGGGAGCCGAATCCGAGTTGAAGCTGGTCTCGAGGCGGCGAAGCGCCTCGCTGCTTGCCCCGCTGTCGATCAGCCGTTTGAGCTCCGCTAGCTCGCGCGCCTGTTGCGAAAGTGATGCCGTCTTGTCTGCAGGCAATGGGCCCGAAGCAGATGACGGAGCGTCAGCTTGATGCTGCGCCTCGCCGGTCACGACCGCTCGCTGGCGTGCAGGGGCGGACGTTGCAACCCGCGCTGTGCCGGCTGGGGCAACGGCCTCGTCGGGTCGGGCGGCGATTGGAGCAGGGAGTGAGCCACTGAACACCGCAGGCGGGGTCCGCGCCTGAGTTGGCTCGGAAACCGTCGCGGGCCGTTCCTCTCGCCGGCTCGAGCGATCGACCAGGTCACCAGTGCCCACCACGGCCAGACCCACGGCAGCGCCGATCGCTAGGGATTTCGCGCTAGCGATCCAAAGCCCGGCGCCGGCCACCTTGCTCGTCGCGAGCGAGGTGCTGACCTTGCCCGATGCGGACTGGACCGCGATTGCGCTGGTGCCAGTGGTCACAGCGGCGGTGTTCAGCGCCAGCGAAAGAGCCTGCCAGTTGGCGTCGATGGCGCCGTGAGCGGGTCGAGCGGCCTTGCCGACCAGCAGCAGTTCACGCTCGCTCGATTCCAGTGGTAGCTCATCCAGCCAGCGCTTCGTGGTCGTCATGATTCTCCCCCTGCGGCGAGACGAACGGATTGGTTCTGACGTTCCGTCACGCTCTTCGTGAAAGCGCGACGAGCCAGGCGCAACCGCGAACGCACGGTGCCTTCCGGTACCGCCAACAAGGCCGAGATTTCTTCGCCGGACAGCTCCTCGAGCTCGAACAGCACGAAAACCGCGCGCTGTTCGCCGGGCATTTCGGACAAGATTTCATCCAGCAGGGCCAGCCGTTCGCGCTCCTCGAGTCGCTGCAGCTGATCCGCCTCGCGGCTCGTGTCTGTCGGTGTGTCCGCGACCAACACCTCGCGCCGGACGGCCGCACTGCGCCGGTAGTCGGACGCCACTCGCAACGCGATCCCGCAAAGCCAAGTCTTGACGGTCGAGCGACCGTCGAACATCGCTAGCCGTCGGTGCGCAATCAGAAACACTTTCTGACAGGCATCCATCGCATCGCGCTCACCGACGCCCATGCGGCGCAGGGTTCGCCACACGAAGTCATGATGAGCGCGGTAAAGTTCCTCGAATTCCAAGCAACACCGAGCTGAATGGCGGGTCGAGCTTCGAGCGATCACTCGCGGCCAAAAAAAGCCTCAAAAGAGACCAGTGCCGAAGATCACGCCGATCTCCGCCATTACGCCCAATCCGGGGGCGCCCGCAATCTGAACCAGATCGCCCGAACCATCGGCCAAGCGCACGCTGAAGGACTGAGGCCGCAGCTGACCCACTAGCCCGAGCCGCACGAACGCACTGAGCAGGTGCTCCAGTCCCAGCAGGCCTTGCCGATAGCTGATCTGTGGTACCAGCACTTGCCACGGGAAATTGCCGGATTGAGGCGCAACAAAACCCTCGATCTCCGCGTATTGCGAGCCAACGCCGAAGCGCAAACAGGCGTCCAAACTGGCCGCTGCAGTCAGCCGCTGGCGGTAGCAAGGCGCGACCAGCAGGCCCCACAACGTGAGGGTGACGCTGCCGCCTTCGGCTTCGGCCGGTTGTGCCCAAAGCCTGAGCCCCTGCAGCGAAAGGCCCCAGCCGCTGCGGTGAAAGAGCTCGACCTCGCCGGCGCCGCCCCACGTTGGCTCGCTCAAAACAGCGAGGCCGCCCACCAGCGAAGCTCCAACGCCTGCTCGATACGACCGCGCGGCGCTAGCCGAGGCCGGCAGGGGCTCCACCGCCCGCGCACTTTTTTGCGGCTCGGCTGGTTTTTGAGGAGGAGCTGGCGGTGTGGCGGGACTCGTCGCAGCGGCACTCGACTCGGCTATGGCGCTCGGCGCTTCTGACTCGGTCGTCGGTTCCGACGGCGCCACGAGCATCATGAACGCCAGGGCCAGCGCGTCGGCGAGACCACGGCAATCTTCGTCCGGCTCCCGAATTACACGCTTGCCGTGACGTGGCGGCAGCAAGGTCAGTACCGCCTCGTGACCCGGTGTCAGTGGCCGAATGGTCACTTGCGCCCTGACCGTGCTGTTCGCCGCATCGCCGCTTTCGCGCAAGGGTCGCTCGGGGAACAGGCGCCTGATCGAGCGAAATACGGCCTCTTTGTCCGGGCAAGCCTGCGATCCTGGAGCCCGCTCGAGCTCGATCACTGCTGCGAGTGACTCAGCGCCAGCGTGCTGCTGCGCACGTGCATCGGGCACCGTGAGCAACATCAGCGCCAAAAACGCGCCAAAACAATTTCCGGCCCGACGAGGCACGGGCGCGACTATCGACCATCGCGAGCAGCGTTGCCGACCAAAAAGGAGCGGGTCGTTTTGTTCGATCGGGGCACGGCAGTTTCGATTCACTGTCGCTGGCGGTGATCACTCACCTGCGAAAAATACGACTCAGCTGAATTTTTACTGATTTTCCGGTCGCACGCTCGGCCTGGCCTGCCTACATGGTGTGCTAGTTACTGATTGAGCTATGCGTACTCATTCTTGGTCGAAGCCCGGTCCCCAACTCCTTTCAGTCGTCGCTTTGCTGGCTCTAGGTGCCTGCAGTTCGGGCGGCACGAGCGACCAAGCGAACACTGCCGGCAGTACCATGAGCTCCAGCGGCGCTCCGGCGGCCCGAGCTGGCGCAGGCGGTTCGGTCCCGTCGAGCGGTAATGGCGGGACGTCGAGCGGTGGCATGAGTGTCTCCGCGGGTGGCACGCTTTCCGGCGAGGGCGGCTCCTCGGGTGCGGCGATCAGCAGCATGGCCGGCAGCCCGATCACGGACCCGTGCGCCGGCGTGACCTGTGGCAAGGACCAAACCTGCAGCAACGGCGCCTGCATGTGTACAGCCGGCATGCTCTGCTCGGGCAGCTGTTTCGACACCGAAAATGACGCGACGCACTGCGGTAACTGCACGACTCAGTGCGCTGCCGACGGCGCCTGTGTCTCGGGTGTGTGCGTCAACCCGGTGTGCAAGCCCGACACCGAGCAGCGCAGCGGGCGCATCACGACTTACAACCTGGCCACCTCGATGGTCGCTTGCCATTACCCGACCAGCACGCTGCCTCAATATTACGGCGCGATGAACGAGTACGACTGGAACAACTCCGGTGTGTGCGGCGCGTGTGTCGAGATCGCGAACGGCGGAAACAAGCTGGTCGTTCAGATCACCGATGAATGCCCGTTCAAGGGCAACGAGCAATGGTGCAAGCAGGGCAGCCACCACATCGACCTCAACGCCGCCGCCTATCAAAAGCTCGGCGCCAACAACAACCCGGCTGTCACCTGGAAGTACGTGCCGTGCACCACGACGGGCAACATCAAGTTCTACTTCGACAAGGCCGTGCAGCAATACTACCTGGCTGTCACGCCGATGAACGCTCGGAACCTCGTGGCCAAGATGGAGGTCAAGGCCAAGGGCGTCTGGACCGCGCTCACGCACACGAACTACAACACCTACGAACTGACGATGGGCGCTGGGGTTGGTGACATGACGTTCCGGGTCACTGACATCTACAACCACGTGATCATCGACACCGTGACCATGGCGGCTGACAAGGTCGTGGACGGCAACAAGCAGTTCGCCGCCTGTCCCTAATCGCTGCTCGCGCTTCGATACGAGAATAGTACCGCCCTGTAGTTCAGCCTGGCCGCTAGCGCACGGTGCGCTGGCGGGGGCCCGCGCCCGCTGGGTAAACACCTTTCCCAAGCGGGGACCGGCGTACCGCTTCGGATCGCCGCGGGTGGCGAGCCGTTTAGTCGAGAGTGACGAGAAATGGTCGCCGAACTGCGATTCGATCGTATGGTTGGGGTGATGCGTACAGCGTTGGGCTTTTGGACCTTGAGTGTGTGTGTGGCGGGCGTGGCGTGCAGCGCGGGTAATAGTCCGCCCGGCGGGGGCATCCGGAACACCGGCGGCAACTCCGCGAACGGCAGCGGCGGCAGCGGCAGCTCCGTCGGCAGCGCGGGGACCTACACCAGCGCGACGGCCGGCGGCGTTTCGTTGAATGTCGACGGCGGCTCGACCTCATCGGGTGGTTCAGGCATCGATCCGATCGACGCGGGCCCGTGTGCGACACTCAGCGTGGCGACGGTCGAGCTCGTGGCGACGGTGAACCTGTTGGTCGACACCTCCGGCAGCATGTTCCAGCAACCCGCGCCGTTCTGGACACCGCTCTATAAGGCGCTCATGGATCCGACCAACAGCGTCGTGAAACAACTGGAAGCCACCACTCGCTTCGGCTTCACGAGCTACACCGGCTTGGGTGACTCGGTGGAAAATCCCACCAGCTTCAAGTGCCCCATTTTACAAACGGTGCCGTACGCTCTGAACAACTACGCCGCCATCGACAAGATGTACAGCGGGATCAAGTACAACAGCGAAGCGTGGGAGACCCCCACGCACGCCGCAATCGACGCCGCCGCGGCTGACTTATTGGCGTTCAAAGCAACGCCGGACGGGCCAAAGTTCATTTTGCTGGTCACGGACGGCAACCCCGACACGTGCTGGGCAAAGAATCCGCAGTGCGGCCAGGACGCAGCGATCAAATCCGCCCAAGCCGCTTATGCGCAAGGCATCGCCACCTACGTGCTCGGCATCGGCAGTGTCTTGAGCACGGACGCCGCAGCGCAGGGCTGCCAAACGGGTCGCTGTGGCCTCGATTATTTGCAGGACATGGCGAACGCAGGCACGGGACTACCTGTCGAGCCCTACGCTGATACGGATCAGCAGTACGAGTATTCCGCTTGCATCGGCCGCACCCCAACCAAAAAGGTCGCTGCAACCTATGCGGCAACCGGCGGCGGCGGAAAAGCGCCCTACTGGACCGTCAATGGCAGCGGCACCACGTCGGACGTGGCGCCGCTGATCGACGAGATCAAGAAAGCGCTCGTTCAAACCCGCAGCTGCACGTTCGCGATGACTGCGACCTTACCCACCGGCATGACCACCGGCGTCAAGATCACGACCAACGCGGAGAAGGGCATGTTCAGCTACAACGGCGCTCCGCTGGCCTTCGGTGATGCCAACGGTTGGACGCTCAACGCGGATCAAACCGGCATCACGCTCGCGGGCACTGCCTGTGATTCGTGGAAGACCGCCGGTGGCACGCTGACCGGCGCGTTCCCCTGTGAAGTGAAGTTCGACGAGGTTCCGCCGCCCCCGCCCCCTAAGTGAGTGCGCCCACGCGGTTCCTGGACCACGTTGGTGGTCCGGGCCGACTGTAGGATTCTGACTGAGGCGTGTGTAAACACGCTCGCGCGAGCTGCTCGCGCCAGAAGTAGGCCATTTGTGGCTCACCGCGAGCGTTCTTCGTGGAACTCTTCGTGCGGCGTCGATGCCTCATCAGGAATGCAAACCACGATCGGACGCGCGTCTCGGTTGTGCCTGGTCACTTGCTCCCTCTTTGCGTGTTCGAGCAGCGACGCCGGCAGCCCTCGCATGGACGCGGGTGGCGCTTCGAGTGGTGGCGCGCGCTCGTCCAGCGGCGGAGCAACCCCGAGCGGCGAGGGCGGGGACCAGGGGCGCGCTGGCGCGCGAACGAGCGCGGGCTCCACCTCCGGGG
>DATEPG010000656.1:0-26316 GCA_035273265.1 Polyangiaceae bacterium
TGCGAGTTGAGATCGATGAAGCGGCGCTCGGCGTCGTCGTGCTCGGCTTTGGCGTCCAGGTTGACCGGTCCCATGCGGTCGATCAGCTGCGCGAGTTCGTCGATGCGGCGGCGATGTTCGGCGTCCGGAGCCGAACGCGCGTGGTAATCGCCCACGACGCGGCGCAGATCCAAACCGCGGAACTTTTCGCGCACGGTGTTGAGCAAGTGCTCGCGCTCGATGGCGATGCGCTGCACGGCCATCTCGTGCTTGCGGACGGCTTCGTCCACCAGCTCGAGTTCGTCGCGCAGGCCTTTGAGTTCGGCCTCTTTGGAGCCGAGGGTGTGGCGTACGGCTTCGAGTTGGCCCTTGGCCTCGATCAACTCGGCGTGGGCAACCTTGGCTCGATCGCTCGCGGACATGCGCGCTTCGCGGGCGAGCATGATGCGGGCCGCGGTTTCGCCGTAGCTGACCGACGCTTCGAGCGTTTCCTCACGCAGCTTGCTGGCGCGCGCTTCGAGCTCGGTGAGGGTCGTGGTGATGCGGTCACCGGCAACGCGAGCGGCCTCCGCCTGTTCGCGGACCTGAGCCAAGCGCACCTTGCGCTCGGTGACGAGAGACGCCTGCGCGCTCACTTGCTCACGCCAAGAAGCTGCGGTGGCCTCCGAGCGGGCGAGCGAATGCTGCAAGCCATCCAGCTCGGCGCGCACGGAATCGAGCTCGCTGCGCGAGCCGGATTCCGCGCCGGTGGCCGCTTCGAGCGAGCGCTCGATCTCCGCCAGTTCCAGATCGAGCGAGTCTTGCCGGTTCTCGTGGCGTTCGATTTCGGCGGCGGTACGCGCCAAATCTTTCTCGGCGGTGACGTGCGCGAGCTCACCTTGATGCGCTTCTTGGCGCGCGCGGTCGAGCGCCGTGCTGACCTCGGCAATCCGGGCGCGCAACGCGTTGTGGTCCGTGCTGAGCTTCTCGTAGTCTTTTTCGAGCCGCTCGACCTCGACCGTGAGCACGTTCATTTCGCGCTTTTGATCGAGCATGGCCGACGCCATTTCATCGCCCGTGCCGCCGCTGACGACGCCGCCGGGGTGGGCCACGGTGCCATCGAGCGCGACCGCAATGACGCCGGGATAGCGGCCAACGACGGCCACTGCATCGCTGGCACTCTGTACCAACACGGCTTCGCCGATCAGCGCACGAACCAGGGCTTCGTCCGCCTCCGCGTAGCTGAGCTCGTCGGCGAGACGACCAATCACCTGCGCGTCGCCCTGCCAGAACCCGCGGCCACCACCGGCGATGTACGGCGGGCGCGCCGCGATCACGTCCGCTCGGCCGCGCTCACCTTGGCGGAGCTCCGCCAGCAGATCCACCTGCGCGGTCGCGTCCGAGACGACGATGCACGACAAGCGAGGGCCGAGCAGACCGGCCAGCGCGTGCGTCAGATGCTCGGGCGCCTGAATGCGATCGGCGACCATGCCGAGCACGCGCGGGTCGCCCTTTTTCGAGAGCAATGCCCGGGCGCCGCCGCCCACGCCTTCCAAGCGGCGATGCAGATCTTCGAGCGCGCGAAGGCGATTGCGCTTCGAGCCGAGCTCGTTCTTCACCGAATCCACGCCGCGCTCGCTCTCGAGCGTGCGGCCACGAAGACCGCTGAGCTCGACTTCGAGTTCCGCGCGTTCGTCTTGGGTGAGGCGTTTGCCCTCCGCGAGCTGTGCCACGCTGTATTCGAGCGCTTGCTTGCGAGCCAAGCAGTCCGAAAGCTCGCCGGTCAGCTTGTCACGTTCGGCGGCCAGGCGGTCGTTGCGCACTCGAGCTTCGACCAAACGCTGCGCGATGCCGTCCAAGCGAGCTTCGGCTGCGGCGGAGCGGGCCGTGAGATCGCCGGCTTGGCGACGCAGGGTGTGCACCTCCTCACTGGCCTGCGCTTCTTCCGCTTGCAGCCCGCTGAGCGCTTCGATTTCGCCCATGGCATCCGCTTCGCGCGCTCGTTCGTCGCCCGAGAGCTCGGCCACGCGTGCGGCCAGGGCTTCGCGCTCTTCACGCAGGCCGTTCGAGCGCACCTCGTTGATCTCGAGCTCGGTCTGCACCGCGTCCAAGCGCTCCGTGAGGTGCGTCAGGCGGTCGCGCGAGCGCTCGAGGTCGGCGAGCAGCGAGCTGACCTCGTTGTCGGCTTCGAACGCGCTGCGCGAGGCCTCATCGGCGCGAATTTCGATCGAGAGCGCCTCTTCGCGGGCCGCGTCGAGCAACACATCTGCTTCACGCAGGCCGCCCCGTGCCCCCTGAGAGCGCTCGTTTGCGCTGGCAAAACCGTCGCTTTCGACGCGCTCGGTCACGATCAACTCGAGCAGGCGATGCGACGCATCGTGCAGCACCAAGTCGTCCAGCTCTTTGCGGTAGTCGATGAAGCGTTCCGCTTTGGCGACTTGGCGCTTGAGCGAGGCGCGCGTGCGATCGATCTCGGAAACGATGTCGTTGATGCGCAGCAGATTTTGCCGCGTCAGCTCCATTTTGCGTTCGGCTTGCTTCCTGCGCTGCTTGTACTTGGTGACGCCGGCGGCCTCTTCCAAGAACATGCGCCGATCCTCCGGGCGCGCGCTGACGATCTGCCCGATGCGACCCTGCTCGACGATCGAGTAAGCCTTGGTACCGACACCGGTTCCTAGGAACAGCTCGGTGACGTCCCGCAGGCGGACCTGCGTCTTGTTCAGTAAGTATTCGCTCGTCCCATCCCGATACAAGCGGCGGGTGACGGCGATCTCCGGGTAGTCGCGGTACTCGATGGGGAGGCTTTGGGCGTACTCGGGATTCGTGTTGTCGAAGGTCAGCGTGACTTCGGCCAAGCCGTTCGGTCCGCGCGACTCGGAACCGTTGAAGATCACGTCTTCCATGTTCTTGCCACGGAGGTGCTTCGCGCTCTGTTCGCCGAGAACCCAGCGAATCGCGTCGACGATGTTCGACTTGCCGCAGCCATTGGGGCCGACAATGCCAACCACATCGTGGTCGAAGTGGATCACCGTGCGGTCCACGAAGGACTTGAAGCCCGTGATCTCCAACTTCTTTATGTGCATCGATAAACTTTCCCTCAGCCGATCGAGATCGGCTTATAGCAGGCCGGACGCCCGCAAGCTGTGCTGCCCACAGACAGTACACAGGCTCGTGGCACGGCTTGTATGGTCACGTCGCGTCGTCCCGATCTACGCCCCTGAACGGATGCGTACAAGACCCATCTGTTCACAGTGGTGACTTTGTCCCCTCTTCGCGGGCCGAACACGCGCTGGGCCGCCTGGCCGGCTGGCCCCTGCGGCGGGCTGCTCGAGGTTCGGGTTGCGGGACCGGCTTCGAAGAGAAACACTAAGGAAGTTCGTTTGGTTGACATCTGGCGCGGAGCGACCCATTTGGCAGGCAAGAGGTTCCGGTCCGATGACTTATGAATATGTTTGCACTGCCTGCGGGCATGGCTGGGAGGCTGAGCAAGCCATCAGCGCAGCTCCGCTCAAGACTTGTCCCAAATGCGCCACTGATCACGCCAAGCGCCAGATCTCCGGCGGGGCCGGCTTCATCTTGAAGGGCGGCGGTTGGTACGCCGATGGCTATGGCTCGAGCAAGGGCGGAGGCGGTTCGAGTTCGAGCAGCTCGCTCGAGGGGTCGAGCAGCAGCGAATCCAAGAGCGACAAGAGCGAGACCAAGACCGAGTCGAAGCCCGAAACCAAGACCGAGTCGAAGAGCGAAACCCCTAAGAGCACTGCGGGTTCGTCATCCACACCCTGAGTTGAAAGCCGTCATGGACGCCAAACGTGAAATTTTGGATCTCCGCGCACAGATCGCCAAGCTGGACGAAGAGATCGTGCAGCGGCTCGACGGGCGCGCCAAAATTTCACGCGACATCCACAACCTACTCGAGACGGACCCGAGCGCAGACGTCAACGAGAAGGACTGGCTCGAGCGCCTAGTGGGGCTGTCCAACGCTGAGCTGCCAGCCGAGGATCTGCGCCGCATCTTGCTGCAGATCCGCGCTTCGGCGCGCGGCATCGAGCAGCCCGCGCGGGTGGCCTACTTGGGCCCAGAAGGCTCATTTTGCCATCAAATGGCGCTCGGCTATTTCGGCCCCGGCGCAACCTTCATCGAGACCGCCAGCGTCGAAGAAGTGTTGGAAGAAGTCGTGCGCGGCCGCGCTGCGTACGCAGCCTTCCCGTTCGAATCTTCGGTCGAAGGCTTGGTGCAGCCGTCGATCACCGCGCTGTCACGGACTGACTTGGTGATCGTCGCCGAGCGCTCGCTGCCTGCGCCACACCAACTCATGTCACGCGCCAGCGCGATCTCGGACATCGAGAAGGTGTACGCAACGGCCGCAACGCGCGCGGCGTGCTCGCGCTTTTTGGACAAAGAACTGCCCCGAGCCTCGGTCATCGACGTCCGTTCGCCGATCGTCGCGGCCGCGCTCGCGGCCGAAGAGCCACACGCGGCCGCGCTCGTACCCGAGCCCTGCGGGCGCAGCGCAGGTTTGTCTTTGCTGCGCGACAACGTGGGCGATCTGCCGGACGTGAAGCTCCGGTACTGCGTCGCCAGCCAGCGGCCGGCAAGCCGCTCCGGCACGGACGTCACTTGCTTGCTGTTCAGCGTGGACGACTCGGCGGGCGCGCTGTTCGACGTGCTCAAGCACTTCGCCGAACGCGGCATCAACGTGAAAAAGCTGCATTCACGCCCCGTCCCCCGCGAAAGCTGGAACTACGTGTTCTTCATCGAAATCGGCGGACACGTCACCGAGCGCCAAGTCGTGACCGCTCTCGAAGCCGTCAAGCGCAGCGCCAAGTACCTGAAGGTACTCGGCTCGTTCCCGTCCGTATCGGGCTGAGCCGGAAACTCCCTAAACGTGCCCGTGCCCGTGCCCGTGCCCGCTCTCATCATCCCTCCGTCCTACCCGGTGCGAGACTGAGTTGAGCGCTCTCCCGGATCGCAGAGCGCCGTTTATTGCCACGGGGCGGAGAGCCGAGAGGGATTAACCGCCAAGCAGCCAAGACGCCAAGTGCCTAGCGCGCCCAATCAGCAAGAAATGCACCCGAATACTCGCGAGGGTTGGGGTTTGCGAGGTGATTCGCGGCTCGCATTTGCGACGTAAACCGCCAACGCTGTGCTGTGCGACCCCATCTGCCCCTTGGCGCTCTCCCTTGGCGTCTTGGCTGCTTGGCGGTAAAAAAATCTGGGAGCCGCAAGTCCGGGAGGAACCACGCCGCCTTCGAGCTGCGATACAGGGTCGCGATCGCCCCTCCTCCCTCGCTCTTCGAGCCGAAATTCGCCGCTGCGGCCGTGTCGACAATTCGCGGACGAGGCTAGCGATTACGCGCATGGAAGATTAGGCTTCGGCTCGCATGTCACACCTGGTGTCACCGTCGATCGAGTCGCTGTTGCCGTACGAAGGCGGGAAGCCGGTCGAGGAATTGGCGCGTGAGTTCGGTATCTCGGATGCCATCAAGCTCGCGTCGAACGAGAACCCGCTCGGTCCGAGCCCGAAGGCCGTGCTCGCTGCACGCGCAGTGCTGAACGACCTGCATCGCTATCCTGATGCCAACGCCTTCAAACTGCGTGAGCGGCTGGCCGCCGAGCATGGCGTCCCGATGGCCGAGATCATCCAAGGCAATGGCTCGAATGAGCTCTTGGACTTGGTCGTGCGCACGTTCTGCACCAGTGAGCACCACATCGTCTTCGCCGAGCCCTCGTTCGTCGTGTATCGGATCGCCGCGCTCGCCCACGGGGTGCCGTTCACGGCCGTTCCGGTCCGTGATCTGACGCACGATCTGGAGGCCATGCTGGCCGCGATCACGCCGCGCACGCGCTTGGTGTTCGTGGGCAACCCGAACAACCCCACTGGCACCTACGTCAAGCTCGACGCCGTGCGTCGATTCTTGCGGGCGGTCCCGCCCGAAGTGGTCGTGCTGATGGACGAGGCGTACATCGAGTACACGAGCGCGGCCGATTTCCCCGACTGCCTCACGCTGCGCGGCGAGCGAGAACGGCTGATCGTGTGTCGCACATTCTCCAAGATCTACGGCCTGGCTGGGCTACGCGTGGGCTACGGCATTTCCACGGCCGAGCTGGTCGGTTACATGAACCGCGTGCGTGCGCCGTTCAACGTCGGCAATCTGGGCCAAGTCGCGGCGATTGCCGCGCTCGATGACGTCGAGCACGTGCGCCAAAGCCGGGAGCTCAACCTGAGCGAACGCGACCGCGTCGCTGCGCGCCTGGCCGCGATGGGTCTGACGGTCACGCCCAGCCAAGCCAATTTTTACCTGGTCGACGTGAAGCAGAGCGGCCGTGCCATTTACGATGCGCTGCTGCGCAAGGGCGTGATCGTCCGGCCGTTTGCCAGTTTGCCGAATAGTCTGCGAGTGACCGTGGGCAAACCCGCTGAAAATGATCGCTTTCTGAACGCGTTGAGCGAGGTCCTCTCGTGACGAGTCGACCCCTCGCGCCCTGGCTGTTCGCGCTGCTGTCAGCCTTGCCTGTGCTCGGCTGCTCGCACACCGAGGACGTGATCGTGCAAACCGGCGCGGGCAACGAGCCTAGCGCCATCGATATCGACAAGGAGCCGCTCGCGCTGTTGCCGGGGGGCGTCGTAGGCATCGCCTCGCTGAATGCGGCAGAGTTGGTCGCGTCGCCCTTCGGCGGCCGCTTGCTCGCGCTGCTCAACCAGCGCTTGCCGATCCCGCCCTCCGCGGGCTTCGACCCAGCGCGCGACCTTTCGCACTTGTATCTGGGGCTATACTCCATGCAGGGCGCAGACCTTTCCGGCGTGGCGTTGGGCAAATTCGACAAACCAAAGATCGAAGCGGCGGTGAACGGCGTGGAGAAGACTCCGCAAGGCGTGCCGATCGCCAAGCGGCAATACGCCGGTCGCACGCTGTACACCGCTGCTGGCTTCGGTTTTTGCCTGCTCAGTGATCGCACGGCCTTGTTCGGCAACGATACCGGCATCCGGCGCGCGCTCGATCGCGTGCGCGAAGGCCGCGTACGCCGGCAGACTTTGCCCTGGATGGACAAGCTGCTCGACGGCGAGAAGAGCGCGCCGATCGTGGCCGGCGCCGATCTGCGCGGGCAGGCCATTCCGGAGGCCGCGAGCCGCAACGTGGCCTTCTTGAACGGGCTCGAAACACTGGCTTTCGTCGGAAATTTCAAGGATCCCGGGGTCAACTTGGCCGGTACGCTGGTCTACGGAGACGCGGCGGGCGCGACGCAAGGCGCACAAAACGTCCAAGCTTTGGCACAGAAGCTCGGGACCTACGGCACGCTCTTGGCACTGGTCGGCTTTCCGCAACCAGTGCGACAATTGCAGGCCGAAGCGAAGGACAAGCAAGCCGCGTTCGTGGCCGGCCTGGATGGCGCGGCTTTGCTCCAATTGCTCGACAAGCTGCCGGAATATCTCGGCAGCAAGGGTCTGACCCGAAACCCATGACTCCTGCTCGCCTCATCGTTCGTCCGCAGCACAGCCCGCTCGAGGGCAGCGTTCCCGTTCCGAGTGATCGCAGCATCACCCACCGCGCCTTGATCTTGGCGGCGCTCTCCAATGGTCCGTGCGAGCTGCGCGGCTTTGCTTATGGCAGCGACAATCTGGGCACGCTACGCGCGCTCGGCGCGCTTGGCGTGCGTTTCGAAGACGACGAGAAGGGGACCGTTCGTCTGCGCGGCGTCGGGCTGGCCGGGCTCAAAGCACCCGAGGCGGCCATTGATTGTGGGCACTCGCCGTCCACCGCGCGACTGCTGGCGGGGGTACTCTCGGCGCAGCCCTTTGCTTCACGCTTGATCGGCAGTCCGGCGTTGTCGCGCCGACGCATGAAGTCGGTGGTCGCGCCGCTCGTTCAGCGCGGTGCCGTGATCCAAGCCGCCGCCGGGAGCGCGCATCCGGAGGACGTGGCTCTGCCGCTCGAGATCGCTGGGCTCGCGCCCGGCAAACGCTTGGCCGGCATCGAATACGCGATGACCGCGCCCAATGATCACGCCAAGGGCGCGCTGCTCTTTGCCGGTTTGTTCGCCTCTGGGCCGACCGTGATCTTCGAGCCGGTCGTGTCGCGGGATCACACGGAGCGCCTGATGAGCGAGCTGGGCATGCCGGTGCGCACCGCAGGGTCCATGGTCAGCTTGCACCCGCCCGCGGATCCGTTGTCGATCCGCGGCTTCGAGGTCGACCTGCCCGGGGACATCACGGCGGCCGCATTCGTGCTCGCGGCGGCAGAGCTGGTGCCGGGCTCCAACGTGTCCACGCGCCGCACCGGCTTGAATCCGACCCGCGCCGGGATCTTGGAGGTGCTGCGCGCCTTCGGCGGTCGCATGGGCATCACTCCCAAGGGAGATTCACTGGGCGAGCCCTGGGGAGAGGTCAACGCCGTCGGTTCGGTGCTGCGCGGCACGAAGATCAGCGGAGAAATCGCGCTGCGCACCCTGGATGAGCTGCCCGTGATCTGCTTGCTCGCTGCGCGTGCCCGGGGCGTCACCGAGATCAGCGATGTTGCCGAGCTGCGCGCCGAAGAGACCGATCGCATCGCCGCTTTGACCGAGGTCTTGCGCGCCTTCGGCGTGCAAGCGACGGCTCGTCCAGATGGCATCGTGATCGAGGGTCAGCCCGAACGACCGCTGACCGCAGCGCGCGTGAACTGCGGCGGCGATCACCGCCTGGCGATGACCGCCGCGGTGCTCGGCCTCGTGGCAGACGGAGAAACGATTGTCGACGACGTCGATTGTTTGGCGGTGAGCTTCCCGCGCTTCGCGGGCACGCTGCGCGCGCTGGGTGCGGACATCGAGGTGCAACGATGAATCGTCCACTGGTGGCGATCGACGGGCCGGCGGGGGCAGGGAAGTCGACCGTGACTCAACGCGTGGCCGACGAACTCGGCTACCTGCTGGTCGACACCGGAGCCTTGTATCGCGCGGTCGCCCTCGCCGCGCAGCGCGCGGGCATTGCTTGGGACGACGATGAGCCGCTCGGTGCGCTGGCTTACCAGCTGGTGAAAGAGCATGCGGTCGAGCTCGGTAGTCAGAAATCCAACGGCTTTGCCGTGAAGCTGCGTGGGGAAGACGTCTCGTCGGCGATCCGAAAACCGGACGTGAGCCAAGGCGCGAGCAAGGTGAGCGCCGTACCCGCGGTGCGCGAGGCGCTGCTCGATATGCAGCGCCAAGCGGGCGCGGCGGGCGGGGCGGTGCTCGAGGGTCGTGACATCGGCACGGTGGTGTTCCCGAAGGCCGACGCCAAATTTTTCCTGACCGCGAGCGTGGACGTGCGCGCGCGTCGTCGCTACGACGAACTCGTGTCGCGCGGCGCGAGGCCAGATCTGGCCGAGGTGCAACGTGAGGTCGCCGAGCGCGATTTGCGCGACAGCACGCGGCCGATCGCGCCGCTCAAGCCAGCGTCCGATGCGCTCATCATCGATAGCTCGAGCTTGTCGATCGAGCAGGTCGTGGCGCGCATCGTCTCGCGCGTGCGCGAAGTGGAAGCAGAGCTCGGCGCAGGCGCATGAAGCGGGCTCGGGCGCTCAGGCTGCTCGGGCTGAGCGCGCTACTCGGGCTGAGCGCGCTGTCCACGAGCTGCCGCGAGAGCCGGATCGGTCCGCCACCGGGCGCGCCCCCGCCTGGGACGGTGCGCGCCGCGGACGCGATGCCCGCCGATCTCGATTTGGTCCTGCGCCTCGATTTGCGAAAGATTCGCGATACCCTGGGCGGTGCCGCGATGACCGCCATCAGCGAGCAAGCGGTGAGCGGCCTCCGCGGCGCCGATCGAGGCACGGACGCGCTGCTACTCAAGGCGCTCGAGCAAACCGACACGCTCTGGCTCGGCCTACGCCCGACGCGCACGCTGGAGGCATCCGATAGCGTGTTCGTGATGTCCGGGCATTTCCCCAATTTCGATCCGCATCGGGCAGGGAGCACGCCGCCCTTCCGGCAGGGCCTCGACCTGGGCGGTGATCTGCGGCGCTTCGATCGCGCGCATCCGCCGGTGCGTTCTGCGCCCGCGCGCATCTACGTGCACGGGGACGATCTGCTGATCAGCGTGAGCGAAGCCGAGATCGACAGCGTGGAACGCTCGTTCGAGGAGCGGCGTGGCGCGCCCCCGCTGGAGCCCGCGGAGAAGGGCGTCTTGTCCGTGGTCGCGCGGCCGCAGGTGTTGCCGCTCGAGCTCCTGGCCGGCACGGGCAGCCTGCGCCGAATGGTCCGAAGCGCGCAGCGGCTCGAATTGAATGCGGATTTGACCGGCTCGGGCGTGGACGCCACCTTGGCGCTGAAGTTCGAGGATCCGCCGCAGGCGGAGAGCGTGGCGCGAGCCTTGACCGAAATGCAGGCGGAGCTCAGCGCCGGATCCGGCAGGCTTGCCAGGCTCGCCGCGCGGATCAAGGTCGGCAACGCCGGACAGTATCTGACCCTGCAGTTCGTCTTGGGCCGCGACGAGCTGGCGCAGCTCGTCAATTGCCGTGGCTCCGCTTGCACCTGGTGATACGTTCCGCCACGTGACCGACGAAGCACCCGCGCGCCCGCGAACCGGCCTGGACTACCGTGCGGTATTGGCCGTGTTCGGGCTGACGCTCGCGCTGGCCTTCATGGCCGGGGTGTTCATCTACTTCAAGTTCGTGGCTTACGGCCGGGTTGCTGCCCGTCACTTGCCCGAAGACACGCGCTTGGCCGCACGCATCGATGTCGAGACGCTGCTCATCTCCGACCCGATCCGCGCTCGTTTGCTGCCGCTGTTCGACCAGGGCGCCCCACGCGCCGACCTCAAGCCGCGCCACGATCGCTTCCGGGCGCACACCGGCGTCGAGCTCGGCCGGGACCTGCGGGAGATCGTGCTCTCGGTCAGCGACGCGGGCTGGGTGCTGGTGTTCGGGGGCAAATTCCCCAAGTCGGGCTTGGTCGAGGGCCTTCAAACCACGCTCGCCGAAGAGCCGACCCCCAGCGTGCTGGAGGACGGCCTGCTCCTGGTCCAAAACGGCCCGGCCATTGGTCAGGCGTCGGATGGTGCTCTCGTGGTCGCTTCGGACGTGGCGCGATTGCGCGCCGCCCTGCGTGGCGGGGGGACCTACCTCAAGTTGGGCCTGCCCCCCGAGGGAACGGGCGGCTTTGCCCTTCGGGTAGCTGAGCCCTATCCTCCGGGTTTTGCCCAATTCGAGAGCGTATCGGGGTCTGTCCAGCTGGCGCAGCAAGTCGAGGTGGACGTTGCTGTTCGCTTGCGACCGGGCGCGAGCTCCGAGCCCACCGGCATCGCGGCCGCTTTTGCAACGCTGGCTGCCGCGGCTCCGCCGGAATCCGCCGCCCGCCGCCCGCTCGAAAACGCTAAAATCGTGCCTCATCGTGAAGGTGAGGTGGTGGTGCAGCTCAGCTGGACGAGGCCGGAATTGGATCGCGGCGTGGGCTGGCTCGCTAGCCTGCTCACGACCCAGTTTGCACGTCCCTCGAGTCAGCCTTAGACTGCTCGCTGCCCGCTCGGTGGACCTGCGTCCGTCACCGAACAGGCCTGCGTCATCGGGGGTTTCGCCCCGCACCCGCTGAAGTGAATTCAACGGGGACTTAGGGTACCAACCCGAAGAAGAGTTCGATTGAGTTCGGCTTTTGCGTTTGACGCGACCGAACTCGTGAGCTACCTCAGCGCGTCCGACGCGAGGACCTGCTTATTTGTGCACCCCGCACTCTAGCTAGGCACCCCTCGCGTCGCGCGAGCGTTCCAATTTAGGAGGCATTGTTTCAATCCATGACCCAACTTCAACCCGCAACCCCTGACACAACTTCCCTCTCCGGCTTCGCCGCCATGTTCGAAGCGAGCGAAACCACTGCAGGAGTGGAGATAGGAGGTGAAGGGCAAATCGTCAGCGGCACTGTCGTGCAGGTGCACCACGACTCCGTGATCGTAGACATCGGCGGGAAGAGCGAAGGCGTCATCAGCAAGAGCGAGTTCGTCGGTGCCGACGGAACGTTCGGCGTCAAGGTCGGCGATCGCGTCGACGTGTTCATCGAGAGCCGCGAGAGCGACGACGGCCTGATCTCCTTGTCCAAGGAGAAGGCCGACAAGATGAAGGTGTGGGATGAGATCTCCGCTGCTTGTGAGCGTGACGAGATCATCGAAGGCACCATCAGCCAGCGCGTGAAGGGCGGCCTGTCGGTCACCATCCGCGGCGGCGTCAAGGCCTTCCTCCCGGGTTCGCAGGTCGATCTGCGCCCGATCCGCAATCTCGAGAAGTTGATCGGCCAGACTTACGAATTCAAGGTCATCAAGTTCAACAAGAAGCGCGGCAACATCGTGCTCTCGCGTCGCGTGCTCCTGGAGCGCGAGCGCGACCAGATGAAGCAGAAGACCTTGCAGACCCTGGAAGAGGGTATGACGGTCACGGGCACGATCAAGAACCTGACCGAGTACGGCGCGTTCGTCGACCTCGGCGGTATCGACGGCTTGCTCCACATCACGGACATGTCTTGGGGTCGCGTCAATCACCCGAGCGAAGTGTTCAAGGTCGGCGACGAGGTCACCGTCAAGGTGCTCAAGTACAACGCCGAAACCGAGCGCGTCAGCTTGGGCATGAAGCAGACCCAAGAGGATCCGTGGAACCACGTCGAGGAGGCGTACCCCCTCGGCAAGCGCGTGCGCGGCAAGGTCATGAGCTTGACCGACTACGGCGCGTTCGTAGAGCTCGAGCCGGGCGTCGAAGGCCTGATCCACGTCAGCGAAATGAGCTGGACCAAGAAGGTCAAGCACCCGTCCAAGCTCTTGGAGATGGGCGCCGAGGTCGAGTGCCAGGTGCTCGAAGTCGATTCCCGCGCCAAGCGTATCTCGCTCGGTCTCAAGCAACTCGAGCCCGATCCCTGGACGCTGTTCACGGACAAGTACAAGCCGGGCGACAAGATCGGCGGCAAGGTGCGCTCGCTCACCGATTACGGCGTATTCGTCGGGATCGAAGAGGGCGTGGACGGCATGGTTCACAAGACCGACCTGTCCTGGACGGTCAAGGTCAACAACCCGGCCGACCTGTACAACAAGGGCGACGATGTCGAAGCCATCATCCTCTCGATCAACCACGACGAGAAGAAGGTCAGCCTCGGCGTCAAGCAGCTCTGGGACGACCCGTGGCCGGATCTGTTCAGCAAGTACAAGCCCGGAACGGTCGTGGAAGACGCGATCGTGCTCAGCGTTCCCGAATACGGCGCGTTCATCCGCATCGTCGAGGGCATCGAGGGCATGATCCCGTCCAACGAGATCCCGGCGAGCACCGAGCTCACCCCGGGCATGAAGGTCAAGGCCGAGGTTCAGAACATCGACACGGTAGACCGCCGCCTGACCCTGACCATGCGCAAGCCCGGCGAGAGCGTCGAAGCCGAGCACATTCAGGTGCTCAAGCGCGAGTCGACCGGCAAGGGGGCAACCCTGGGCGACGTGTTCAAGGACAAGCTGGCGGGTTTGAAGGCGGGCGCGAGCCAGCCGCCGCCGCCGCCCTCGGAAGACAGCGACACGAACTGAGCTGATGCGGGGCCGCGCGACGCTCATTCGTGAGCGCGCGCGGCATTCAGTGAAGGACCCAGGCGAGCTCGAGCGCGCGACAAAAGTCGCGGACTCGGGCTCTCTTGGTTTTGTAGCGAGGCGAGGCCGAGCCGGTCCGAAGCGCTCCCGGAGGCACAATCCCTTGCCTGGCGGGAACATCGACGTTATGCCCAGAGTTGGGTCGTGTCGTGTCAGGTTCTGCCAGTTTGAATACTCCGCCGTTGGGTCGCCCTGCGGGTGGCTGGACTCGACATCGCGTCGTGTTCCTCGCCATCAGTGCGGCGCTGCTATTGGCCTTCGTGATCTGGGCCAGCGCGGTTCTGCTGCCGTTCATCCTGGGCGTGATCATCGCCTTCGTGCTGACTCCGTTGGTCGCACGCTGCGAGCGAGTGCGCATTCCACGGCCGGCAGCCATTCTGCTGGTCTATGCGGTGACGTTGACCATCATCTACTCGTCGATCGCGGCGATCGCGCCACGGCTATACGAGGAGAGCGCGAAGTTCGCGCGTGAAGCGCCTTCGTTGCTCGACGGCGCATCGACCAGTTGGGGCCCGCGCCTGGAAGAGTGGGTGCAGGGCATGGAGAATCGCCGGCTCAAGCCGCGTTCACAGCCCGTGCCCAGTGATCCCGCGGCGGCGATCCAGGTACATCAACGTCCGGACGGCGTGCTGGATATCGAGGTCGGGTCGGGCATCGATGTCGTGCAGCGCGGGCCTGGGCATTGGCGCGTGGTCCCGGCGCAACCGAAGCACGCCGGGCGCTTCAACGTCGCCGAGCTGACCAATCAGGGCTTCGACGAAGGCATCAGCTACGTCAAGCGCAACGCATTCGAGCTGATCTTGCTCGGCCACGCCGTGGTCCAGAAGGTCGCGCGCAGCATCTTCTTGCTGTTCATGACGCTGATGGTGGCCGGCTACATCATGCAAACGCGCGAGGCGATCGTGGGCTTTTTCCGCTCGCTCCCGCCGCCACGCTCGCGCATCGGCTTCGATCGCTTGCTCGTGCGCTTGGACCGCGGGCTGTCCGGGGTAGTGCGCGGTCAGCTCTTGATTTGCTTGGTCAACGGTGTGCTCTCGGCAATTGGTTTCGCGCTCTTCGGTCTCAAGTATTGGCCGATCTTGTCGATCGTCGCGGCTGTCATGAGCATCGTGCCAATTTTCGGTTCCATCCTGAGCTCCATTCCAGCGGTAATGATTGGCCTCACCCAGGACTGGTGGACGGCGATCTCTGTCCTGATCTGGATCATTGGCATTCACCAGATCGAGGCCAACCTCCTGAACCCGAAGATCATCGGCACCGCCGCCAAAATTCACCCGGTCTTGGTGGTGTTGGCGCTGATCACCGGTGAGCACTTCTTCGGCATTTGGGGCGCCTTGCTGGGTGTGCCCGTGCTGTCCCTGACGCAGGGCGTCTTCAACCATTTCCGGCACGAGGCGATGCCGGACGCCCCGCGCGATAGCCTGCTGCCCAGCTCCGAGGGCTAGCGCACAGCCCAGTCGCCGAGCGACCTTGCTTGGTCGCACACCCCCGGCTATAGCCCGGGCGTGGCAAGTGAAACTCGGAAGCTCAAGCGCGCAGCGGATCGCCAGACGGAAGGCGCGAAAGCTGCCCCGTTAGGCTCACAGCCGCCGATGAAGGCAGCAATCGACAGTCCCTTGGGCGCATCGCAGCTGAAGGGCATGGTCGGCCGGATCTTGATTCCGGTCGTGGCCGTGTGGCTCGTGGGAGGGCTCGTGGCTGGGTTCTCGCAGACGACCACGGTGCGCGTGATTGCGCTGTCGATCCCCGCCGTGATCAGCCTGCTCGCGGTCGCGATCGTGATCTGGGCGCTGCGCCAGTCCAAGAAAGCGCAGGGCGTGGCCAGCATCTTGAGCGGCGTCGAGTCTCCAGAGGATCGCAAGGCAGCGCTCGCGCAGCTCGATGCCTCGTACAAGAAGAACGATACGACGGCGGTCTTCGCTCGAGCGCAGCTCGAGATGCAAGACGATCCCAAGAAGGCCCTGGCCACGCTCGAAAAGATCGATCTGACCAAAGTGATGGGCGCGGTCGCGGACGAGACCCGCGCGCAACGCGCAATGATCCACCTCACCTTGGGAGACATCGGTCCTGCGCGTCAGTTGGTCGACAACATCGACCTGAGCAGGCATCGCGATCCAAAGACACGCGCCATGCTGACGGCTGTCTGCGGTGAAGCCTGGGCGCGCACGGGAAATGGGAAAAAGAGCGTCGAAACACTGACTTTGATCGACCCAGAAGACGCCGTGTATGAGCAACTGCGCCCGCAGCTGTACCGCGCGCTGGCCTACGCCTACGCCTACACCAACGACCTGAAGGGCATGCGGCGCTCGCTCAAGAAGCTGATGACGGTGGACGTGCGTCTGCTGGGCGGTTTCATGATGAAACGCACGCATCCGCTGCTGCAAAAGGAAGCCAAGAAATTGGTCGAGCAGAGCGGAGCCGTACCGCGCAAGATGGTCGTGCAGCGTCGGGTTTGAGCGGCGGATTCGCTGCCGTTGCCCAAACTCCGGGCGCATCGGTCGGACGCTGGTTCTGCGGCGCGCGCGCAGTCAGCTTCCCACCTGGAAATCTTGTTCGTGCACGTTCGTGCACGAACAAGATTTCCAATCGGTGACGCTGCCTCCCAGTTCGTGGGCAAGTCGCGGGCGACGGTCGGCGCACGGTCGCGCACATCCTGCGACGGAACTAGAGACCAGCCAGGTTGGCGCGCCCGATCGGGCGGATCGCCACCTCCGGCAGTAGCTCGGCGTAGGATACGACGCGCGCTTCGCGCAGATCGAGTTCTAAGAGCTTGCGCACGAAACGGCGGATATCGGGCTGCGTGAGCACGACCAAGGGGGTGTCACCTCGCTCGCTCGGTAGGGCACGACGGACGGCGGATACGATGTCTCGCGCGGCTGAGGGCGCGAGCGTCAAGAAGCTGCCGGCGGGAGTGCGTGATACCGCGGCTCGGATGGCTTCCTCGATTTGCGCGTCGAGCAGGACCACGGGCAGCTCACGGCCGCCCTGGATCAGGGCGTGGGTTAGCGGCCGACGCAGCTGCGAGCGCACGAATTCGGCGAGATTGAGCGGGTCGCGCTCGACGTTGCCGACCAACGCCAAGGCTTCCAAGATCGCGCGTAGATCGCGAATGTTCACGCGCTCCTCGGCCAGGCGGCGCAAGACGTCTGCCAGGAGTGTCACGGCGATCGGCTTCGGCACGACTTGGCGCACCGTGGCGGGCGCGATTTGTTCGAGCTCGTCGAGCAAGCCCTGGGTTTCGGCGATGCCCAAGAAATCGACCGCGCGCGTTTGTAGCACCGACAACGCTTGGCCGACGATGAACTCCGCGAGTAAGGCGTCCGTGACTTCGGTCGGGATGGCAAACACGCTTGCGGGTACTTCGTGAATCGAAAGCACCACGTGGCGGGCGGGCAATTGCGCGTTGGCGGCTAGACGCCCGGGCGGCAGCGGCACGCCGAGATCGCGAAACACGATCTCGCGCACGGCGCTGATTGCAGAACGCAGGCCCGGGCGGCGGACTTCGCTGCCGCGCACGTCGTCGTGTTCGAAGCTAGCCAGATCGGCGGAAACCTCTAGACCCCAGGGAGTGACCGTGGGCACGAAGCGCATCGCTGCGCTTCCGTCGCGCCGTGGAGTGACCTCGGTCAGCGGCGCTTCGTCCGTCCTGCGCAGGACTTTGCCGCGCGCCCGCGAGCCGAACAGCAAGAGCGCGCCGATGGTCAAGAAGGGCAGGGTGGGCAAGCCCGGGATCAGCGCCAGCAGCAGGACGAAGAAGCCGCCCACGCGCAACGCTTGGGGTTGACCGAAGAGCTGCTGGGCGAGCTCCACGCCCAGCGGAGTATCGGCTTCCTCGCTGGCGACGCGAGTGACCAACACGCCTGCGCCGGTCGCGATCAAGAGCGCAGGGATCTGCGTGACCAAGCCATCGCCGATGGTGAGCAGGCCATAGCGCTTGAGCGCTGCCACTGGTTCCAAGCCTCTTTGGCCGATGCCAATGGCCAAGCCGCCCAAGAGGTTGACCACGGTGATCAAGAGCGAGGCGATCACGTCGCCTTTGACGAACTTCATCGCGCCGTCCATGGCGCCGTAAAATTGGCTCTCTCGGACCAACAGGCGGCGCCGTGCGCGAGCCTCGTTGCCGTCGATTGCACCGGAGCGGAGCTCGGCGTCGATCGCCATCTGCTTGCCGGGCATGGCGTCGAGCGCGAAACGCGCACCCACCTCCGCGACGCGCTCGCTGCCCTTGGCGATCACGATGAATTGGATGATGGTCAGGATCAGGAAGATCACTGCACCGACCACGTAGTTGCCGCGCACCACGAATTGCCCGAACGCCTTGATCACTTCGCCTGCGTCTGCTTGCAGCAAGATCAGACGCGTAGATGAGACATTCAGGCTCAAGCGGATCAAGGTCGTGATCAACAGCACCGTCGGAAACGAGGCGATCTTCAGTGCCTCGCTGACGTACATCGAGACCAGCAGGATGACGACGGAGGCCGCCAAATTGGAGGCGATCAGCAGGTCGAGCAGCCAAGTCGGCAGCGGCACGACCATCAGCCCGACTACCGCGATCACCAGGCCTGCGAGCACGGCGTCGGCCACGCCGAGGCGCGCCTTGGGTCGAAGCAGGTTCAAGGCGGGTGAGGGCATGGGCGAGACCGTTACCGCTCAGCTCGGTGACGTGAATAGGCCGACCACGCCGCTGTACAGCTGCAACGCGGGCTCACCGCCGTGGGGGGCGATCTCGAAGCTTGAAAACATACCAACCCAGGGGATCTCGCCGAAACGAGCCTTGAGCATGCGTAAATCGGTATCTGGGTTCTTGTACAGCGAGACGCCGCGGCCCGCGCAGTTCAAGCAGATCCCGAACCGGGGTGCGGCGCCAGCGGATTCGCGGGCGACTTCGCGAATGCGCATCTCGAAATCCGCACGTGCTGCGCTGGCATCTCGTACGGCAAAGGCCATACGCATTCCCTTTTTTACCTCTTCCGAGACGATCAGCCCGTGTCGCGCTGGATCCACGCCTTGCACGGCGCGCAGCAAGAGCGGGGGGCGCACGCTGTCTTCTCCGCGCTCGGTGGCCAACGCGACGAACACCAGGGGTTGATCGACCAGCGCGTGTGCCACCGTGCTCAAGACCTCGAGCGCCGGCTCGCGCTCGATCGAGAGCACCATCGAGCCGCGCACTTCGCTGATCTCGCGCAGCGGCATGAGTAATTTACACGCGGGCGACGACGCCAAGATCGGCAGCGGCAAACCGCGCACCGTGAGCGCGCCGGCCGCGCCGAGGCTGACCGCGCCGGAGCTGGCTACGGCATAGACATCGCTATCCGAGAGCGTGCCCGCGCCGATCACGCGCGAACCCTTCAAACCGTGCAGGGCTTCGATCGTGTGCGGCTGAACCCCGTTCGGGCGCAGGAACACCAGGGCGGTCTCGGCTCGACCGGCGTCATTGCGAGCAGCTAGTTCGCGGCTCAACGCCAAACACAGCTCAGGCTGACTGGCGGAAACCACCCAGGCCTCGGCCGCCCCACCCAGCCACAGCAGGACCGCGGCAGCAGACTCGCCCTCGATCTCCCCGCGCTCGGTGAGCACACCCGAACCAGATGCCAGTAACAGCGGAAATCCGAGGTTGGCGCGACCGAGCGCCTCCGCAATTGTCCGCAGCTTTGTTGCCATCCCACCGGACGCCAACACGAGCCCCGCGGCCGGTTTCTTTGCCCCCAGTGCCGCGGCGGCCTCACGGATCGAGCTGACGAGCCGCCCCGGGCTTTCGCCGCGCACGAGCAGACTCGAAGCGGTTGGCCTCATGGGCTCACCTTATTTCGGGCGTTGCCCGCCTGCAAGGGGTTGTCCTAGCCATCTAGGCTTCCGCCGGCCTGAAACATTGATACGCTGATAACGAATGCCTGTCGTGGCCCCGCCGTACACCATGCGCTCCTACGGGGGGACGGACATCGGGCGTCGTCGCTCGGTGAACGAAGACGCCTATTTGTGTGACGACGAACTCGGCCTGTGGGTAGTCGCGGACGGCATGGGCGGTCATGCCGCCGGAGAAGTCGCCAGCCAAGAATCGATCGATACCATTCTGGGCATGGTCAGGCGCGGCAAGGCCACGCTCGCGCTCGATGGACCGCATACCGAGGAAAAGGCCCGCGCTGCCTGCCGCTTGCTCGAAGGCGCCGTTCAGGCAGCGACGTACATTCTGTTCGCGATGGCGGAGCTCGATCGAGGTAAGGCCGGGATGGGCACCACCATCAGCGCCATGATGCGCTTTGGCGACAGTGTCGTGCTCGGCCAAGTCGGCGATAGCCGCATCTACCGAGTGCGTACCGGGGACGCGCTACAACTCACGGAAGATCACACACTTATCGCTTGGCAGCTGAAGCAAGGCTTGATCACTCCGGATCAAGCGCGCGTCAGTAAACAGCGAAATGTGATCACGCGAGCCGTCGGCAGCCGCGATTATGTGCAAGTAGATACCAGTGTTTGGGAAGCAGGCCTGGGCGATTCCTACATGTTGTGCAGCGACGGCCTGCACGGTTACCTCAAGCCTGAAGAAATTCCCGGCATGATGGCGCAAGGAGGTCATTTTGCCGTGGAGAAGTTCATTCAGCTGGCCAACGCGCGCGGTGGGAAGGACAACATCACGGCCGTCGTGGTGGAAGTCTCCTAGTTTCTCCGAAATCTTGGCCCCTGAGCGGCGCGTTCGATACCCATGGCAGCATGAAAGCCAGGCGCGTCGGAGTCATCATGGGTGGAGCGTCCGCGGAGCGCGAGATCTCCCTCCGCTCCGGTGAAGCCGTGCTGAACGCGCTCAGCGGGCTCGGCTACGACGTCACGAAAGTGGTGCTGGGCACAGGTTCAAAAGCGCTGCTACAGCTGGCGAGCGCCGAATTCGACGTCGCCTTCTTGGCTCTCCATGGGCGCCTCGGTGAGGATGGCTGCGTGCAGGGCGCATTGGAGCTGCTCGGCGTTCCCTATACGGGTTCGAACGTGCTCGCGAGCGCCCTGGCTATGGACAAGCTCAAGGCCAAAGAGCTGTTTCGACTGCACAACGTGTCGACGCCGCCGTACTACGTGTTCGGAAGCGAGCAGTGTACGGCGGATCTGGAAGCAGTTCACGGCTCTTTCGGCTTTCCGGTGATCGTCAAGCCGCGCCGCGAGGGGTCGAGCCTGGGCGTGGCTCGCGCCAGCAACGCGAGCGAGTTGGCGCGAGCCATCGAAGCCGCGCTCGTTTACGACTCGAGCGTGTTGATCGAGCGCTTCATCGACGGCAAAGAGCTGGCCGTTGGCATCTTGGACGGGCGCGTGCTGGGGGCGATCGAGATCGCGCCGCGCTCGGGCGTGTACGACTTTCACGCCAAGTACACGCCTGGCATGACCGACTACTTCATGCCCGCCCGCCTGCCTGCCGCGCGCTACGGCGCAGTCTTGAACCTGGCCGAACGAGCCGCGCGCGCACTCGACACGACCGGTGCCGTGCGCGTCGATCTACTGGTCACCGAGGGCCAGAATGAATACGTGCTGGAGGTCAACACGCTGCCCGGCATGACCGAGACCAGTTTGTTGCCCAAGATTGCCGGTGCTGCCGGCTTTGGCTTCGCCGAGTTGTGCGAGACCATCCTGGAGCGGGCGACTCTGCACACCGGCACGCCGTGTCGTCCGGTCGCCGCGGAGTCGATCGCGCGGGATGAAAGTCCGAGCGCCGTGCGCAGCCGCTCGGTTCAGGGCGCAGCGCCGCGCGCGCAACGCGCACGCACGGCCTGATTGTAGCTCTGCGTCCAAGTGACTACCTGCTCGCGCGACTCTTTCGGCGGTAGGAAAGCGTAGCGCGCTGCCTCGGACTGGGAGCGCTGGGCTTGCCCTGGGTTGACCGCCAAGCCGGCAATGCCCAAGCCGAAGCCGGTCAGCACCACAGCGCCACCCACGCCCGCTTGCGTTCCGTTGGTCGTCGATGTTCCGGTTACCGGATCGGTCTTGAACGCAGACACGAACAACGCGGTACCTACGCCGATGGCAATCAGCCCGGCCGCCCCGAGCCCGGCGGCCGTCCAAGTCCGCGTGTCGTAGCTACGCACCTGTTCGACACGCCGATCGAAGCTGGGCAATTCGCCGCGCAGCGAGTCGGCCAAGGGCGGGATCGCTTCGGGGTGCTTGGCGCCCACTTTGTACAACGCGACGCCGTCGTCCCGAGGCGTCGAGCGTTGCCCGCTGCGCTCGATGAACTGGACCCGCGTGGGCGCCGCCACCAGCCACTCCGCCTGCTCGCAAGAATCGCGCGCGGGACCGATCGGGGCGGGGAACTCGCCATCCAAGCGAGTGACCGTCGAGGCGCAGCCCAGCGCCAGGAACAGCAGGGGGCCGCACAAAAGTCTCATTGATGCCGAAGTATCACGCACGCGCCGCGCCGTCACTGTTCGACCGGAGGCGAGCTCAAGGACCGATCATTGCAGCTACCGCCTCCGGATCGTGGAAGCGACGGAGGTCGGCCACCAGATCGTCGCGCGTCGACCACGGCAGGACATTGCCGTGGGGAGTTGCGTATTCCAGGTACAAGTTGCCGTCGGTGGAGAGCAGTCGCTCGACCGGCTCCCCGGCCGCCAACGCCTCCTTGGCCAAGAAGCGGTCCAGACCGGCGTCACTGAGCAGCACGTCATCGACGAGTTCCAAGAGCGGCCGGGCGCGCGGGATCGTGGCGGCCACTTGCGGAGTTTGTTCGAGCGCCTGCACGCGTGCCCGGGAAGCGACGAGCGGCGCGTCGGATGCGACCAAGATCCCCTGACCGCCGCCGTAGAACAACGTTACGTGTGCAAACTGACGGCGCAACGTATTGAGAATGGTCGCAAAGTCCCTGGGCCGTACGTGGTGGAGCTGTACCCACTGTTGGAATATCGCGCCCGGCTTCATGCGCTCGTGGATCAATTGGTAGAACTCACGACTATACAAACTGGCCGCGCCCGCGAACCAGACGCTCGTGAGCTCCATGCTGATCAGATCGTATTTCTGTTCTTGGACCAGCACGAAGTTGCGTCCGTCGGCGTGGTGAATGGTCACGCGCGGATCGTCGATCGCGCCCAAGTTGGGGCCGGTGAAGTAGGTCTTGGCCGCGAACAGGATCGACGGCGAAATCTCGGCCACGTCGATTTTCCGCCACGGGTAGCCCGCCAAGGTGCCAAGCGTGGTGCCGGTGCCCAAACCGATCACGAGCAGGTCGTGGTAGTTTTTGACGAACAACGACGGGTAGTGGGCAAAGAAGCGCTGCGCGTGCATTTCCCAGCCGGTATTGCCCTGGAATTTGCCGTTCGTGAGCAGCGTGCGCACGCCCGCGGTGTCGGTCACGGTGGTCACGCCACCGTGCACGTCCTCGCGCATCATCAGGATTTTGTCGGGCGCGTGGTAGCCGTCGAAATACACGTTGGTGCCGCTGGTCAACAGCGCCAGATCCCAGCGCGGGCTGATCAGCGCGAGCAGCAGCGTCGCCCCCGCGCCGGCCAGGGCCAACTGCCTGCTTCGGGCGCTGGCCCAGCCGAGCACGAGCAGCGCCGCAACTGCAAAGCACAGCGCGATCGCCAAGAGCGCGCGCTGCGAGCCAAGCCATGGCAGGACCACGTAGCCGGTGAGCAGCGCGCCCAATACCGCGCCGAGTGTGTTGACCGCAGTGAGCCGGCCAACCCAGCGTCCCACGTGCGAGTAGCGCGCCACGCGCTGGAGCAAGAGCGGGAAGGTGAGGCCCATCAGCGTGGTCGGCACGAGCAGCATCAAGAACGCCGCGACGCCGCGGGTGGCCTCGCGGGCGGCGAAAGACGTCAGCACTTCGCCCGTATTGTCGAAGAAGTACGGCAGCTTGTCCCAGAGCGGCAGACTCACGGCCAGGCCCAAGCCGCTGGCGGCCAAGCCCAGCGGCAGCGAAGCATCACCGAAACGGCGCTGTGCCCAGGACGCCCGCGAGGCACCCAAAAACAAACAGCTCAAAAACGCCGCCAAAATCAGGCCAAAGGCGTACGCGCTGTTGCCGATGATCAGCGCCAGCAAGTGCGTGAACACGACCTCGGCCGCGAACACCAAAGCGCCCGAGGCAAAGGCCAGAAAAAACAGTGGTCGGCGTTCGCTCGGGGCAGGTTCGCGCGCGACCGCTGCGCTCGCCTCTGCCGCGCCCGAACTCACTACGACCCGCGCGCCGAAGGTCAAGGCGAGCAACGCAATCAGCGCGCTGCCGGCAGCCGAGGCGAACACGGTGCCATCGACGCCGAGCGCAGGCAAGATCAGGTACGCTGCGGCCAGAGCGCCGAGCGCGCCACCGAGCGTGTTGATCGCGTACAGAGCGCCCAAGCGCCGTTCGCGCAATGCAGCCGCTTCCGCACTGGCCTCGCCGGTATCGAAGCTGCGTGACAAGAGCGGCAAGGTAGCGCCCATGGCCATGGTCGGGAGCACCACCAACCCGAGCGCCGTGAACCAGCGCAAGACGCTGAGCAAGACCAGCGAGTGGGGCATACTGCGCGCCAAATTTGCGTACAGCGGCGTGAGCCAATGAAACGCGAAGGGCGTTGCGGCCACGGCGGCTGCGACGACCAGCTCGAGCCAACCGTACGCGCGCATCGGTCGAGTGACGCGCATCGACGCCTTGCCTCCCCAATGCGCACCGATCGCCAAGCCGGTCATGAATGCCGCAAGCACCGCACTGACGGCGTACGCGGTCGAACCGACGATGTAGCTCAGATACTTGGAGAAACAGAGCTGATCGATCAGACCGGTGGCTCCAGAGAGCACGAAGAGCGCCAAGGTCAGCGAGGTGGGCGGCGCCTGCGAGCTGCTCGGGTCGGAGGATCGACGGCTACCGCTGACTGGTTGAGGCGCGAGTGCTTGCAAGGGGCGCGCACCCTATTGCGACTCTGCCAAGATGGCGAGATCAGAGCCGAAGAGTCGGCCCAGTGTGGCTGAAATGCCCCGGGTTTTAGCTCGTAGCCCCGCTTTCGATCTGCCACGATCGTGATTGCCATGGCCGTCCACCACTCTTCGGTTCACCGCTTCGCCGAAAATCCGATCTTGGTTCCGAGCCAGCTCCAGCCCTCGCGACCTGACTTCGAGGTGGTCGGCGTGTTCAATCCGGGCGCGATTCGCGTGGGCGATGAGACGATTCTCCTGCTGCGCGTGGCGGAAGCCCCGCTCGCGGTGTCGCCCGGGCAAGTCGCCTCGCCGATCTACGATCCCGATTCGAACCGTATCGAGCTGCGCACCTGGAGCCGGGACACGCCGGGACTGAAGCTCGATGACAGCCGCTTGATCGTGGTCGGCCGAGAGACGTTCCTGACCTCGATCTCGCACTTTCGGCGCGCGCATTCCAAAGACGGGCTGCATTTCGAAGTCGAAGCCAAGCCGGTGTTTTCGGCCGCGCACGCCTTGGAAGCGTTCGGCGTCGAAGATCCGCGCATTACCCGCATTGGCGACACATTTTGGGTCAACTACACCGCGGTCTCGTCGGCGGGCATCGCAACGGGCCTGGCATCGAGTCGCGATCTGCAGCACTTCGAGCGACACGGCATCATCTTTTCGCCGCCGAATCGCGACGTCACCATCTTCCCCGAGCAAATCCAGGGTCGCTATTGGGCGCTGCATCGCCCGATGCCCGAGGACATCGGCAGCCCGGCGATCTGGCTGGCTTCATCGCCGGACCTGCTGGCGTGGGGCCAGCACCGCTTGCTGGCTTCAGCGCGACCCGGCATGTGGGACGACCTCAAGGTGGGTGGCGGCGCGGTCCCATTTCGGGTCCAGGTGCGCGGCCGCCCGGCGTGGCTCGCGGTGTATCACGGCGTCACCGCTGCTCCGCTCACGTACTCTCTGGGCGCACTCTTGCTGGACGGCGAAGATCCGAGCCGCGTGCTCGGGCGCTCGCGCGAACCCATCCTGTTCCCGGAAGCGCCTTACGAGCTCAAGGGCTTCTTCGCCAACGTTGCGTTCACCTGCGGCCTCGTCGCCGAAGCCGACTTGGTGCGCATCTACTACGGTGCCTCGGATGGCGTGACCTGCGTCGCAGACCTTTCGCTCGAAGCAATCTTGGCCGGCCTCGCCTAGGCCCTGGAGAAGACAGCGGGCGATCGTGACCCCGCACCGCACCTCATTTTTGCGCCGAGTTCCCGCCCTAATGCGGGCGGCGACGCACGAGCACTTCCAGCACGAAGTCCAATAAATCTTTGGCAAAGCTGCTGGGATCGCCGCCGCTTTGAGCCAGTGAGTCGAAGGCGAGCGGGGACGAGGGCGACGACGCACCTGCCATTTCCCGATCGCGCGCGCGGGCCTGACGTAGGCGCTCTTGCTCGCGAGCTCGTTCGCGGACCAGCCCGCCGCTCTTCACGAAGGCGAGGACCTGCGGCAATTCACCGGCATCGAACCAAGTGCCGTGGCGCGCGCAGACATCCACGATCACGCCGCTCGCACCGCCGAAATTTCTGCGATTCATCCGCTGCTGGCACACGGCACAAGGGCGGTAGTGCACGCGCTCCAAATTGGCCTTGGGCGGCCGCTGATAAGGAGCGTCCGGGAAAGCCTGTGCAGTCTGCTCGTACGTCTCGAGCAGGCTGCGCAACAGCGCGTGCTCCACGAACTGACCGCCGCACTTGCGGCAATTGAGCAAGCTGCCTGCTGCTTCCGCAATCACCGAAAGCGAGCACTGACAATCCGAACACTGGCTGTCTTGGAGCGCGGATTCGATGATCAGCCCGAGCTCCGCACCGCAGCCCAAGCAATGGTGAGCGTGCGCCATGTTCATCTGAAAGCAGCGGCTGCAGCAGACCGTGGCGATGCCGGCGCCGCAGTAGCGGCAG
>DATEPG010000657.1:0-16033 GCA_035273265.1 Polyangiaceae bacterium
TGCTGGCCGTGATCGGCACCGTGCTCACTCCAACCAGTGGTCAGGTGCTCTATCACCCGCTTGGCTCCGATCTCGAGCTGGTGCGTCCGCACATCGGTTGGGTGGCGCACGACTCTCTATGCTATCGCGAGCTCAGTGCGCGTCAGAACGTGGAGCTTGCGGCGCGCATCTATGGCGTGGAGGTCGAAGGCGCGTGGCAGCGAGTCGCCAAGCGCGTGGGCGCCGAGGCGCTGGCCGATCGGCGCGTCGGCACGCTTTCGCGCGGGCAGCGTCAGCGCGTTGCATTGGCGCGCGCTCTGGTTCACGATCCCGCGCTTCTGTTGCTGGATGAGCCTTGGTCGGGGCTCGATCGAGCCAGCGCCGAGTACCTGCAAAACGCCCTCCTGGAGGAGCGCGAGCGCGGTGCTTTGGTGATCGTCGTCAATCACGCGGACGGCTTGGCCGAGCAGCTGGGGGCGAATCGCGTGAGGCTCGAAAACGGTCGCGTCGTTTAGCGGGTGTAAGGTCCGGGTCGGGGTTGAGTCTCCAGCAAGCGCTCGACCAGCGCATCCACCCCGCGATCGTCATTGCGCGCGAGGACCGCGCTCGGGGTAGCGATGCCAAGCGTCGCAAGCTCTGCCGCATTGTTGCCGGAGCTCGCATCTGGTTCGCGAGCTCCCGAGAGCACCAAGTGATCCGGTTCGCGGCCGCAGGCGCGCATGGCCCGCGACGCCGAGCTCACGTCGTGCAACACCCCGAGCGAGTCCGCAGCGACGAGCAGCCAGAGCGCCGGCTCGAGCGCTTGCGCGAGCTCGAAGTTGCTGACTCCAGGAGCCAGCGGTGAGAACACCCCGCCCGCCGTTTCGACAATCGTCCAAAGTGACCTATGTGGCACTACATGCGGTGTCACAAGCGATTCCGCCTTTGCGACCCAGTCCACCACTAGTTGGACGTCGATCTGAATCCCGCTGGTGCGAGCTGCGAGGTGCGGCGAAACCGGGGCGCGGAGCGCGTATAGCGGATGCCGCAGCTGCGTTTGGACGGATCCGGCAAGCGCCAGCGCGGCGGCGTCCGAACCAGACGGCGCCGCGTGCGTGTCCGCGCGCTCGATCTTGGCGTCGATTTCGATGCCGCTCTCGATCGGTTTCAAGCCGAGCGCGGGCAAGCCGCGCCCCACGAGTGCACGCAGCAACGCGACGCTCAGCCGGGTTTTTCCGACGCCTGTGCCGCAGCCGAGGACTACGACGCGCATGCGTGCCTGACCGCGTCTGCCAAACGCGCGATCTCCGCCGATGTGAAAGTCGCCTTCACCGTCAGTCGCAACCGAGCAGCCCCGATGGCGACCGTTGGCGGACGAATTGCTTGCGCGAGAATTCCCACGGAGCGCAGCTGCTCCGCGGCGGCCAGCACGCGCTGGTTTTCGCCCAGAATGACCGACACGATGGGTCCGAACGACTCGGGCGCAAGCGGCAAGTCCGCGGCTCGCAATTCCGAGCGCAGCTGCTCGGTATTGTTCTTCAGCGCGACGCGCAGCGCATCGGCTTCCTGAGTGAGCCGCAGGTGCGCGCTACTGAGATCCGCGAGGCGGGGGGAGGGTGCGGTCGAAAACACGAAGCTGCGCGCTTTGTTCCACAGGAAGGCGCGCAGCTTCTGGGACCCTGCAACGAACCCGCCATGGGTCCCGACTGCTTTGCCCAGCGCGCCCACCAGGATGTCTGGCTTCACCCCCGACTCTGCGCACCTTCCGCTGCCAGCCGGGCCGAACACTCCCAGGGCGTGCGCCTCGTCCACGATCAAGCAGGCGTCGTACTGATCGCACAGCGCGCGCAGCGCAGGCAGGTCGGGTCCATCGCCGTCCATGCTGAAATAGGACTCGGTGACTACCCAGCAGGCACGCGACCCGCGCTGGTCCTTCAGTGCGGTGGTCAGCGCAGCCAGGTCCAAGTGAGGTACCACCCGAACCTCGGCTTTGGCGAGGCGTGCGCCGTCGATGAGGGAAGCGTGGTTTGCCGAGTCGGAAAGGATCAGGGAGCCAGAGACTCCCAGTGCCGAAATGAGTCCCAAGTTTGCGGCGTAGGCAGACGAGAACAGTAGACTGCTTTCGGAGCGGACCCAGGCGGCCAGCTCGGACTCCAGTTTCACGTGCTCGGCGTGCGAACCGTGCACCAGCCGCGATGCTGCTGCCCCCGGGTCCCCGAGTGTTTCACGTGAAACGACTTGCCCGGCGAAGCCTAGGTAATCATTCGACGAAGCATCGAGCAGCTGCAAGCCCATCCGTTTGGCCGTTACCCCGACAGCTCGTCGAGCGGCTCCGTCATCCGGCTCTCGCAGCAAACTGTCCGCCCTGAGCTCGGCTAGAGTTTGATCGAGTAAGGACTCAAATCGCATTGCCGCCTATTAGCACCGCCGCCACGCCAAGGAGCGTCGGAGTTCGAAGACCTCTGAGTTCGCCAGCGCGAACTTCGCTGTGCACCGCGAGTACGTCGACAGCGCAGGCACGCGTGCGCCCGCAAGGCGCCGCAGTCGCAGCCCGACGCTACGAACACCGGCGGCCGAAAACCCTCCGGCGAGGCAGCCACTCCTTTCGTCCAGCTCCACATCGTTTGCGAGCTTTGACAGCCGAAGAGAGAATCGCCGAGCGGCCGAGAGCGCGGCGGGAGGGAGATGCGGGTCCCTCGGGTGCGTTCAATCCGTCGTGGAACTTGCGATGGGGCGAGCCGCGCTGCCGACTTCGAAGCTGTCCGCGGATGCCGCGGGGCATCGCTTGACTTTGATTGGACCGACTTCGAACCGCGTCGGCCGACGAGGCTCGTCCGTTCGGTAGCTTCGTCTGGCCAGCGCGAGCGGTGCGGTCGCGGGACACTGGTGGCGCGCCCGCGCGGACACTGGAAGAGCCAAAGACAAAGCCGCCGAGTGGCCGAGAGCGTAGGGCGATCCGCCGAGAGCCAGAGCGACAGAGAGGACTGGTTCGCTCAGCTGTCGAACCGCCCCGGGAAACGCCACCCCCTGCGACCCGCAGTTCCAAACCCGCAATGTCGGCGTGTGCCTCGGTGCATCGCTCAATAGTGGCACGTACGGCGCGAGTTGCGCCGCGGGCAGAACTCAGGAGCCGCTGGGAACCGGCACCGGCAAGAGGGGGGAGGCTCGATCAGGTGGACACGCTGCGCTCACTGCGCCTGCGCTAGAAACTGTGGGGGCCGCTCACGATGGCGTTCCGGTGCGCCGCGCTGACACGTGCGATGGGTGAACGTCAAGCGAACCGAAGGGAAAGCGCGGAGCCGCCGAGAGCGCAACGGGAGAGGGACGTTAGGGTTCGCTCAGTGCGGTCGGTCCCGTATGGCAACGCAGTCCCGCGACAGCGTTGCCGCGCCGCATCGCTTGATAGCGGGGCACGATGGCGCACTCGACGGTAGCTCTGGGAGCTCTCAGGACCAATTTCGGTAGCACCACGGCAGTGATGCCGGTCGTAGCCGCTTCACCATTCTAGCGCGCTAGTCGACCAGGCGAGGGGGAAGCCGCCGACCCGCCGAAAAGCACAGCACTGAACGCGCTGCGCTATGCGGCCACCTCCGGTAAACACCGCGGTTCCCTCGAGCTCCTGGTTGCACCCAGTTTCACGTGAAACACATGAATACTCGGCGTCTACAAGGGATCATCGAGTAATATTAACGATTTATAGACATTCATGAGAGTCATAAGGCAGCACAAATACTCAAACTTCTCAATCCTAAAGAATGGGGCCTCAAATCGTCGAGCTGACAGGCGAGGATTGGGAGCATTGAGATATATTGCTCTCAATGAAGTCGCCGGAGGTGGAGCTGGTTCCCGCGCCGAAGCGGGGTCAGTACGACCGCGGTTTGAGCCGACGAGAGCGCCAGTCCGCCCAGCGGGAGCGGGTGCTTGCGGCAATTGGCGCGCTCGGCGCAACCGATCGCGAGCTCAGTGTCGCGAGTGTCGTCGAGCTTGCGGGCATCGGGCGCAACACGTTTTACGAATACTTCGACGATCTCGAACACGCATTGCTCACGATCAAGGGGCGCGCGCTGCGTGATTTGACGGCGCGTGTCGAAGCGGCGATGCAGGTGGCGCGCACGCCGCTCGAGCGAATTCGAGCGCTGGCACGCGTCTGGGCGGAGAATTTGCTGGAAAACCCCGTGCAGGCGAAGCTCGCCTTGCGTTCACAAGCGGAGCTGATCGAAGCCACACAATTGTCGGTGCTGGGCCAGTACCTTGCGGCCGTGCTGAATGCGGAGCGCGATGCACGGAGTGCGTTGCCGGGACTCGCGGACCCGCTGCGAGTGGCCGTGGTTGCTGCGTTGTTCGATGCCGTAAGCCGAGCGCACCTGAACGTGCGAGCGATGACCCACGAGGAGCTGCCGCGCGTGCTCGCTGACTGGTCGTTGCGTCTGCTGCGCTAGGGCCCGAGCGGGGGTCACCGGTTCGGGCCGACAGTCCAAGAGCGAGACGGCGCATGTTTCGGGCCTGATATAGCAGGGTCCATCGAGCTCCTTTGACTACGGCCCTGTGGAAAACCTGGGCGCTTATTGGGCTCAAAATCAGCGCGGCCGAACCCTCAAAAACACAGAAGCAGCATTTCCATCGCGTGCCCAGGGTGCTAGCTTCGCTCGCGCATGCCCAAAGGTCCGGTCGAGCTCCGTGTTGGGGGGCAGACCTACCGCGTCGTCGCGACTGCGGATGAAGCCGACCTGCATCGTCTGGCCGACGTGGTCGACGCGCGTTTACGCCAACTCACTGCGCCGGGTCGCCAGGTCTCGCCGCAGTCATTGCTGCTCGCGGCGTTGTCCCTCGCGCACGATCTGGAGGACGAGCGTACCCGTCGCCTGCGCTCCGAACAGCGCGCGCGCGAGATGCTGAGCAGTCTAGTTTCCCGAATCGATGCCGCACTCGAAGCCGATTCTGCAGAGCTATCCGCCCCGGCACCGCCCACTCAGCCGAACCCCGACGAGGCGGAAGTCGAGTTCGATTTTGGTCCGTCTCTCGAGCCCTAAGGCCGCTCTTCACGTCTCTCCGTAACCGTGCCGGTGCCGGATGCGACGAATCTGGCGTGCTCGTTTGCGTACCCAGCGCGCGCTGATCGCGACCGCGCACGGGTGTTAGTCGCCGGGATCGGGCGCTCGATGCAGCCACTCGTAACCCAGGATGAAGGGCAGCGCGAGCCACAGGCCGTCGATCTGCAATCCGACATAGAGGGTATTTCCGCGGCCGCCGGAGACGGTGGCATCGCCGCCAAGGACGATGCCGCTGGCCATCGCGTAATGGCCGTGAAAGTTGTGGCTGCGTACGCCGAAGAACGCCTGGCTCGCGAGGCGCAGGTCATCGGCGTTGCGGCTCAGTGCGCCGGCCGATAAGACGATCGGAAAGTCACCGCCAAGGGTTGGTAAAAGAAGGCTCAAACCGCCGCCAAATCGGAGATCGGAGAAGGTGGCCGTGCCGAACGTTGCGTAGGGGCCCAGCGCGAAGTCGGCGTTTCGGTCTCGACCGAACAGCAGATCTCCCCGAAAATTGCCGCAGAACCCGGTCTTCTGCCAGACAGCGTCCGTGCCCAAGCCGCACAGGGACGTCTGCGCCGCCACGTTCCACTCGGGTTCGGCTTGCGCTAGCGCTGCGCCGCTCAAAACGGCCAGTAACGTGGCGAGCAGTGGAGTTCCGCGCATGACTCCCTCTAGGGCTCGAGCCGATGTCTGCCGTGGGCCAGCGAACTCAGGGAGTCGGACCGTACGATGGATTTTGAGCCGGATCCTTGCACAAAGGAATCGCGGCGGAGCACAGCGTGCACGGGAAACCGTCGTCCTGGCCGATGATGCAGGGCCTGGTGTCATCGTCTTGGGTCGTGCTCGCCGCGGTCGTGCACTGGTAGGCGCCGCCCGCGCTGGTCGGGTCGGCGGCCTCGGTTGGGTAGCCAACCAAGCAGCCGTTGCAGATTCGGATAGGGAAGGCGAGCTCGCTGGAGGTCACTGCGGTGTTGCCTAGCGTGTCGCCGAAGACGCGGATTTTGGCCAAAACCGTGCCCGCGTTGATGACGGCAGGGCTCGAACCGAGGGCGGACGGAATGATGTCGACGGATACTGCGCCGTACGCTGGCAGGCCGCCGGCAGAGGCATTGACGAAGCCGGTGCCGACCGTGGAGTAGTTGCCCAGCGTCTTGCCGTCGAGCGTCGTCAACAGCACCTCAGCTCCGCGCAGGGCGATGCGCGAGGTCTCGGTGCGCAGCTGCTCGCGCGAGCCGCGTTCGGTGAGCTGATTGCCAACCAGTAGAAACGCCGTGTAATTCGTCCTGAAAGCCACGTCCAGGATGCCGCCCGCCAACATCACCGCGGTGTCGTCCGGCGTGACCGTGCAAGTCGTGGGATCGAGCTGCATCACGCCTACGACGAACACGGAGCTGTTGTTCTCGGCGCAGCTCGGAATGAGCGCGAGCGAGCCCAGCGTGAGCAAGAAGGCGGAAAGCAGTGACTTGTTACGCAAGCGGCGCATGGGGACCTCGAAAGGGCGGAGGCGCGTCGAGCGCGCACCTACACCAAGTGTACCGAGCGAACTTCCGAGACGCCAAGATTGTGCACAACATCCCTTACTGAAGTGTCCGCCTTGCGCGGTATTTCGCTCATTGTGCAAGCTCGAGGACGCGTGTGCGCAGTTCACTCAGGGCGATGCTTTGGGTCTCGACCTGGCCCAGGGCCCGCGCGAATACGAACTTCACGGCAGAGCCCGCGCGCTTCTTGTCATGGCCGAGCAGCGCGGCGGCTTCGCTGAGGGGTTGCCCGGCGAGGCTTGCTGGCAAACCCAAGCGCCGCAACAGTGAAAGCGTGCGCTGGCTCAGTTCATGCGGGGTCTGGCCAAGGGTTTCGCCCAGCCGTAAGGCCGCAACCAAGCCGAGGCTCACGGCCTCGCCGTGGCTGAGCGCGCTATAGCCGGCTTGGGCTTCCAGCGCGTGGCCCACGGTGTGGCCGAGATTGAGCACTGCCCGTAGCCCACTCTCACGTTGGTCGAAGCTGACGATTCGCGCCTTGACCCGCACCGAACGCCGCACGATTTCTGCGGTCAAGTCGTGATCTCGCTGAACCACACGCTCGGCGTTGTCCTCGAGCAGGGTAAACAGCTCCGGATCGCCGATGATCGCGGTTTTGACGACCTCCGCGAGTCCGCTGATGAAACCGCGGGCGGGCTCGGTGCTCAGGTAGTGAACGTCGCACAGCACGCCGCTCGGCTGCCAAAAGGCCCCCACCGCGTTTTTAGCGGCAGCCAGATCGACCCCGGTTTTGCCGCCGACCGAGGCATCCACCATCGAAAGCAAGGTGGTCGGAATGCCGACCCAGCGCACGCCGCGCATCCAGCTCGCCGCGCCGAAACCAGTCATGTCGCTGACCACCCCGCCGCCCAAAGCCACGAAGGTGGCTTGGCGATCGGCTCCCCCTTCCAATGCCGCCTGCCAGATTGCTGCCACCGAAGCGATGTTCTTGTGCGCTTCGCCGGGCTCGAGATCGACACGGATCAGGCGGCCGCCCGCTGCCTTGAGCGCCGCCTCGATCGGTGCCGCGTGCAACGCCGCCACGGTCTTGTCAGAGACTAGGACGCACACCGGGCTTTGTGCGACCAGCGCGCCCACGCGCCCGCTCGCAAACCCCAAACCGGTCTGCACGCTATAGGATGCTTCTCCCGCCGCCACGGCCAGCTCGTCGCGCTGCCATGCCTCACGCACCTGTTCGGCCACGGTTTCCAGCGCTGCCTCGCAGGAAATGCGCGCGTGAGCCTCGGCGTAGCTAGTGGCCCGTAGAGCGAGCAGCTCGCTCACGCGTTGCTCAGGGTCGCCGCCGGAAAGTAACGGCCTCGGTCCTTGCTGGAGCGCGCGGCGGGCGAGCTCGGCAGGGCTTCCCTCGAGTGAGATGACGACGGCTCGATCGAGCGCCTGAAGCCGCATGTCTCGAGCGATCAGTGCGCCGCCACCGACTGCAATCACTGGCGCGAGTGCTGCGCGCGTCGCCTGACTCAGCACCCGCTGGAGAAGCGCGCGCTCGAGCGCACGGAATGTCGCCTCTCCGCGGGTCGCGAAGAGACTCTCGATGCTGGCGCCCGCTTCGCTCTCGATCGCCTGATCGAGATCGATGAAGGGTCTGCCCGTCGCTTGGGCGACGAGCGCCCCCACGGTCGACTTTCCGGTGGCCATGAAACCGTTGAGAATGAGTGGGCGTCGCATTGCTTGATCGGGGGCTGGGGGCCTGGACAGGGCGGAGGGCCGCAGAGCTTGCCGGACCTGCGCTGTCCGCGCCAGCCGCGGCCGAACCGGGTAAGCTGCCCGCCGGATGTCGGTTCTGGAGGTCGAACAGCGCGGGAGCTCGCTCCGAATTCGCGTACGAGTGAAGCCGAAGGCGTCCAAGAGCCGAATTCTGGAGGTTCGAGAGGGGATTTTAGGGGTCGCCCTAGCAGCCCCACCCGTGGATGGACAGGCGAATGCCGAGCTGATTCGGACCCTGGCGGCGGCGCTCGGTTGCGGAAAAAGCGCGATCGAAATTGTTTCAGGGGCCGGGTCTCGCAGTAAGCTGGTAGCGATTGTCGGACTCACGCTGGCCGAGCTTCTCGTCAGATTGGGTCAGAGGGGGACGTAGCTCGGACACACCAGGGCGGGGCTGGCCAGAACGGTCAGTACGACTCAGATTCATGAGCCACCGGAACTCCCACGATGACTGAACCGACGAATCTCCGTTTCGCCAAGTACGAGGGCCTGGGCAACGATTTCTTAATCGTCGATGCCACCGACGAGGCGCTGCTCGACGCCGCGCAAGTCGCTAAACTTTGCGATCGCCATTTCGGCGTCGGTGGCGACGGCGTGTTGCTCGTGATGCCGCCCACATCGCTCGGCGCCCGCGCCACCATGGTCGTGCTCAATGCCGATGGCAGTCGCCCGGAAATGTGCGGCAACGGCCTGCGCTGCGTGGCCTTGCACCTCGCCTTGCAAGATCGCGCGCAAGCAGTGAGCTTCATCGTCGACACCGACGCGGGGCCGCGCTTGGTCGCGGTCGAACGCACCGACAAGCAGGGCTCCGTCTCGGTGGGCATGGGCCGCGGCCTGCCGGAGGGCGAGCTGGTGCACGAATTCGGTTCGACGAAACTGCCGTTTTCGCGGGTGTCAATGGGCAATCCGCACGCGGTGGCCTTCGACACGGGCCTCGACGAGCACGCGCTCGACGAGCTCGGCCCGGCGCTCTCGGCGCAGTTTGCGTCGGGCAGCAACATCGAACTCGTGACCAAGCGCAGTGAGCGGGTGCTGGAGCTATTGGTCTGGGAGCGCGGCGTAGGTCGCACCTTGGCCTGCGGCACCGGCGCCTGCGCGGTAGTGGTCGCTGCCGCACGCCAAGGCCGCGTGCCTTTCGATACCGAGATTGAAGTGCGTTTGCCGGGTGGGCCCTTGCACATCACCGTCACTCGAGAAGCGTTGGACGTGACCATGCGTGGTCCGGCTCGGCGCGTTTTCTCGGGCGAGGTTTCGCTCACTTGAATGTCGAGATCGACGGCCCACCCCACGACTTGAACGTGGTGGCGATCGTGTCCAACGCGGACGCCATCGAGGTCATGGGACGAACCCTCGGGCAATCCGGGGATCGGCTCAGCGTGGCCACCGATCTCGCCGAGGGTTTGGTGCGAATTTCCTCGCAAGTTCCCGACGTTGCCTTCGTGGACGTGACCATGGGGGATGGCGCGGGCTTAGCTGTTTTGCATCATGTTCGCGCGCTCGCACCGCACGTCACGGTGTTCGCCCTGACCGCTGCTGAAAATTTGGCGCTGGGCGTGCAGGCCACCGCGCTGGGGAGCGCCGGCACGCTGGTCATGCCTCTGTCCGGCGATGAGCTGATGAACGCCCTGGCCGACGTGCGCACGCGCCTCGCTGAGCGCACGGAGCGCCTACGCTTGGAACGTGCAGCGGCCGCCTCCAGCCGTCACGTTGCGCTGGTGGAGCAAGTAGCGGAGCTGGCCGAAGCCCCGACCCGCCGCGACGCTGCCGAACGCCTGAGCGAGCTTTTGGTCGACGGCGTCGGCCTGCGATTGGCGGCGGTGTACGTGCCTGCGGCCGAGGGCTCGCGCCAGCTGATGCGCGCTGCGGGGCGCGGAAATTTGGGGGATGCGCCCAGTTTTTGCGATGAAATGGAGCTGTTGAACCACGCGCGCGAACACGGCCTGGACACGCTGCGTCTGGCGCTGCGCCGCGAGCAGAGTGGCTTGGTCTTGCTCGGCAAGACCGCGGAAGGTCAGAGCGCGAGCGCAGTATTTCCGCTCTTGCCTCTGCTCGGCGCTCAAGCCACGACTGCGTTGGCCTTGATTGGCGCGCGCGAGCAGTCGCATCGCGGGGCGATGAAGGACCCCAGCTCGAGCGCCTATACGTTCGCCTATTTCGTGGACGTCGCCGGACGCGAGATCGACATGGCGCGCCGTCATAGTAGGCGTTTTGCGCTGGCCACGATCGGCGTGCAGTTCGATCGCCCGAGTCAGGGCGAGGGCGAGGGCGAGCCCACGGTATTGGTAGCCGAGCACGTGCTCACGGCCGTGCGTGACACGGACGTGCTGGCCAGGGTGGACGCCAACGAGTTCTATCTGTTGCTGCCCGAGACGGGCGGCCTCGGTGCACACTCGTGTCGCTGCAGAATCTTAGCTGAATTGGCCACCCGTGATAGCGGATGGTCAGCGAGCGGCTTGGGCGTGACGGTGGGTGTTGCCACCTTCCCGCACGATGGCGGCGATCTGTCGCGACTGCTGCGGGTGGCCAAGCAGCGCGCTGAAGCTTCGCAGAACAGTGTGGTGCAACGGCTCCATCTGAGTCAGCACTCTTTGCCGGATTTGACGGACGCTTTACTCTCTCTCCCCACCGTCGACCGTTCGCCGAACGCGCGCGGTCCCGAGAGCCCGCACTACATCGAGCTGCCGGCGATGGATTTGGTGGGCCTGGCGCTGAGCACGGTGTCCGAGGCATGGCGCGCTGGCCAAGCCCGCATCGTGGCCTCCGTCCACGCCGGGATCAGCGTGGGCGGCGCCGTGCGCGCCGAGCATGGCCGGGATGGGGACGGCCTGCGCTTCGAGGTGGTCGACGTGTCGGGTCTCGAAGGCTGCGCCAATCTCGATATTTTGTGCGTGGTAGCCGAGCATTCATCGTACGTGTTGCTCGGCCGAAGCGAGGGCAATGTGGTGCGCGCAGTTCACGCGGCCGATCCGCTGTTGGTTGACTTGATTTTGCGCCTGCTGTCGGACGCCACCGACTTGAGGCTCGCCGACTGATGGCTCGCTCGATCTTGGTCGTGGAGTCGGACTTCGACGCGCTGGGCGCGCTGGCCTCCAAGCTGCGCGCGCGCGGTCTCGAGGTCGCCATCGCAGACAGCGTGGGCAGCGCCTTGGATCGCGCTCGTGCCGCGCCTCCGGAAGCGGCGATCGTCTCCGCAGAGATCTTGTCCGGAGGCGGATTCAAGGCCAAATTCGCGGCAGATCCGGCGCTCGCGCGGGTGATGATCTTTACCCTGTACAGCACGCTGCCCGAGCGCCAACTGCACGCCGACGAGCTCGACGCGAGTGAAGTCGAGGACATCGTACGGCGCATGCACGCGCTGCCGCTGCGCGCGAACGCTGCGGTGGCCGAGAGCGGGGACGTGCGCGGTAACCTGCAGCAGATCGGAATTTTAGACCTGCTGCAGCTGCTCAGTATGAATCGCCGCAGCGGCTCGTTGTCGATCACGACTCAGGCCGGCGCGGGCGAGGTCCGGCTCTCGGACGGCGAGATCGTGGACGCCGTCTATCGGCGTTTGGAGGGAGAAAAGGCGCTCTATCGCTTGCTCGGGGAATCCGAGGGCGTGTTCTCGTTCGCCAGCGGTGCCGGTCACTCACTGCGTCGGATCGTGCTGCCCACACGCTCGCTCTTGCTCGAGGGCATGCGTCACATCGACGAGACCAAGCGCCGCCGCGAGCTGCTGAACTCGGAGTCGGACGCCTTCCTGGCGATCGTGCCGCCGGAGACCAGTACGCGCGAAGCAGGTCAGCGCGTGCTCGAGGTGCTGCTCGCCCCGCGCACGCTGTCCGAGCTTTTGGACGAAGTCCCCATCGCCGATCTGGACGTGCTCGAAGCCTTGTCAGATTTGCTGGATTTGGGGCAGATCCGCCGGATCCCCGCAGGCGCTGCGCGCGTCGAGTTGGCCGACGCCGAGCGCCTGACCGTGCTCGCCGCGTTGGCCAAGCGCGCGGCCCGCGCGGGCTTTCGGCCGCCCGTGCGGGTGGCGATTGCAGCTTCGCAGCAGCGGCTGGCTACGCTCACGCACGCGGTGAGCCGCATTGCCGACGCCATTGCGCCGACCGAGATGGTTCCGAGCGCGCCGATCCCGCACGCGCTCGCCACCTTGCGCCTGGCAGACGGCGGAGAGCTGGGCGTGGTCGGTCTGCCGCTCGTAGAGGCCTGCTCGCCGCTATGGGCGCTCGTGCTGCCCAGCTGCGCGGCTGTCGCCCGCTTGGATGCGGGGGGTTCGGACGTGCTCGAGTCAGCTTGCAGCAACGCCGGCGTGCTGGTGATCGACGCCTCCGGGCTTTTACCCGAGGGCCACGAGGGCGACCCCGAACAGGTGGCATCGCTCCTGAGGATACTCTTGGAGCGTGCGGCAGGTAGCTGAATTAATGAAGAAATTGGCGATCATCCGGGGGGATGGCATCGGTCCGGAGGTGATCGCGGAGGGTTTGCGTGTGCTGGACTGGTTCCGCCAACGGCGCGCCATCGAGTTCGAACTCTGGGAGCTCGATCTGGGCGCCGAGCGCTACTTGCGCGACGGCACGACCTTCCCGGCGCATGTGAGCGAGGAGATCTTTTCGAGCTGCGCCGGAGTACTGCTGGGCGCCCTGGGCGATGCGCGAGTGCCGGGCTTCGAGCACGCGCGCGACATCCTATTCGGGATGCGCATGGGCTTCGATTTGTACGCCAACGTGCGGCCGGTGCGCGCGCTCTCCGATGGCCTGGTGCCGCTCCGCGGCCGCAGCGCGCACGATGTGGATTTCGTGGTCTTCCGCGAGAATACCGAGGGTATTTACGCGGGTATCGGTGGTCAATTGCGGCGCGGCAGCGCCGACGAGGTTGCGATCAACGAGGACGTCAACACGCGCAAGGGGGTCGAACGCATCATTCGCGCGGCCTTCAGCTACGCCCGGCGCAGCGGTCGCCGGCGAGTCGCGATGTCGGACAAATCGAACGCGATGCGCTACGCCCACGAGTTGTGGCTGCGCGTGTTTCAAGAGGTGCGCCTGGATTATCCCGAAATCGAGGCCAGCCACCTGTACATCGATGCTTTGTGCCTGGAGCTGGTCCGCGACCCGAGCCAGTTCCAAGTGATCGTGACCAACAATTTGTTCGGAGACATCGTGACCGACTTGGGCGCGGCGCTGCAGGGCGGTCTGGGGGTCGCGGCCAGTGTCAGCTCGAACCCGGACCACCCGGAGCGCGTGAAGCTGTTCGAGCCCGTGCACGGTTCTGCCCCCAAGCTGGTGGGGCTAGGCAAAGCCAACCCCGTGGCCACGCTGCTCTGCGTTAGTCTGTTGCTCCAAGAGTTTGGCTTCGAGGCCGCCGCTAGGGACCTCGAGGCTGCGATTCAAGCCACGCTCGAGGCTCGCGAAACCACGCCTGATCTGGGCGGCAGCTTGAGCACGCGCGCGGTTACCGACGCGGTGCTAGCCCGTTTGAGCGAGCGTTCGCCGGCCTGACGGCCGAGCGCCTGCAAATACTCGGCTCGGGCTGGCGAGTGTGGTACGGCCGAGGGATGGTCGGGCCAGTTCCTGCCCGCGAGGACGAGGCCACTCGTCTAACGGGCGCGCGCGGCGATTTCGTTGCCAACTTGGGCAAGCGCCTCGAGGCGTTGCGCGTCTCGCTGCGCGCAGTGGAGCAAACGCCCACTGATGGCGCATTGCGCAATGGCTTGCTCCGGCGCGTCCACGCGCTCAGCTCGGCCGCGCGGGTGCTGGGCTTCGCCAGCGTCGCGGAGGCAGCCACCGAGGCCGAGAAGCGCCTGCGCAAGAGCGAGTTCAGCGAGGTTGCCCGTGCGCTGGATTTGCTGCCGTCGTTGCTGCTCGGCATGCCGGTCTCGCTGCGACCCCCGGCCCATGTGAACGTGCAGGCGAACGCAACAAGCGTGAACCGAGTGTCCGCGACCTGGCCGCTCAGCGTGCTGATCTTCGGGCCGCAGGCGCTGGCGGAGGCCCTTCAGGCCATCCCGGGCACGCATGTGGAGTGCGAATGTACTGCGGATTCGACGCGCGCCCGCGAGCAGGCCCGGATCCTCGGTCCCGATCTGGCCATCGTCGACGCGCAGCTGCCCGGCGCTCGCGAGCTGGCCGAAGACCTGCTCAAAGATCTGCTGGTCGAGCCCGTGCCGCTGCTCGTGATCGGCGATTTCGCCAGTCCTGAGGCCGCTTCCGCGTACCTCGCCTTGGGCGCGCGGGTGCTGGCCAAGCCGGTCAGCGCTGAAACCCTGCAGCGCACGGTGATCGAGCTGCGAGGGCTCACCGCCGAAGCGCGCTCGGGTCGTGAGCCATTGGGGGAGCTGTCGGTTTCGGCCCTGGCGGACCGTATTGCGCTCGAGGTCCGCCGCGGTCTGCTGGATGCGGTGGCGCCCAGCGCCCGCGGCACGAGCGTTGGCTTCGGTGACGGCGTGGACGTGATGGCGGCCGTCTGGGGCGCCGTGGCACGCATCCGCGAATTGGTGACCTTGCGCTCGAGCGGTGCCGTGCGCTTCGACTCGAGTGGCCCTGAAGGCGCGGTGCCGATGGCCGCCTGGGGCACGGAGGAGCGCCGCGCCGGCGAGCGGAATTCGGGCGGCAGCGAGGCGCGCTCGGGCGACGACGTGTCCCTGCAGGGCCGTCGCATCGTGATCGCGGACGATGACCCGGCGGTGGTTTGGTTCATGAGCGGATTGCTCAAGGCGCTGGGCGTGGAGGTGCTCGAGGCGCACGACGGTGCGCGCGCCCTGGCGCTTACGTATGACGCCTGGCCCGACCTGGTGGTGAGCGATGTGCTCATGCCCAAGTTGGACGGGTTCTCCCTGTGTCACGAGATCAAACGCGATGTTGCCGTGCGGGATGTGCCGGTGATCTTGCTTTCGTGGAAGGAAGATCTGCTGCAGCGCGTGCGCGAGCTGGGCGCCACCGCCGACGGCTACCTGCGCAAGGAAGCGGCAGCCGCGACCGTTGCCGAGCGTTTGCGTGAAGTGCTCCGCCCGCGCGCGCGGGTCGAGCAGCGCATTGCCGCAGGCGGGGATGCGCGCGGCCGGTTGGATGGGTTGACGCCGCGGCTGATCCTGGAACTGGCCAGCGCCGAACAGCGCGACGTCCGCGTTGGCATCCGCGATGCCGTGTACCTGTATGAGGTGCAGATCCGTCGGGGTCGGCTCTGCTCTGCAACGCGCAGTTCTGCTGATGGCAGCTTCGAGCGCGGCGCGTTCGTGCTTGCGGCGTTGCTCGGGGTCAGCGCGGGCCGCTTCGTGGTGGAGCCGGATGCGACGCCTTGTCGCGTCGATTTCCAGGGCACCGCAGCCCAGATTTTGAAGGCGCCCATCGAGAGCGCGCGTGCGGCCCTCAACTCGCTTTCCGCCGGCGCGCTGGTCGGCGTCACCCGCGTAGAAATCGCAACGAACATCATCGAGGGCTACCTGCCCTGCACTCCCGAACCGGCACGCGGCCTGCTCGAGAAGATGATCGCTGGCGCGTCTCCGCGCGAGCTGATCACCAGCGGTTCGGTCGCGCCGGGCCTGCTCGAAGCGGTACTCTCGGACATCGCACGCCGTGGAGCGATCACCAGCATCGAGCGCGTGGGCGAAGAACCAGCCCCCCTGCGTGGCTCGACGCCCCCCTCACCTCGCCCCCCCTCACCCCTCGCCCTCACGGCGTCGCTGCCCGCCCCCACGGCGTCGCTGCCCGAACTGCCTTCGCTGCCGGCACTCACGTCCCCGTCTCTGCCCGCGCCGAAGCTGGCCCCCACGCCCTCCCTGGCCCCCAAAGCCGACGACGTAAACGCCGAAGATGCGGGCTGGTT
>DATEPG010000658.1:0-6913 GCA_035273265.1 Polyangiaceae bacterium
GCCAGCGTCAGGGCTCCCCGCGTCGGCGATGCCGCTCGTGCCGGAATGGTTGGAGGCACCGCCCGACCCAACCCCACCCGAGCTGAAAAAATTATCCGTATCACCGCTGCCGCAGCCGGCGGCCAGCCCAGCAAGTGAAACGAGCAAAACCGATACACGGAGACTCCAGCGAGATCGCCTACGCCTGATCACTCGATCCTCGTGCTTGAATGTGCCCACCACTGCCGATGTGCTTTGCACGCTAGCGCGAGATTTCTGGCTCTGTCAAAGGCGCAAGCCAACTTACAGTAGTTTACCTTGTGTCACCCAACTCTCCACGAGTCGAATGTCTCTTCGCAGACAGAAGCGGCCAGCAAGCGCGGCGTACCGCCAGCGACTGGCTCGAACCGAGTTCGCCCCTCAGCCTGGCGTGGACGTCGCCGGCTGGCAGCGAGCCCCCGCGGCCCGGCCTGAAGCGTCTCAAGCTGAGGTATCATGCGCATAACGCTGCCGGTCCCCGCTAGCTAGTTGCCGTCTGCCGGCGCCGTTCCGCCTGTGCGAGCTCGAGAATGCGTGGATCGATTCGTACTTATTGGTACCCAAATCGCGGCCGCGAGCGAGCTTGCCAAGTCTGCAGACTGACAAGACCGATCGACACTGCCAACATTCGATTACCGAGCTTCGAGATCATCATTTTTCAATCGCTCCATTTCGAGACCACAGGCTCGATCGGTCAGTCGCGCGAGCGCGTCCCCGGTGACACCGGACCTGCAGAAAGGTTCGAACAGCAATCCTCGAGCCAAGCTCGAATTGTTTGACAATCGTTGCTTTTCGCTCGATTTACTGAGCGCGCGCTGCGTTCCGCCGTCCAAGCCGGAGGTGTGGGGCGCTCAGCGCTGGTACCATTGTGCAGAATCCGAGTCCTGGCAGGAAATGTTGGGAGTAGTGGATATCGTCGTTAGTTCGGGTGATTTCCGATCTCGCCACGTGGCGATCCGCAACAAATAGAAATACCCCCCAGCAGCGTGCAACCTAGACACAGCGCCGCGTCAGAGTGCCACACAACCACTCGAATGCGCTTATGAGTTGACACTTATGAGTTGACAGCAGATCGCACACTGAATACTCAAGCCCGTCATGGCAAAGAACACAGTGAACGATCGTATCCGCAGTCGCGTCGAAGCATTCGCCGAAGAGCTCAGCGCTCTAATTCGCGACTCCGCGATGGAAACCGTACGCGACGCGCTCGGCGGAAGCGCTGCCCCGAGCCGCGCTGGCCGCGCGGGTCGCCCGGGCCGTGCTGCTGCCTCCGCAGCGCCGGTTCGTGGTGGTGGTCGCCGCGAAAAAGGGCAAAAACGAGATCCGGGGGAGATCGAGCGCCTCACGGGTCGCCTGCTCGATTACGTCAAGGGCAACGCCGGTCAGCGCATCGAGCAAATCGCCGCAGGCATGGGCACGGTGACCAAGGAGCTCAACCTGCCCGTCAAGAAACTGATTGCCCAGAAGTCGCTGAAGACCAAAGGGCAAAAGCGCGCGACCCAATACTTCGCTCGCTGACAGGCAGTCACCCGTAGAGCGCGAAAGGCCCCACCGGGAAACCGGTCGCGCCTCTCGCGTCTTGGGCGGCGACCTGCACTAGAAGCGGCCCATCAACCCCAGGCGGCCGAGGCTCGCCACCGGCTGCACGCTGATCCCAGACGCGCTTGCGCGTGGGTTCGGGTAGATCAGCCAAGTCGCCAAAAGCGCAACGGCGCCGACCCCCGCGGTCACGAATCCGACCCGAGACAAGGTCGTCGCGCGATTGTGATCGTCCAACGCGGCCTGCAGCTCCGAACACGCGCCGAGCAATTCTTCGTCCGACGTGGCACAGGCCATGGCATCGCTCTGCGCAGCGTCGTCGATGCGAGCTTGCGCGGAGCCGACGCGATCGGCGGCAGCTCCCTGTGCAACGGCGTAGCCGATACCGACCCCGAGTCCCGCCGCGGTGAGCAGCGACTCCCCGATCATCAAGTACAGCTTGACCGACGAGGATGGGCGCTCGGGCAGGTGGCCGGCGGTACTCTCGCTCGCTGGCAGTGAGGGCTCGGCAACGCGCGTGGCTTCGCTCGGGCCGCCCGCTGGGTCGGCAAGAGGCAACACCACCGACAAGCTGACTCGGTCCCCCTCATTCAGGCTCAGGGCGCGCTCGAAGGCACGCCGCCCCACCGCTTGCACACGCAGTTCATGATTCCCCGGATTGAGTGGTACGCCCAGGGCTACTTCGCTCGAGGCATAGCGGCGGTCGTCGATGCCAATCAGTGAGGTTCGCACGTCAGCCGGAATCTCCAAGGTGAGACGCGGGAGTCGCGAAAGCAGTGCCGCCCGCGCGGGCCCGAGCAGCTGCTGCACGTCTGGCGCCTGGACACCGCCGCGCAACAGCTCGAGCGCGCGATCGTATTCGAGCGACGCCTCCAGCAAGCGTCCCAGCTCGGTTTCGCAGTGGGCGAGATGAAAGCGTAGCCCCGGCGTATCTTTGACTGCGATTGCTTCGCGCAGCTCGAGCGCGGCATCTGCCCAGCGCTGCTCCGCCTCCGCGGCCAGTGCGCTCTCGAAGGCCTGCTTGGCCGCAGAAATTTCCGCTGCGCTTGCCTCGGCCTGCGCCGAATGCGGCGTGAAGAGTGCGGCACACGCGATCAGCAAAGCCAGTGAACGAGCGCGGAATATCATGGAAAACCCAATCGATGGAGCATGGCAGTGACGGCAGCCAGAGCTCCTGGATAGTCGGCTCTGTAATTTTACGCTGTCAAGGAGTCGGCCAAGGCCGCGTTCCGGTTGCGCAGGAATGATGGACCGAGCGCGATTCGAGCAAATTTTTGCCCTCTGGCGGGCGCGCGGCCTACAGGAAGAAGGGAAGCGGGCCGTTTCCGGCTCGGCCAAACGCAAACTGCAGTGGATCCTTGCCCAATACGAGTTAGAACCGGACCTCCCCGGGACCGTCCTCCAAGCCCCCCGCCCCGCCAAGCCCTGATGACCGAGTCCAATCTTCGTCGCCGCATCGCGCTCCTGACCCTCACCGGCATACTCTGGGCGCTCCCCTCCGCCGCGCGCGAGAGCGGCGAGCCGCAGCGCTTTCACGTGGTTTACTCGGGCCAACGACTCACCTCGATCGCCAAACGCTACAAGGTCAGTGTCGAGGCAATCCGCACGGCCAACGGGCTGGCCAAGAACGCTCGACTCAAGCCGGGAGAGAAGCTGACCATTCCCGGCCTGGACGATCCGGACGGAACGCGTGCGCGCACGCTGTACCCGCCGCAACGTCCGAGTGACGCGGTAGTGCCCGCTTCTACGCGCAGTGACAAGGACGAAAAGGACCAAGACACCGATCGCGACAGCGACAGCGACGACGGCCCGCGCACGCACAAGGTGTACTCGGGTCAACGCTTGGAATCGATCGCCAAGCGCTACCAGATCACTGTCGACGCACTGTGCGCCGCCAACGGCATCACCCGCCGGGTAACGCTACGCGCTGGACAGTTGTTGCTCGTCCCGCGCCCCGGCGATTCGATCGCGAGCCTCGAGGCGGAAGCCAGTGGCAGGCACGGCAAGCTGCCGCACGTCGGTTTGCGCAAAGGCTACCTAGATCTGTTCACCTACTCGGAGCACTTTCGCGGCTATGCGCTGGACAAAAAGGGCAAAGTGACGCCCACCGCGCAGACCGAAGTGGCCAAGTTGTTCGGAGCCACCGGCTCGCGCCCGGCTACGGATCCCAGGCTCATTCGGCTGCTAGCCAAGGTGAGCGACAAGTTCGGCAGTCGTCCGATGCGGATCGTGAGCGGCTACCGCACGCGCTCGTTCTTCGAGGATTCGAGGCACAAGCTGAGCCGCGCGGTCGACTTCAGTATTCCCGGGGTCGACAACGTAACGCTGCGCGACTATTTGCGCACGCTGACTTCCGTGGGCGTGGGCTACTACCCGAATTCATCGTTCGTACACCTCGACGTACGCGACACCAACACCTACTGGGTGGACTACGCAGGCCCCGGCGAGGCGCCACGCAAGACGAACTCGCGCGACCGCGATCACGATCACAATCACGATCAAGAGGCCGAAGGCGATCTGCAGGATCCGGAGGTCTCGGAGGGCGACCGCCCGAGCGTATCCGCCGCGCCCACGCTCGCGACGCCCTACCCCACTCTGTCCGCCCCGACGGGCTTGCCGAGCCCTTCCGAGGCGCCCTCCGTCAAGCCAGCGCCGATCGATTTTTAGCCGCCGCCGTTGATCGAACGTGGTTTGGCGAGCCCTCGTTGGGCATCGCGCAGCAAACGAAGCAGCCGCTCGAACTGTGCCGGAGTGCCGGATCGCATCCGAGCTTTTCGAGTTCGTTGTCCGCTAAATGGTGCGACCATTACTAACGGACAGCGCACTTAGCCGGACGAGACCGCGCGTTTCATTGGGGGGCGATCGCGATCCCGCAGCGCACCTCGCAAACGCGCCGTGTTTCCGCGCTCGGCAGGCCGAAGGTTGAACTGCTTTTAGAACCAGCCCAAATAACGCGGAGGCAGACCGATCCGTGTCTCGGCGCGGATCGTCGTCGGCGCGGCGAAGGTGCTCAGGGCGTCGACCGTGAAACGGAGCACGCTGCCACCCGCGCGCTTGGCATCCGCGGCAAAGCACACGCCACAGCCCATCGCGCAACGGGCTCCGCCGAGCGTGAACGGTTCGCCCGCCGAGCGCAGCAATGCCTCGACCTGGCCAGTGGCAGTATCCAAGCGCAGCAGCGAATCTTCCGCGCCGAGCGCACCGGAGGCTTCGAAGTGACCCAAGGTGTTGAAGAGCAGCACTCCGGGCGCGGCGTAATCCAGGCCGAAGCCGAGCGGGGAGTCGCCCAACGCGCTCGCTTCGAAGCGCTGCTCGAGTCGCGGCGTGCCTGCGATGTCGAGCAAGGCCAGACCCGAGCCCTCCAGCTTGGGCTGGTCGTTGCGAAAGTCATCACCGGTGCAGGCAACGGCCAGTTGTACGCCATCCGGCGAGATGGCCATCGCTGTGCAGCCGCGCAAGCCGTCGATCACGAGCGTCGAAACGAGCGCATCGGTTTCGGGATCGATTTCGACCAAGCGTGACCAGGTCCCGCTCGAGTAGTCGTCCGAGTAAGCGGCGAGCAATGCAAAAACTCGACCGGATGCGTTCAGCAGTCGGGCGGGGTGCGCCGAGAATTTAGCCGGCTCACCGGCGAGCGCGGCAGCCAGATCGATCCGTCCGGTGATCGCGGGCACGCTCGGATCCACGATCAAGATGTCACCGCCCGCGTCCCAGGCTTGTCGACCCGCGTTCGGATTGGCCTCGTAGCGCGCCACGTAAGCGCGCTCGGGAGCGAGCGACAAGTAGTCCTGCGGATTGGCACGAAAACCGGTCGCGACCGAAAGCTCGGTCGTGATTCGTGCCGTGGCCAGATCGACGAAGCGCAGAACACCCGCCGGATAGCGATCGATCAGCACGATCTCAGGCCCATCTTGGGGAGTGGACGGCGTTACCACGTCACCACTGAGCGCAACACCGAACCCCGAAGACTCGGTGCTCGAACTAACGAGTGATTCGGACAACACCTGACCGTCGAAACCGAGCAACGACACGTTGCTCGATTGATAGTCCGATTGCACGACCACGAGGCCACGACCGCACGGGCCGGGTTTCACGGAAACTCCCAGGCTGTTGTGTGCCACACGCGGCGCGCTGCACGCTTCCAGCAGGAGCAGGAGCAGCAGGAGCAGCAGCCGCAATCGAGCGCCGCTCATGGGCAGTCGGCGTTCACAATCGACACCGCATCGAGATCGAAGATCCCGCTGGCCCCAGTCAGATCGACGCGATCGATGATGCGCACGTAGCGAGCCTGCGCCAGACCGAGATCGGCTAGGTCGAACGCTTCGCCCCCCGCGAGCGCAGGGTCCGTGGGCTCAATCGAGTTCCGGTCCGGGTTGGCGTACACGGGATGCCAGCCCGCACAGCTGCCGTACGGAGCATCGCTTGCCGTGCACGGAAAAGCCTCGAAATGCTCGCCGTCATCGCTGACCTCGACGCTCGCCAATTCCGCGTACGGCAGGTCCGGATCGCCATTCACGTAGAAAGCGTTCTCGAATACGATGAAGTCCGGACCGGGGCCATCCACAATCACACTCGGCGCAAAGCCGAGCGTGATAACGCCCCCGTTGCCGAGCATCACGACGTCGTAGGAGCCGTTGACCGCGCCGGCCCCTTTGGGCGGTCCGAGCACCACATCCGGCAGCTCGGCCTGACCGACGTTCGGCCCGGGACCCGCGACGAACGTTGGAACCGTGGTCGCGAAGCGCGATGGGCAGATGTATTCGATGCCGGTCGCCGTGCTGTCATCCCTCGACGCTGATCCGCAAGCCGAAGAAAAGAAACCAAACCCAACCAAAAAAAATGCGCCAAGCGCGCGCCTGCATGACCTGACCAATTGTAGACTCCCGAGCGAGCTCGCGCTCCGTGGTGGACGGTGCCGAGGCGACTTCAGGTCGCTCCGACACACCTACAGACAGGTCTTCCGACTTCCTTCTCATCCGCGTGCCACCTTCGCGAGGCTCGGGGGGGTCCCGACCCTCACTGGTCTCTTTGGCGCGCAGATACTCAGGTTACGGCGGCGGCTCCGTGCCGGATTTTCACCGGACTTCCCAAAGTGGATTTCCACCTCCCCTCGCGGGGCTCAGTAGGCGGCGTAGGCGTAGCCCGACCGGGCAAGCCTGGCAAGTCGGCCCCCCCCGCGGCTGGTCCGAGAAGCCCTCCCGCGGCCAATGACTTCGAGGGCGCACGGCCCGCTGATCTGTGCTTTTGTGAGACGGCTTTGGCCGCTAAATTCTGGCTGTGTTTATGTGCTGTATCGCTCGTGGCAGCGAGCGTCTCGGGCTGCCAGCCCAAGCCAGCGGTGGTCGTTGCCCCGCCA
>DATEPG010000659.1:0-18345 GCA_035273265.1 Polyangiaceae bacterium
GGTCACGCTCGCTCTGCGGGAGCGGGACGGACGCCCGCAACCAACCATCGAAAGCTTCCGCTGTTTTGCTCGACTGCGGGCCGAAAGCGCGCAGGTTGTGAAAGGTCATGCCGCTGCCGACGATGAACACGCCTTCGTCACGAAGGGGCGCGAGCGCGCGACCCAGCGCCAAGTGCTCGTTCGGATCGAGCCCGCGTTTCAGCGAGAGTTGTACGGTGGGTACATTGGCTTCCGGATAGGCGAGCTTCAACGGCACGAACGTGCCGTGGTCGAAACCGCGCTCACTATTTTCCGCGCTCTCGAAGCCCGCGCCAGCGAGCAGCTCACGGACGCGTCGCGCAAGCGCAGGTTCACCTGGCGCCGGCCAGGTGATCTCGTACGACTCGGGGGGAAACCCGTAGTAATCGAAAAGCAGCGGCGGTTTCGCATTGCTGGTGACGGTCGGCAGCTCTTCTTCCCAGTGCGCGGAGATCACCAACACCGCCCTGGGCGGGGACTTGGGCACGCTGGCGACCGAGCGCAGATAGCTGGCGAGCTCCGCTTGCTCGGCCTTGCTGCCGATGCCTAGCTCGACGAATGGCCACGGCCCCCCGCCGTGCGGCAAGAACACGACCGGCAGCCGCTCCGCGCTGCCCTGGTCGCGTTGACGCTGCGAGCCCGACTCGGGCAATGCCGGCTCCTGACCTGCCCGCAACGCGGAGGCGCCAAGAGCTGCACCGGCGATGCCAGCGGCGATCGCCACGCGACGGGTAACGGGGACAGCGGCTTTCTCAATCATGGTGACAGTATGCGCAGCTTGGCTCGTCCGCACTAGGCGCGACCGAGCTTCAGACCGTTGCACGGCGGCAACGGCTGGCCAAAACGCGCTAGCTGCCCGCGGGTTTGCGGCGATTGAAGGCCACGGCGTCCTCGTAGCGAACGCCGCTTCCGCCGAAAATGTCGAGCGCCGAGCCAATCGTCAAATCAACCCGCCCTTGGCCGAGCTCGGTCACCAACTCGAGATCGGCCAGCGAATTGGCGCCCCCTGCGTAGGTGCTGGGGATCGGCGACCAGAGCGCCAACTTCTCGACCAGTTCCGAGTCAACGCCGCGGCACAAGCCTTCTACGTCGACGGCGTGGACCAAGAATTCAGCGCATGACTGAGACAAATGCTCGAGCGTTGCGCGGGTGATAGCCACATCGGTAAAGGTCTGCCAGCGATCGGTGACCACCCAATAGTCCTCACCGCGGCGACGGCAGCTGAGGTCCAGAACCAGGCGTTCCTTGCCCACCTTTTGCTGCAACTGGGCTAGCCGCTCGAAGTCGACACGACCTGCCTGGAAGACCCACGAGGTGACGACCAGGTGCGAGGCTCCCGCGTCGAGCCAGTCGGCGGCGTTGTCCAAGTTCATTCCGCCGCCGACTTGCAAACCACCCGGATACGCGGCCAACGCCGCGCGCGCAGCCTCGTCATTACCGGCGCCGAGCAGGATTACGTGGCCGCCGAGCAGCCCATCACGGCGGTAGAGGGCAGCGTACTCGGCGCTCGATTTCTCGGACACGAAATTGGTGCGGAGCGCTTCGGACGGGCCAGCCAGGGTGCCCCCGACGAGCTGCTTCACTTTGCCTTCGTGTAGGTCGATGCAGGGGCGGAACACCGGCAAACCATAGAAGCGGGCAGGCAAAAGCGCCAGCCTTGCCGACAAATGCGCGCGAGCACTCGGCCCGCCAGGCGCCGAGCAGCCCCGTTTAGCGGTGGCGGAAGGTCAAGCCGTACACGAGTTCGGTATCCTCACCAAACTGCCAAAGCCAGGGTTGCTCGAGACGCGGCTCGTCCACCAGTGATTTCATGCCGGGCGAGGACAACTGCGCGAGCAGCACGCTGGGATCGGGGCGCAGGTGCAGGCCACCTGCGGCGCGCGTCTCGACCACGAACTCCGCCAGCTCATCGAGAGCTCGCCCCCGCTGCTCGGTCAACGCGGGCGTTTCTCGGGACGAGGCAGCATCGAACGCGAGCAGGCAGCGCCCGCCCGAACGAGTCGCCCCCGCCAGAGTCGCCAAATGGATCGCGCTGATTGTGCTCAGCAAATCCGCCCAATTGGCGCGCGACGTGAGCCAAGCCTGTTGAAAGGGCAGCGCCAGCTGGCTGAGCAGACAACTCGAGACCAGCGCCGGAAAAGTGAGACCGAGGCCGTGCACGATGCTCTGCGCGGCCTCCACCGCTACCCGCGCCAGCTCAGCACGCTCCGGAAAGCGATCGCCCCAAGCATCTAGGTGCTCGAGCACGCCGCTCGCATCCACCCGCTCATGGAGCACGATTTTCTGGCGCACCGCCGACGCTTGACGATCCCGCGCACGAGCCAACGCTTCGCCGTCCAGGTCGACCAGGTGGATCTCACGGAAGCTGCCTGCGAGCCGCTCGAGCTCGAGCTCATTGGCGTCGCCCGCGCCGAAAATGCAAAGTTCGGCGCCCTGTGGCAGCTCGAGAACCAGCGTCATGAGCCGCGCACGATGACTGGCATAGGCCTCGTGATTGCTTGAAAATCGGCAATTGTCTCGGCTGATCCGAGCGTGCGCGCGCGACAGGCTATCCCGCGGGTCGCCATGCGAGCCTTCGCGATGACGAGCCAAACAAGCGAGTGAACAGGCACGGAAGCCCCCTCCCACGGCTTCGCACTCGTCACACAGGCGTTTGGAGGGACCTGAGCAGCCGCAGCGCTCGCTCGGCAGGGCCGGAATCGGTTCAGACATTTTCAGGGGTGGGGTAAGCGTACCAAAACCGCTCGCTGCTCGAGCTCGAAATCCGCAAATGGCTCAGGGTGATTGAATCCTGCGCGAGGAAGACGCAGAGCTCGGCTAATGTAGCCGCGTGAATCGCTTACTTTTCTTGGGCGTCGGCACAATCGCGAGCGCGGTGCAGCGAGCGCTGCCCGGAGTGCCCGCCGCTGGCACGACGCGCACCGCGCCCGACCAGCGCTTCGGAGTGATCCGGCCGATCTCGGCGAGTGACCTGACGGCGATCCGAGCGGCGGCAGAGGGGGCAAGCGTCGTCGTTTCATTCCCTCCAGATGGAAACGTCGATCGCGCGTGGTCAGCGCTCGTCACGGGCGCAGCCAGCATCGTCTACTTGTCGTCGACCGCCGTGTATCCCGCCACCTCGGCGGTGATCACCGAGTCGAGCGCGGTCAGTGCCAGCACCGAACGCGCAGCGTTGCGCCTGGCGGCTGAGGAGCTCTGGCGCAACGCGGGCGCGAGCGTCGTGCGCCTGCCCGCGTTCTACGGCGTGTCTAATGGCCTGCACCGGAGCCTCGCGCGCGGCACGTTTCGCATGCCCGGCGACGGAAGCAACGTCGTGTCTCGCGTGCATGAAGACGACGCTGCGCGATTCGTGTGCGCCGCACTGCGCGCTCCGCCGCGTTCGCTGCTGTTGGCGGGCGACGACGAACCCTGCCCCGTTGCTCGCGTGGTCGACTTCGTCTGCGCGCTGTTCGGGTTGGCCATGCCCGCCAGCAGCGAGGGCGAGCAGATCCCGCTCTCACTCCGCGCCAGCCGTAGCGTCTACAACCGAGCAACTCGGACCGCCCACGGGATTCGGCTCGATTACCCCAGCTACCGCGAGGGCTATCGCGCCATCTACCAGGGCAACCGATAGGATTGGCTGCCTTTTACCCGGGTATTATTGACCGCTCAAATTAACCCGGGTATATTCTTTTTCCCGTGCATTCTCGCCCTTCGAACTACTCCGCCTTCGCCGGTGACCGCTTGATCGCCTTTGGCTCCCTGGCCGAAGTGCTCGCTGCCGCTAAGGGCTATGTCGACGCGAGCGAGGACCCGCGGCTCCTGATCTTCGAAGATCGGACCGGCCGGCAAGTCGACTTCGACCTGCGCGGCAGCGTCGAGCAAGTGCTAGCGCGGGCGTTGCCGCCGCCCGAACGCACCGGTCCTGGTCGGCCCAAGCTCGGCGTCGTCTCGCGTGAAGTGTCGCTCTTGCCTCGTCACTGGGAGTGGCTGGAGGCGCAGCCGAATGGCATTTCCGCAGGCCTGCGGCGATTGGTCGAAGAAGCGAGGAAACTAAATCCGAGCGAACAGCGAGCACGCAAGGGGCGCGAAGCGCTGAACAAGTTCATGACCGCCATTGCTGGCAACCGGCCCAACTTCGAGGAAGCCACGCGGGCTTTGTTCGCCTCGGACAATGCGCGCTTCGAGGAGCTGATCGATGATTGGCCCGAAGACATTCGCGCACATCTGTTGCGCGTGCTGGAAGACTCACTGACTCCGAGCGCTGACCTCGACGACTGAGGTCACGGAGCGTCGTCGAAAGTGTATCGGAAACCGTACGAGTGAATGCCGCCCGTGATTTCGATCGTCATTCGGCCGGCAATGCCCTGCAGCTCCCCCGTGCCGGAGTCTGGCACGACGGTCACGCTGAGCTCCGCCTCGCCGCGCCTCATCGTGCCGCTGTGCTGCAGAACGAAGCTGCCGTTCTTGCCGTGCAAGCTACCCGTCACGCGTTCGATGGCTACGTAGCCCGCGGAGTCTTTCAGCAACAAGCTGCGTGCGCCGATCATCTCACCGGTGCTGGTCGCTTGCAGGTCACCCGAGAACCGTTTTTCGAGCGAGACCCGAGCGATGCTTGCAGCCTCGTTCACGTCGTGCGGCGGCTGCGGATTCATCGTGACTTCGAACGTACCGACGGCCAAGGAGTTCATGCTTGCGATGCTACAACCGCATCGCGAGCATGAACAGCGCCTCGCTTCATCCCGCGCGCGTTCGCGGTTCAGCGTCCGCCGCGCGCGAACACTTTCCAAGTCGCGCGGGCGCGCGCCAAGGCTGCGCTCGGCGCGTTCGTCTTCTGCAAGTGCTCGAGTACGGCATCGAGCGTGGTCACGTCACGCGGGAAGCTCTCGTCGCGCGCCGTGTCTCGGGCCATCTCGCCCACCGGCGTGCGGAGGCTCTTCTGCTTGGCTAACCAGTCGTAGAAATTCGTGAATGCGGCCATGGGGGGCGGTGTTTAGCACGCTCTTTCGGCTCAACCGATGGAAACACCCAAAAGTTTGCCGATCGCGGCCGTGATCCCCATCGCCAAGCTGCCGCCTAGGCACACACGCACAGCGGCCCGAGCCATCGGGGCCCCGCCGAGCCGCGCGCCGATGGCGCCGAGCACACCCAGGCTGACCAGCGAGAGCGCGGCGATCGCCTGCATGCGCAGGTTCACTGGCGAGGCCAGCAGAGCCGCGATCGGCACCGTAGCAAAGCTCGCGAAGCTGAGCGCCGAGATCCACGCTGCCTGGATCGGTCGAGCGAGCGCCTGCGGATCGATGCCCAGCTCGTCACGCAAATGTGCCCCGAGACGATCCCTCGCGCTGAGTTGTTCTGCGACACGACGCGCCAGCTGTTTGTCCAAGCCGCGCTGAACATAGATCATCGTCAGCTCATCGAGCTCCGCGCGCGGCTGCCCTTCGAGTTCGCGCTTCTCGAGTTCGATGTCTGCTCGCTCCGCATCGCGCTGCGAGCTGACGGAAACGAACTCGCCTACGGCCATCGACATCGAGCCCGCGACCAAGCCCGCAACGCCGGAGATCAAGATCGCATCCTTGGAGGCAGCCGAGGCCGCGACCCCGATCATCAGGCTGGCCGTGGAGACGATCGCGTCGTCGGCACCCAAGACCGCTGCACGCAGCCAACCCGCACGTTGACTCCGGTGGATCTCCCCGTGCGAGCTTCGGCGTTTCGCTTTCGACGTAATCTGCATTGCTCGCAACTTTTTGAGATTGCACCAGTTCTGAAATCGTCAATCCTACTATCGCTCGAACTAGCCGATACTGTGTCAGTTTTGTGTTTCAGATCTGCAATGCAACTCACCATCGTCATATGACCACTTGAATTCCGATGCAGTGGCGGTTATTCAGCGGTCTAACGTCACTTTCTTAACGGTACTAACAGAAGCGAAAATATCGTGTCTCGCGAACGAATCAGCATAGAACAAGGCTCTTCGGGCCTCGATCGCCTGCGCCGGGCGATCATGGCGGCCTGCGCCGCTTTTGCCATCGGCCTTTGGTTCACCAGCTTTGCCGGCGCGGCCGCTCCGTCCTTGATGGAGCGTCTCATTCGGGCACAAGCTCCCCTGCAGTCGAAAGTCGACGAGCCGGTGGATGCGCGCGAGCTTGCCACTGCCATCGCCAGCGTACCGAAAATTACGCGTGAGTGGGCAGCGTTAATCCTCACCGTCGCAGCGCACGAGTCCGCGCTCAGCGCGCGCATCGCGCGTGGTGAGTACAAGGACTACGAGGGCGACTCATTCCGCAATCATGAAGGCAAGCTGCAGCACCGAGCCTGGGGCCTCTGGCAAGCGCACAAGAACCGCTTGAACGATCACGCCTGGGGCTCGCCCGACATCGCCGTGCAGACGGAAGAGGCAGCCCGCGCGTTGCGGCGCGCATTCTACACCTGCAACGGCAAAGGCCGCGTCCACTCGGACTGGGTGCGTTCGACGCTCAATTCGTATAGCGGCCGCCGCTGCGATGCGAGCTGGCCGGGCCTGGAGAAGCGTTTGAAAACCTACCAGCACGTGCTGCACGCGCTCTGAGAATCGAGCCGTCTGCGGCGCCCGGGGCCTTGTCTAACTTGTTGTTGCGGCTTTCCGTCCCATACTGCGTGCAGTATGCACACCAGTCGCCGACCTGCTTTCGAGGTCGAGGTCTTTTACGATGGCGCATGCCCATTGTGCCTGCGCGAGATCAACCTGCTGCGACGCAAGGACGAGCAGCGGCGCATCTCGTTCACGGACATCTCCGCGCCCAGCTTCGACGCGGCCTCCGTTGGCGTCGCCTGGCCCACGCTGATGGAGCGCATCCACGGTCGCCTACCCGACGGCACCATCATCGAGGGCGTCGAGGTGTTTCGGCGCTTGTACGCGGCAGTCGGCTTCGGATTTTTGGTGGCGGCCTCGCGTTTGAGGCTCGTAGCAGGCTTGCTCGATCTTTCTTATCGTGCCTTCGCCAAGAATCGTCTGCGGCTCACCGGGCGCTGCGCGGACGGTGCTTGCCCGGTACACCGCGAGAAATCTTAGCGAGCCCCCCGCCCAGCGGTTTTCTTTTTTGGGGTGTTCTTGACGGCAGGCGTCGGCGCGACCTTCTTCGTGGCCTTCTTCGCAGCTTTCTTCGGACCGAGCGCACGCGCGACCAACGCGCTCGTTAGTTCCTTGTGCGCGCCCTTGCCGAGCCAGCGCTCGCTAGCATCCGGCGAACTCGCAAGCCGCGCCGAGAGCGCAACCGCAGCGCGATTGAGCGCCTGATTGCGTCGACCGATGCGGCGAAGCGCCCAGCTCACCGCCTTCTTGACGAAGTTGCGATCGTCCTTGGCGGCCCGTTCGATCAGCGCCAACCCCTCGAGAAACACCGCGTCAGCCGCTTGCTTGTCGTGACCGGCGATGCTGGCCATCAGCGCAAATGCTGCGCGCTTGACGAACTCCGGGCTCTGGCCACTCCACTTGCGGATCTTGTCCCACGCGTGCGGCACGCGATCGAACAAGAAGAAGCACAACGTGTCGCACACGGCCCAGTTGTCGAACTCCTTGCACCAGCGCTCCATTTGAGCCGGCGTCACGCGCCCCGGCTCGGCTACGAACGCCATCAACAAGCGCGCTTCGTAGCAGCCAGTGTCCCACAGGGCGCCGGCGAGTTCGTGATTTTGGCCCAAGGTCTTGGCCAGCTTTTGAATGTTGGCCATCGATACGCCGAGCGCAGACTTCGCGCTGATGCCGAAGCGCGCCAGATTTTCGCGATCGCGCTTGGTAGCCAGCGCTTCGAGTGCGGCCAAAATTTCTCGAACTTGCTTGGCTGGCGGCGGGGTCTTCATTTTTTTGGCAGTACTCACAGCGAGCTCGTCTACCTGGTCAACCGCTCGGCGAGAGCAGCACTTGGTACTGGCGGCCCATCGACAGCACGTTCGAATCCGTGCCGGAGTGGTGGACGCGGTGGGTCGCCGAAAGCTGACTACCCGGGAGGCAACAGGCGAGCGTGAACGCCGCGTCCCAACGCAACAGCGAAAGCACGCGATCGACACCGACGTGCGCGTGCACGAAGGTGATCAGCGTGCGCATGACAGGCAAATCGTTCAGCTCGGCTGCGACGGCCTCGATGCGCGCCTTGCGCCATTCGAAGCGTTGGATGCCGTATTGGTCACGCCAGGCCTCGACCAACGGCTCGTTGAGCACCGGATCGACACTGATATTTCGCGCGCTCGTTTTTATCGAGAACAACGCGGCGGTGCGCGCGTGCGCGCCGTCACCGATGTGCAAGACACGCAGTGGCTCGCCGGGTCGGATCAGCGGTCGCAGGTGTTCGAGGGCCGAAAAGCTCTCGGTCAGCTCCTTGGCGGGCTTGGGGCCCTTGGCGAACAGCGGCCAGAGCGCGGCGAACGATTCGCGACGCATCAGGCGATCCAGATACGTGCTCTGTCCGCTGAGCGCACCGTCGTGCTCGGCGCTCGCGTCGCGCGCTTCTGGATCGCTCACTCGACGAGGGTAACTCGAGTAGCCCTTTGCGCGTACGGCAATTCGCGCCGGGCGCGAGTTGACCGCCGAGCGGCCCATGAACCGGCTCGGGCTGAGCCAACGCTCCATGCTCGGTGGCTCTTACTGGCGAACATCAGTTGAGCCTGGTGCGCGCGCTCGGCACCTGCGCGCGTTCGAGCTCCTGCCGAAGCTGGCTGCGTGCGCGGTGTAGGCGCGTCTTCATCGTGGCAAGCTCGAGCCCCAGCGCCGAGCAGGTTTGTGCGCCGCTCAGTCCCTCGAGATCGCGCATCACCAACACCTCACGAGAGGGCCGATCGAGCAGGGCAATCGCCGCGTGGACGGCGCGCACGAGCTCCCAGCGCTCCAATGCCTGCTGCGGATCGCTCTGCTCCGACGCAACGCGGTCGAGGTCGAGGTCGTCCACACCGTTGACGCGCTCACCCAACGCCCGCCTCTCGCGCACGAAAGGTCGGAGCATGCGCCGACAAGCATGGCGCACGACGCTCATCAGCCAACTGAGCGCGCTCGGATCGCGCACCACGTCGGGCCGCTGCGAGAGCTTGCCGAAGGCCTCTTGCACCGCGTCTTCGGCATCGAACCGGTCGCGACAGACCCGCACGCCGAAGCGGTACACGCGGTCGTGATAGGCGCGCACGAGCTGCGCGAGCGCCTCGTCGTCTCCGCGCGCTGCATCCAGCGCGGTCATCGACGGCCCGCCACCGAACAGGTCGACTTGCCGAGCAGCGCGTAGCCGAGGCAGGTTCCAGACAGCGCCGTGTAAAGCAGATAAGCCGCCAGCACCCCGAATGCTGACACCCGCACCAGCAGCGGCAAGGGGCAAAAAATGCTGCACGTCAAAAGCCCGACCACGGCCAGCCCTCGCACGGCGCGATCACTCTTCCCTAGGTTCTTTTCCATGTTTGCTGCCTTTCGAGAGGACAAGCCAGCTGGGCATGGATAGGATTCGATCTATTTTCGGCCGCTCGGGCCCGGGGGAACATTGCCCCCCGGGCGATCGCGTCACCGATGAGGGCCTTTGCCGGGGCGGGAGCATGTAGACTCGCCGGCCCCATGCCTCTGCTTGCCCTGCTGCTCTTGCCATTTCTCGGAAGCATGGCCACCGCGCTCCTCCGGACGCGGCGACGCTCCGTACTGGCGGGGTTTGCCGGCCTCGTCTCTACCGGCTCCGCGATCTGGGTGATCAGCTTGTTTCCACGGGTGCGTGATGGGGGCGTCATTCGCCAGACCATCTCGTGGATCCCTTCGCTCGGTCTCGATCTGGTCCTTCGGCTGGACGGCTTCGCGTGGATGTTCGCGGTGCTCGTCACGGTCATCGGCGCGCTCGTCTGCCTGTACGCGCGCTACTACATGTCCCCCGAAGATCCGGTGACACGCCTCTACACGTTCTTTCTCGCGTTCATGGGCGCGATGCTCGGCGTCGTCCTCTCGGGCAACCTCGTTCAGCTGGTCGTCTTCTGGGAGCTCACGAGCGTCATTTCGTTCCTGCTCATCGGCTACTGGCATCACCGCTTGGACGCGCAGCGCGGGGCGCTCATGGCGCTGACGGTGACCGGAGCGGGCGGCCTCGCGTTGCTCGGCGGCGTGATCATCCTCGGGCAGATCGTGGGCAGCTACGAGCTCGATACGGTGCTTGCCTCGGGCGAACGCGTGCGCGAACACCCGCTCTACCCCGCCGCCCTGGTCCTGATCTTGCTCGGCGCGCTCAGCAAGAGCGCGCAATTTCCGTTCCACTTTTGGCTGCCGCGGGCGATGGCCGCACCGACGCCGGTGTCCGCCTATTTGCACTCGGCCACGATGGTGAAAGCGGGCGTATTTCTGCTCGGGCGGCTCTGGCCCGTGCTGTCGGGGACGGAGCTGTGGTTTTGTATCGTCAGCGGTGCGGGCATGACCACGCTCCTGCTCGGCGCGTACGTCGCCATGTTTCAGCACGACTTGAAGCGCGTGCTCGCCTATTCGACCATCAGTCACCTCGGACTGATCACGCTCCTGTTCGGGCTCAACAGCCCACTCGCGGCCGTGGCCGCAGTATTTCACATCATGAATCACGCGACCTTCAAGGCCTCGCTGTTCATGGCCGCGGGGGTCATCGACCACGAGACGGGGACACGCGACATTCGTCGCCTGAATGGTCTGATTCGTTCCATGCCTCACACTGGGGCGCTGGCGCTCGTGGCGAGCGGCGCGATGGCTGGCGTGCCGCTGCTCAACGGCTTTTTGTCGAAGGAGATGTTCTTCGCCGAAACCGTGTTCTTGTCCGCGCACCCGGTGGTGGAAGTCGGGCTGCCGGTTTTGGCGACACTGGCCGCGATCTTCGCGGTCGTGTACTCGCTGCGCTTCGGCTACGACATCTTCTTCGGGCCGCCTTCGACCGATCTTCCTCGCCAGCCAGAGGAAGCCCCGCGTTGGATGCGAATACCGATGGAGCTGTTGGTGCTCAGCTGTCTGATCGTCGGTGTCGCGCCGGCGATCTCCATCGGGCCATTGCTGGCAGCGGCAGCCAGGCCTGTGGTCGGTGGAACGCTCCCCGAGTACAGCCTCGCGGTGTGGCACGGCTTGAACCCGCCACTCGTGATGAGCCTCGTCGCCATCTCGGTCGGCATCGTCGGCTATCTGTGGCTGCGCAAGCACCAGGAGCAGGGGCGACTCCAAGATACGCCTCTGATCGAACGGATCAATGGCAGACGGCTGTTCGAGAGCGCACTCGTCGGGCTCACGCGCCGCTCGCGAAGGGTTCTGCGACTCGCCTTCAGCAGACGACTCCAAGCACAGATGTTCGTGATCATCTCGGTTGCGCTGCTGTTCGCGCTACTCGCGGCGCGTGGCGTCCCGCTCGAGTGGGGGGATCGGGACCGGCTCCCTGCGTCGCCTGCGTTCGTGCTCTTGTGGATCATCGGCGCGGTCTGCGCGGTCGGCGCTGCCGTCATGGCCAAGTTCCATCGACTGGTCGCGATCACCTTGATGGGTGGCGCCGGCCTCGTCACTTGCCTCACCTTCATGTGGTTCTCGGCGCCCGACCTGGCGCTCACACAGATCGTCGTGGAGGTCATCACCACCATCCTGTTTCTGCTCGGACTTCGCTGGCTGCCGATGCGTATCCAAGGCATCGAAAGGCCCACCACGGCGCGAGACAGGCTGCGGCGCACGCGCGATCTGCTGCTGGCGATTGGCGCCGGCAGCGGCCTCGCTGCGCTCTCCTTTGCCATGCTGACGCGTCCGGCGCCGCACAGCATCTCGCCGTTCTTTCTGAGCCGCGCGCTGCCGGAAGGAGGAGGCCGCAACGTGGTCAACGTCATGCTGGTCGACTTCCGCGCCTTCGACACGCTCGGCGAGATCACGGTCCTGGCTGCGGTCGCGCTCACGGTCTACGCCCTCCTGCGCCGCTTTCGACCGCCCACCGAGAGCATCGGGCAGCCCCGGCAACAGCGCGTCTTGCCGGCCGACATCGTCACCGACCTCGTGAAGCCACGTAGCGCCGAGGACGCCGCGCGCGGGTACATGATGGTGCCGGCGATCATCGCACGCCTGCTCCTGCCGGTCTCCGTCCTGGTCGCCGCGCACTTCTTTCTTCGGGGGCACAACGAGCCCGGCGGCGGCTTCGTGACCGGCCTAATCATCGCGATCGCAATGCTCATGCAGTACATCGTCTCGGGAGCACTCTGGCTCGAGGCCCGCGCGCGCCTGCGTCCGACGCGCTGGATTGCCTTTGGCCTGTTGCTCGGAGCGGGCACGGGCCTTGGCGCCCTCGCCGTCGGCTACCCCTTTTTGACCACCCATACGCCGCATTTCCAGCTGCCGCTGATCGGCGAAGTGCATCTACCGAGCGCGAGCTTCTTCGACGTCGGGGTGTTCGCGGTCGTCGTCGGGGCGACGCTGCTCATTTTCACGGCGCTCGCTCATCAGTCGCGACGAGCACACCGGCAACCCGCGGAGAGCCTCGCGCTCTCGGGTAACGAGAGTTCGAGCTAGATGGAAGCCGTCCTTGCGCTCGTGATCGGGGTGCTCGCGGGAGCCGGAGTCTGGCTCGTGCTGCGTCCGCGAACCTTTCAGGTAGTCATGGGGCTCACGTTGCTCTCGTACGCGGTCAACCTGTTCATCTTCAGCATGGGCAGCATCTTCATCGACAAGCCGCCCCTGGTGCGCCCCTCCGTGTCTGCCGATCTCGAGCACTACACGGATCCGATACCGCAGTCGCTGGTGCTCACAGCAATCGTGATCGGCTTCGCGACCACGGCGCTGTTTCTGGTCGTGCTGCTTGCTTTGCGCGGCATCAGCGGCACCGACCACGTGGATGGCGCGAGGAAGGATCCGTGATTCAGTCCTTCCCGCAACTCTTGATCGCGCCCGTGGTGCTGCCGTTGGTGACGGCGGCTCTGTTGCTCTTGCTGGGTGAAAAGCGCAGGCACGCAAAGTCGATCGTCAATATCGGCGGGGCCTTGCTCGGCCTGCTCGTGGCGCTGCTGATCGTGCGGAGCGCCAACGCTGGCACGGTCGGCGTGTATCTCATGTCGAACTGGGAGGCGCCTTTCGGAATCGTGCTCGTCGCGGACCGTTTCTCTGCTCTGATGTTGGTGCTGGTGGGAGTCGTGAGCCTGTGCGCGGCTTTGTACGCGGAAGCCGCGTGGGCGCGCGCGGGCGCGTACTTCCATGCGCTCTTTCAGATCCAACTGATGGGGCTCAATGGCGCTTTTCTGACTGGAGATTTGTTCAACCTCTTCGTATTCTTCGAGGTGATGCTGGCCGCATCGTACGGGCTCCATCTTCATGGCTCGGGCTGGCCGCGCGTGCGCTCCGGGCTGCACTACATCGCCGTCAATTTGCTGGCGTCATCGCTGTTCCTCGTCGGCATCGCAGTGCTCTACGGCGTCATGGGCACGCTCTCCATGGCAGACATCGCCGAGAAGCTGACCCTCGTCCCGGCAGGTGATCGCGGGCTCTTGCACGCGGGCGCCGCGATCCTGGCCGTGGCGTTCCTGATCAAGGCGGCGATTTGGCCGCTCAACTCCTGGCTAGTGCCGGCCTACACGGCCACCAGCGCGCCGGTCGCGGCGCTTTTTGCGCTGATGACCAAAGTGGGGATCTACGTGCTCGTGCGCTTGTGGACGCTGTTCTTCTCGGCGGGTCCATCAGCGCAATTCGGAGGGACGGTGTTGCTGTACGCGGGGCTTCTGACCCTTGCCTTCGGTGCAATCGGGGTCATGGCTTCCCTCTCTCTTGGGCGCATCGCGGGCTTCTCGGTGCTGGTGTCGTCGGGGACGCTGCTGGCTGCTCTGGGAACGGGAACTCCCGCGATGCTGGCCGCAGCGCTGTTCTACATGCTCAGCGCCACGTTGGCGGTGAGCGCGCTCTTTCTGCTCGTCGAGTTGGTCAAGCGCATGGGCTCGAATGGACAGCGCTGGGCGCTCGCTGCCGACCTCGGGCCGGGTGAGGACACCAACCTGGACGACGAGGAGGCGCCGCTCGTCGGTCGCGCGTTTCCGGTGTCCATGGCCTTGCTTGGGCTTGCCTTCATGGCCTGCGCGCTACTGGTGGCGGGCTTGCCGCCGCTCTCGGGCTTCGTCGCGAAGCTGTCACTGCTGACCGCCCTGCTGTCGCCCGCAGACCCGCACGCCAGCACGAGCTCTGCCATCCCGTTCGCGGCTTGGTTGTTCTTTGGCCTGCTGCTGCTTTCGGGGCTGTCCGCCACCATTTCCCTCTCGAGAGCGGGCATTCGGCACTTCTGGTCAACAGGTGGGCGCCATCCGCCCCGCTTGAAGGGCGTCGAGGCTGCCTCCGTGTTCGGCCTCCTCTTCTCCTGTCTCGCGCTCACGCTGGGCGCTGAACCGGTCCTGCGCGCGACGAGCGCGACGGCTCTGGGCCTGCACGCGCCGAAGGCGTACATCGCCGCCGTGTTGTCGATGAAACCGCGGCCGGGACCGACGCGATCCGTTGTCGAAAAGGAGACCACGCCGTGACCTTGCTCGCGAAGCTCGTGCCCGCGCCACTGTTGTCCAGCGCGCTCTTCGCGTTGTGGCTGTCGCTCGCGCGTTCCACGAGTTCGGCTCAGATCCTGCTCGGAATCGGGCTCGCGCTGACCGTGCCGCTCGTCACCTCGCCCCTGCGCTTGACGAAGGCCCGGGTGCGCCGACCGCTGGTGGTCGTGCGCTTCATCCTGACGGTCGGCTGTGACGTCTTGCGATCGAATTTCGAGGTGGCCTGGGACGTGCTCCGGTGGCAATGGCGGCGACCGCAGTCGAAATTCGTCGTCGTGCCGCTCGATCTCCGTGAGCCGCTGGGGCTCGCTGCGCTCGCCATGGTGACGACCGTGGTTCCTGGCACCGTCTGGTCGGAGCTCGCGCTCGATCGCCACGCTCTCTTGTTGCACGTCTGGGACGTCGATGATGACGGCGTCTTCGTGGCGCGCTTCAAGGCTCGCTACGAGGAACCCCTCAGAAAGATCTTCGAATGAGCGCACTCTTGTCGGGTGCCATTGCCTTCGCGCTCGGCTGTTATGCCGTGGCTTCGGTGCTGGTGCTGATCAGGTTGGTCCGAGGACCGCGGGCGCAGGATCGCGTGTTCGCGCTGGATTTGCTGTACTTCCACGCGCTGCTCGTCACGCTGGTGCTCGGTATTCGCCACCCAAGCGACACTTATTTCGAAGCGGCCTTGCTGATCGCTCTTTTTAGCTTCGTGAGTTCGTGCGCGATGGCGAAATTCATCCTGCGCGGGGAGGTAATCGAATGAACCAGCTCCCGTTCTGGGTCGAGGCGACGGTCGCTGCGTTGCTGGTGTTGAGCGGCCTGTTCGTGCTCATCTCGGCGGTTGGGTACCTGCGCCTGCCAGATTTCTTCCAGCGGATGCACCCGCCTGCTCTCGCCTACACCTTTGGCAGCTGGAGCGTCACACTGGCCGGCGTCTTGTACTTCTCGATGCTCGAGTCGCGGGTCGCGCTGCACCCGTGGCTGATCATCATCATCCTCTCCATCACGGTTCCCGTGACCACCCTGCTCTTGGCGCGTCTGGCGCTGTTTCGCCGCCGTACTACCGACGCAACAGCGACTCCGCCGCCGCTCAGTGCACCCCGCGACTCGCGAAGCTGATGGTGAGGGCGGTTCGTCGCACGCTTTCAACCACCGGCCGCGCCAACGCTTAGCGTGTCTTTCTTGCAGATCACGCTGATGAACGGCAGGCACTCGCCAGCGCCCGAAGGCTCGTCGATCTCGGAGAGCTCCAGCATTCCGTAGGAGCCGAACTCCCGTTTCACCGACTCGGCATCGTAGAAGTACATCTTCAAATTGGGCAGGCGCTCGTACCAGTCATCGCCGAGCCGGGGCCCTTGGCCGTACATCGGTGCCTTCTTCGAGATGACCGTGAAGATCATGTGCCCACCGGGCTTGAGCTGGCGGTAACAGTCTCGGATGAGCTTCTCGCGACCGTGAACATCCAGAAGGTAGATCAGCCCAAAGCAAAATATGCCGTCGTACTGCCGGCCGTCGAAGGGCATGTCGGTGACGGAACCGTGGACGATGGGGATCTCGAGACCGAGCCGTGAGCGAGCAAGCGCAATCGCCGTTTCAGAGATCTCGATCCCGGTCACCGACATCCCGCATTCGAGAAACGGCTTCGCGTTCCTACCGTAACCGATCCCGGGGATCAGTACATCCTTGGCGCCCACGCCAGCGAAGTAGTCGCGCGCAAGCGAAGCTGACACGGTCGGCTCTAGGCCCCACGCCGTTTGCATCTTCGAGAACGCGGTCTCCCAGAATTCAGGCACCATGACCCCTCCCCGCGTGGCGCGCGCGCCCCCGAGCCGCGAGACGCCTCTGCACGTCCTCTCGCAGTCTCGCGAGCGTCAGCTCAGCGAGGCGCGAAAGCAGCAGTGACTCCGCATCTTCGAAAGACTTGCACAGAGCCGCATTGACCGCCTCCTCGACGATGCAGCCGGGGTTGTCCGACCGGTTGCCAACGGCGAGCAGAGACGGGGAGCCCAGCGCAGCGTAGATGTCACGCAGGGTGACTTTCGCCAGATCGCAGGCCAGGGTCCACCCGCCGCCATGTCCCTTCTCCGATTGGACGTATCCCTGGTCCCGGAGGCCGGCCATCACTCGACGGAGCACCACCGGATTCGTATCCATCACCTTGGCGAGGGCCTCGGATGTCACGGGCCCGTCGTTCTGCGCCATGTGCAGCACGACGTGAAGCACTCCAGAGAGTCTGCTGTCTCGTCTCATGCAACTTATGATGTTTCATGATTTCGCGAATGTCAAATGGCCCCGCGCTGTTTTTTTTTGATGGTCACGATTGCCGCCGCGCTCGTCACAGCCTTCGGCGTCCAAGTCCGGCTACCCTGCGAAGATGCGAGGTGCGCTGCTGGATCGCGAGCGCCCTCCAGCAAGTCGCTGGCCGTCGCGATGCAGTTTCGCCGGGGCCGCTGCCAAGCTCGCCCGAAATCCCGCTTTCGTGCACGAGGACGATTTCCTAGCCGCGAGCATGACCACCGTCGCTGGCTCAACCTGTCTGCCGGCGCGTTCGGCTCAGCGGTGGCATTCGCGTTCCAGCATGATGCCAGCTGTGAAGACCGTGGCTCGCGACGCGGCGAGCCGCATCTACGCTTCGTTCAGCTGGGCACCGTGTCAGCGGACTCCACGCATCGACTGGGCGGCGGGATCTCGCCTTATCGACTGACGACGGTCCCGTTCAGCCCACCGCCCGCTTGGCATCCCTCCGATTCCGCCATGATCGCGAACGTGCCCGGGACGGTGATCGCGGTCACGGTGAATGTTGCACAAGCTTGAGCAGCGGTGCCGGTCGGGATCTGCACGTCGATCGGTTTACCCGGCGCACTCGTGTCGAGGCGGACGGGCACTTGCCGGGTTCATTCCGCGCCACGGACGGCGCAGATTGGACTCGCCCTGGTCCTCGCTTGAACTGCAGCGAACAGCTCCGGTCCTTCACTGCCTCTTACTTCGACTCGACGCGAGCGAGCGGCGTGGCGGCATCAGCTAGCGCCCTTTGCGCTTCTTGCCAGGCGGAGTCCCCGAAGAACTGGCTCCGGAGATAGGCCCATGTGAGACGCTGCACGGTTGCCACCCGCTCGGGAGCCTCGTCAGTAGTCTCGGCGACGTCGTAGCCAGAAACACCGCCCAGGCCGTGCTCGCCGCCAACCACGGTGAGCAAAGACTTCGGTCCAGGAGAGAGATGGTAAGGATCGGCGTGCCAGGCGGCACCAGCGGTCTTCATGAAGGGAGAGTCGTCCTTGTCGCCGAAGACGACGAGCGCGGGCATGGCCATGTTAGAAAAGTCGATGCTCGCGAAGAACGGGTAGTGCTTCGCGGCGTACTCGCTGAGGGCGCTACCCCGACCGGGAGCCGCAAGCAGTACGCCCGCTCGGATGCGCGGATCTGCAAGACGCAAGGAGGTCCCGTCGCGCGGCTCCTGGTGTCCGGCTCCCAGCAGGACACTCGCGGTGTGGCCGCCCATCGAGTGTCCCGCGACGGCGACCTTGCTCGGGTCCACGCGCCCGGCGATCGCAGGGAAGGCACGCTCGATCGCTTCGACTTGGTCGAGGATGCTCTTCATGTCATCGACCCGCGAGCGCCAGAACAAGGGTGCCTCGGGATGGTCGGAGCTACGGAAGGGAAGCGTCTTCGAGTCGAGATGTGTGGGCTGGATGACGACAAAGCCGCGCGCCGCGAAGTAGTCAGCGAGCGGCGCGTAGCCGTGTAGCGAAGAGACGTAGTTCGAGGGACCGTGGCCGTGCGAGAGCAAGAGGATAGGTAGCTCGCGTCCGCTTACGGGTGCAGAGACGCGAATTTGAAGATCGACGGGGCGACCGGGCACGGGCAGCACGATGG
>DATEPG010000660.1:0-6004 GCA_035273265.1 Polyangiaceae bacterium
CCAGTACCGGCGGTGCCACCACGGGCACTGCTGGCGCCAGCAGCGGCGGTGCCCCCAGTACCGGGGGCAGCAGCGGCGCTGGCACGGCCGGGGCCGGCACCGGCACCGGTGGTGCGGCAGGCGGCGGCTCGGTCGCATGTCCGGCATTGCCCACCGCAGTCATTCCCGCGAAGGACATCATCCAATTCAATGATGACGGCGGATGGTGCTGGTACCAAGACGAGCGGGTCGTCATCGATACCAAGGGCAAGAAGGCCATCATTGGTTCTGTGGCCACAGGCGGCGCGCGCAACGGCCAACCCGAAGCCGTGATCTATGATCTCGCGGCAGGCACCAAGGCCAAATACAACCTCGGCGGCAAGCTCAACCCCGATGATCACAATGCCCCGGGGTTCGTGGTCCTGCCTGACGGGACGTACGCCGCCATGTGGGCCACCCATCGCGACAACTGTTACAGCTACTACGGCGTGTTCAACGGCAGCCAGTGGTCGTCGAAGACATACGATTGGGCGAAGGATGGCTGTGAGTGGGAAGCCGGCAAAAACCCCAACTCACCGCACAGAATCACGTACGCCAATCCCTGGTACCTGTCGGCTGAGAGCAAGATCTTCAGCGCTGTGCGCTCGATCAGCACCAGCCCTGCCATGCTGTCCTCGAGCGACGGCGGCAACACCTGGAATTTCTACGGTCGGCTTACCGCCACCCCCACGGTCGGCTACGTAGCGGGCTATTACAAGTATTGGGGCAATGGCACCGACCGCATCGATTTCGTCGCCACCCAGGCTCACCCACGCGACGACAAGACCAGCCTCTTTCACGGCTTCTTCAAGGGTGGCCAGCTGCACGACAGCGAGGGCAAAGTGATCGACGATAAGGCGGAGGACACCAAGGCCGAGAACATCGACAAGTTTACGCCGGTCATCTTGCACGGGGCGCAGGTCAAGACTCCGAGCGGATCAATCCCCCTTTATCGTTTCTGGAACCATGACATCGTCCGTTACGATGACGGTACGATCGTGGTGTTGGGCCAGGGGCGCGCCAACTTCCCCGACAGCACACCTGGCCCCACGGCAGAAGATCCCGACAAACGGATGATCTACGCCCGCTGGGACGCGATCGCAAAGACTTGGACCGTCACCTATCTGGTCAAGGCAGGACCGAAGTTGTACGCGGACGAGCAGGACTACACCGGTCTCGGTGCGACCCATCCCGACAACCCGAACGTGATCTTCGTCTCGACCACCTTCGATCCCCGAACGGACACGCAGGTTCCGAGCAAGAAGCACGAGATCTTCATGGGCGTCACCTGTGACAAGGGTGCCACCTGGAAGTGGGCGCCGCTGACCGAGAATTCGACCAAGGACAACCTGCGTCCCGTCGTTCCCAAGTGGGACGCAAGCCACACGTTCCTGGCATGGGAACGAGGCGATTACATCACAGCCCAGACCTACAAGACCGAGATCGTGGGGACAACGGCCTTGTCCAGCGCAGCGCCGTAAGCGCCCGTCAAAACGGGCGCCCACGCCGAGTTCGGCGTCCATTCGGGTTCATCTAAGAAGCTTTGACGGATAGATCGTTCACTCAGACTACGAAACCGCCCAACGCGAAGGGGCGGAAGAAGCCGTCCTGGTGCGCGCATTCCGGGGCATGGCGGGTCCCGATAGGTGATGCGTACCTATCGGTACTTCCTGCTCAGCGCCTTGCGATATTGATCGCCGAGCATGCTGGTGGCGAACTGACGAGGGAGCATGCGGACGAACGCGCTAGCCATGCGATTGGTCGCTCCTGGGACATACAGATACCTACGACGGCGGAGCGCAGAGATACCCTCTCGTGCCGCAAAGTCCGTCGGCATCAGCCATCTGCGGAGTGGTGTGAATCTCTCCCCATCCGTCATTTCGCTGACCACACCGCCGGGCGTATAGGTGGTAATCGAAACGCTGCGCCCCTGATACTCGTGGAACAACCCGCAGCCGAAGTGGACGAGAAAGGCCTTGGTCGCAAAATAGGCGGTTTGAAAGGGGACCGGCAGGACGCCGGCCAAACTTGCCACCAGCATCAGGCCGCCGTTGCTCTGCTCGAGCAGCGGCAGAAGCGCATTGGTCATGCGTACCACGCTGGTCACGTTGGTATCCAGCATCTGACGGAAGCTCTCCCACCAGCACGCGGTCCGTATCTTCGAGTCGCGACAGATCCGCGCGTACGGTGATCACCTGGGCTGAGCAGCGCGCGGCGATCTCCGCCTTCAGTGAGTCGAGACGGTCTTGTCGCCGCGCGACCACGCTCAGATGAGCGCCATGCTCGGTGGCCAATATTTTTGCCATTTCCCGACCCAGCCCGGAGGACGCGCCAGTGACGAGCAGCCAGCGCTCGCGGAAGTCCATCGGTTTCATCCGGGTCCGCGTAGCGCATTGACGGGCCGCGTGCGAGTCAGCGCAGAAAGACGCTCGAAAGGCGTCGAAATGCCGCGCGGCGGCTCGACCGCGAGATGATCAAAGGAGTAGCCCTGCGCCCAGCATCGTCGAAATCCAAGCGCCGCCGCTGTCGATCATACGCTGATCGCCGTCTAGCAGGCCGGTGACCGAGGTGCTGGCGATCCCGGAATCGACGCCGCCCAGCACGAACCAGCGCGTGCTCGAATCGTAGCGCGCACGCGCCACCAGCTCAGGGCCTGCCCAGACGCCGCTGACGGTGTGCCCAGTCGCGTTTGCGACTTGAACTTGCGGCATCAAGCGCAGGTAACCGATGCACACCCCGGGACCCACTCCGAAGCTCCAATGACCGACGCGGCCACCCGCGAGCAAGGCCAACGCGCCGCTCGCCAATAGCCAGTCGATCTTCGCGAGCGCCGTGTCCGTGCGGCCAAACTCCAAACGCAGGTCCAGGGCCAGGCTCAAGTATCGATTCAGCTCGAGCGTGGCGCCCAGATCGGGGCCCACCAGCCAGGTCTGCGGGCCCAGCGCCCGCCGCAGCGAGATCGCCGCAAAGCCCCGAAATGCACCGGTTCGCTCGGGTGTTGGCGACGGCTCAGAGGCGGCCGGCGCGACCGGCTCGGCCGCCCCGGGCGAGCTGCTGGTGGCCGCCGCCCGCGCTCGTGACTCGATCACGATCTCACTGACCGAGAGCGCGAGCAAGCGCGGCCAGAGCGCCGGGCTAGTGGCGGCGAAATCGAGCTCGTTCGAGCTCTTGTTCGAGCCCAGCGTGACGCTGGCGCGCTGGGCTCCGCAGGCGACATGAACGCGCTCGGGCGGCGCGGCTGGTCGTACATCGAGCGCGCGGAACTCGATCGCCAACAGCTTGTACAGCTCGACTCGGTCGAGCGTTTCGCAGCCCTCGAGTTCGAGCGTGATCGGCAGCACTGCGAGCGGGGCGCTCGAGTCTGCGCCTCGCGCCTGCCCGGGCAACAGCACCAGGCACAGCGCCACTGGCACGACGCCAAACGTCAGAGCGCCGCACCGCGATCGCATCGTTCCTGAGCGTAGCCGCTTACGGTGTCGGTCCCAAGCCAGCCGATTTACGGACGCTGGCGAGTCTTCGACCGTTTGGATAGCGCCGCAGGTACTGCTCCGCCAAATCGTGAGCGCGCGACGCTTGCCCGGCGAGTTGGGCTGCCTCGACCTCGCGCGCCAAGGCGTCTTCTGCCAAAGAGCCGCCTGGAGCAAGCTTGCGCGAGAGAGCGAAAGCGTCGGCAGCCTTCGCCGGCTGTCCGACCTGGCTGAGGTAGATACGACCGAGAGTAAATGCAGCGAGCGGAGCCACGGAGTCTCGGGCGTGCTCATGCGTCACGCGCTCGAGAAAATGCGTCGCTTGCGCGGGATGATTCGAGAAGCGCGCCGCGTCCGCCGCCAGCATCAGATCTTCCGGTCCATTGCCGATGACCGCCGGGGCACGCTCCAAGACGGAGTAAGCCTCCCGGTATTCTCCGCGCTTGGCATGATCCAAAAAGCGATGACGAGGTGTGGCGCCGTCGACACTCGCACTCGGTGCGGGCAAGGCGGCACTGACGGCCGGACTGCTTGCGGCGGGAGGCAACGCGGCAGCCGATGCCGCTGGCGACGGAGCTTCCGCTGCGGACTCGGCTGGCGGAAACCAGCTCGATTCGCCCGCGGTCAGTTGCCGCGAGTTGCCAGCGAAGTCCACTGCCACTCGGCCCCGCGTCACTTCGACCCGCACTCGCGGTTCCTCGCGCGTGACACGAAAGTGCGTCCCGAGTACGCTGATCTCGGCGATCCCCGCGTGCACGACGAATCGGCGTTTGGGGTTCGGCGTGATCTCGAACTCCGCACTGCCCGAGCGCAGAGACACCTCGACCGCGTTCGGCGATGCGGCACCGACGTCGAGCACGCTCGCGGCATCGAGCAATTGTACGGTGGAGCCATCGCCGAACCGGATCTGACGCGCGTCGCGCGTGGCCAATCCCTGCGGCTCGAGGCGGGCGTGAAGGGCGAAGCCCAGCACCAGCCCGAGGGCGCTGGCGACGCTCACGACCGCCGCGACGCGCATTCGGCGTGCACGTTGGTCGAGTCGGGCGCGCACGCGCGCGAGCGCATTCTCCCGACGCTCCGCGCGCCATTCCGGCTGGATCAGCTCGGCCGCGGGCAGCGGCGTGCGGCGTCCGGCGCTGGAGCTCACGAGTCAGCCTCCAGCAACTGCAGTTGCGTGTCCAAAGTACGCAGTCGGCGTTGCACTGTCGACTTGGAGCATGTGCACAGCAAGGCGATGTCGTCGAGCGCTTCACCCTCCAAGTAGCGCAGCACCCAGATGGCTCGGTCCAGCGCCGGTACCCGTTCCAGCTTTTTGTACAGGCGCGTGACCTCCGCGCGTGCTTCGGGTGATGCCCCGGGCGCGATCAGATGATCGTCGTGCGCGAGCGTATCCAAGCTCAAAAACGCGCGCAGTCGCCGACGTCGCAGTCGTCGCACCGCGCGCCGGACACAGATCCGCGCAAGCCAGCCCTTGACCGAGCTCGCGTCGCGCAGCCGTCCGAGTCCGCGATGTGCTTCCAAGAACACGTCTTGCACGAGATCATCGAGTTCGTCGTCGCGTCCGAGCAGTCGCAAGCCGATGCTCGCTACGTACGGTGAATAGCGTCGGAAGACCGAGTCGAAGTCGCGTGCCCCTGGCTCGCTGACCTGCCGCGAAGCCCCGCCCTCGACCACACGCAAGTGCGGGCGCCCGCTCTGCTTGTTCAATTCATGGGGGGGCATTGCGGAATTGCGCGACGGAAGCGCTCGTTCTCCTCAGTGGGCACGACAGCCAAAATCAGGTCAAGGCCCGCGCAATTGCCGCGCGGGTGTAATTTGACACCCGGGCCTAGACCGCTAGGGGCTGACAGCCGCCGCGGGGCAGCCCGCGCGAAACGCGTCGAGCGCCCGGCGCTTGATCACGAGTGAGTAGCCGAGCCGGGTCGCCTCGGGGCACAGCGTGGGCGCGTCGTTGCTGGAGCCGAATTCAATCACGAATACGGCCTTGCCCGCGGCGACGAACGGCTGCCACGCCCGACAGTCGGCGTTGACCAAGCATTCGGCGGTGGAGCCCCAGTCAGCGTCCGCGACGAGCGGGGCCACGAGATCGTCGCTCGTCGACACGCCCGCCGAGAGCCCGAGCCGGTGGCATTCCGCGAGCAGCCAGCGCGCGTAGTCGAGCTGGTCCGCCGGCGTGAGTGGAAAGCCGCTGTCCTCGCCGTGTGCTTGCAAGCTGGACAGCTCGACCGCATCACAGCCGTTGAGCGAGGCGAGCTGGAGGCGCGCTGCCATCAACGAGCGCACGGTCGAGTTGCGATGGTCGAGCCAGCGCTCGTCGGGATAGTCGACCAGTGCCTTGCCCATGGCCGCCGTAGGAAAGCTCTCGTAGTCAGCGCGATAGGACTCGGCCGTGCCCACGCTCACGTAGCAAACCACGACCCGCCCTTGATCATGCAGGCGCCTCACGGTGCCTGCATCGAGCGAGAACAAATCGAGCTCGTACACCTCCACGTCGAATGACGTATCGGTCGTACCGGTCA
>DATEPG010000661.1:0-3611 GCA_035273265.1 Polyangiaceae bacterium
GTGGCGGTGGCGGTCGCGGCGGCGGCGGCGGCGGCGGTGCTCCCTCCGGTGGCGGTGCTCCCTCCGGTGGCGGCGGCTACGACGACCACGACTACGGTGGCGGCGGCGACGACGACATTCCATTCTGAGGCGGATGCGTGCCTCGCTGGAGTTGACCCGAGCGCTTGCGCCCGTGGCGTTGGCCGCGCTGGCCGCCACGCTCGGGTTTTCCCAAGGTTGCGCCAAGAAGCCGCGCAGTTCTGAGCACGGCAGCTCGAGCGCTGCCGCGCCGTTGGCTGATTTGCCGGAGCCCGCCGGGGTCTTGGCGGAACTGAGCGTGGCTCGTCCTGACGCCACGTTTCGCACCTTACGTGAGCTCGGGCAGCCGCTGTCCGGGCTCCTGCCTGCGGGGTTCCCCATGCTCACCGCGAGCTTGCTCGGGCTCCCCCCTTTGTCGGCTGACTCGTTCGATCCGGACCTGCCGGTCGTCGGCCTGCTGCTCCAAAACGGAGCGAGCCCCCCGGCTTGGCTTCTGGCGGTGCACGCGGTTTCGGGGCCCGAGTTGGTTGCCAAGCTATGCACCGGCGATCGCGCGCCGTTTCGTGCCGTCGCCAGCGTCCCGGCGGGCTTGAAACTGCTCCATCCCAGCGTGCAAAGCGCGAAGGCGGCGCCCGCGTTGGCGGTGTTCGACAACTACCTGTTGATCGCTGAAAGCTCGGAATCGCTGCTATCCGCTGGGCCTTACGCTGCCCGCATGCTGCCCAAGCGTCCACCGGCTCGAGCAGCGATTGCCATGCGTTTTTCGCAGGTGGCGCTGTCGAGCAAGCTGGTGCCCGCGCTGCATGGGCTGTGGACCGCATACCGCTCGCGGCTCACGCATTTGGACCAGACGAATCGCTCGGCGCACGGCGGCCGCGCTCCCGATTTCGCGGATCCGGCCCAAGTCATCCTGGGGGCGGACGCGCTGGTCGAGTCAGTGCTCGGCCTGGTGGACGGCGCAGCGGCGCTCGAACTCGACTTCGAACCCTTCGCCAATCGCTTGGACGTGACCCTCCTGCTCGAGCCGACCGCGGGTTCAGAGGTACAGACCAAGCTCGCGGCGTTGGCCGAGGCTGACGCTCGGGCCTTGCTGACGCTGCCGGTAGAAACTCAATTCGCGCTCGGACTGTCGCGCGCGAATGACGAGCGTGAGGCCGCGGGCAAGGCCGCCGGTGATGATTGGGTCCGCCTGCTCGGCGCCCGGCTCAGCGAGCGCGACGCGCAACAATTGCGAGGCGTGCTGGCAGACTGGGAGCTCGGGCGCGGCACACAAACCAGCTACGGCTTTCTGGGAGGCAGCCAGCCCGGCGCGTTCTTGGTGGCTGACGTCGCGGACGCCGAGCGCCTGAAGCGCGCCGGCGCCGGCTTTTTTGGCTTGCTCGCGCTGCCGGGCGTGCGCGCGCCGCTGGCTGAGTTTTTGGGCCAGCCGCGCGTCTCGGACTTTGCGCCAGCAAGTGATGGTCTGCCTGACGTCAGCCACAAGCGCTTGACGTTTGCGGCAACGGCGCCGGGAAAGCCCCCGACTCCGCCTGTGTCGTTTGCTTGGCTGGTGGATGAGCAACGGGCCTGGGCAGCAGCCGGCAAAAATGGTGACGCCACCCTGAAGACCGTGGTGCAGAGTGCTCGTGGTCAGCACGACACCTTGGGCACTGCGGCGGGCATCGCCGAATCGGTGCAGCGTATGGGTAAACAATCCGCGCTGTTCGCGTATCTCGATGCGCGCGTACCCTTCGGTGCGAGCGGGGAACGAGCGGCGTTCCCCGCTGCAACCTTCTTGGCGCTCGGCAAGCGTGAGCAAGGCGCGGCTCTACGCATCGAGATCGCCAAACCCGCCCTCGACCTCGCGCTCCAGGGCGCGCTCGGACATTGACTTGAGCTTCGCCTCCGAAACCCTGCTCGTCACCGGATTCCCCGGTTTTCATGCGCGAAAGTTGGCGCTGCATTTGCTCGCGGTCGAGCCGGACGTCAAGGTCGTGCTCTTACGTCGTGCCAGCGACAGCGAACGCAGCGCAGAATGCCTCGGTCGGCTCGAGCCGGCCCAGCGCGCGCGTGTGCGCGAGCTGACCGGTGACCCGGCGTCACTCGACTTCGGGCTGAGCGGCGCAGAATACCTGGAGCTCGCCGCGTCCGTGCAGCGCGTGTATCACTTTGCGTCCGTACTCGAAGCCAAGCGACGCAGCGAGGCGGCCGAGTACAATATCGCGTGCGCGCGCGAGGTGCTCGAATTCGCCGCGGCAGCGCGCGAGTTGCGCGGCTTGATCCTGCTCTCGAGCGTGAACGTGTGCGGCACCCGCACGGGGCTGATTCGCGAGGACGAATTGAGCCATGGTCAGACCTTTCGTCGGCTCTTGGACGAGTCCTTGGCGACCGTCGAATCGATGTGCGCACGCCGCACGGAGCTGCCGCAAATCGTGCTCCGCCCCGGCCAAATCGTGGGCGATTCCATGACGGGTGAGATCGACAGTCCAGGCTTTCCGTATCCCTGGCTTGCGTTCGTCGACCGCGGACCGAGCGAGCTGGTCGTGCCCGTTCCGCATCGCCCCGAGGCCCCGGTGCAAATCGTACCGATCGACTTCGTGGTGCGCGCGGCGCACTTCCTCGGCACACGCCCGGAGGCATACGGCAAGCGCTACCACTTGGTAGATTCGGAGCCGCCGACGCTGAAGGAATTTTTACAGTTGGCGGCGCAAGCGTGTGGCAAGCGGTTGGCGGAGAACTTCAATCCCGGTGCGTTCACGCGCGGTTTGGCGGCCAAGCCGGGTCTTCGCATGTTGAGTCAGGGTGCGCGTGGCTTGATCGACCTGTTCGTGGGCAGTCCGTCGTTCGATGCAACGAACGCGGATCAGGCACTTCGGCAGGGAGGCATCGCTTGCCCGCCAGTTGCAAGTTACTTGAATCTGCTGCTCGAACGAGCACGCGCCGGAGCAGCGGCGCACGAGGTCGAGCCGTTGGAGGCGGCAGCAACGGCGGACGCTGATGAGTGAGAGTGCGCGGGCTCAGGCCGAGCGCGGGCTCGGGGTTGGCTTGGCGGCGGTGGCGGCGCTGATTGCTGTCACTTGTGGAAGCCGAGCGACGCTGGAGCATGGACCGATTGCGCCTTTGGTGGTGAGTGCGGCGGGAGGAGCGGGAGCGGGAGCGGGAGCGGGTACGGGAGCGGGTACGGGAGGGCGAGGGGGAGCGGGCACGGGCGCGGGCACGGGCACGAGCACGTGGAGAGCAGGAGCGCGAGCTGTCCGACTCGGCGGTGTGGGTCGTCGGTCGCTAGCTGTTCACCTGAGGTCTGCACGATGCTCGCGGTTTGAACGCTCCGTCGCTCAAGCCGCCCGGCGCCGTCACGGGTCTCGCGACGCTGCTGCTCGCGTACGTGATCGGCATGGCCGCGCTCGCGACGCTTTGGCCGCTCGACTTCACCTGGCAACCGCTCGAGGTCCTGCTCGGCACGACGGTCGAGGATGTCATCCTCAACCTCGGGTTGCTGCTGCCGGCCGGGTTTTTGTGGCGGCTCGCCCACCCGATCCGGCGCGCACCGAAGTGCCTCGACGTGCTCGCGCTCGGTGTGTGCCTGAGCGCGCTGCTCGAAGCGCTTCAGCTCT
>DATEPG010000662.1:0-37615 GCA_035273265.1 Polyangiaceae bacterium
TCCGGTTCGTCGCACAAACTGTGGGGTCATCGATCAGCTAAAGGGTGCTCAGGGGGTCCAGCTTTTCACTTCGATGCGACAGTGACACCTTCTACTACTCGGGGAAGGACTTCGTCTTTTCAGCATGAGCGCGGTCCGAAGCCAGGCCCGCTTTTTTACGGTGCTCAGCACGTGCGCAGGCCCCGGTGAGTTCGCGCGGTATGCACACGGACTTCGATCGGCGGGATCGACAGACCGACAACGAGCCTGAGTATGCCACCTCCGCAACCGTCAACGCTGACAAGGCCATTGCCCGGCTCAGAGGTGGTGACTGAATCCGACATTGCACCTCCCAGGCATGCCCAATCTTCCCAAAAAATGGCGCGCGGGCGCCATTCGGCCATGATCGTGTTAGCTTAAGGTCAGTGGACTCGTCCGGATCTGGTTCATCCAAAAGCAGCCCATCGCGCAACCGGCTGGTGCGGCTCAAGTTGGGATTTCGAACGCTGCTGTTGAGCGCGGGTTCGATCACGATCGGCCGCAAGTCTACCTGTGACCTCGTGCTCGATGACCCGCAGATCTCACGCGAACACGCGCGTGTGATCGTCAGTGACGCCAGCGCTGCCATTCAAGACCTGAGCAGCGGTAACGGCGTGCTCGTGAACGGTCGTCGCATTCAGGGCCTGCACCGGCTAGCGGTGGGAGACCGCATTCAGATCGGCGTGCACACCATCGAAGTGATCGGCCCGAGCGACACCGGTCCGAGCGTGCATGACGAAAGCGAAATCACACGCATGGGTAAGATCGCTGAATTTTCCGATGAGCGTCCGACCGTCAGCAAGGATCCGAGCAAGCGCTGATCTGAATTCGCCCGTACCCGCAGCCAGCAGCGGGAAGGCAGCAAATATGACGCGAATGTAAGCTGTCTTGCGACTGGCACATTTTCTCGATCGCAAAGCCAGCGAAAAGGCGGGGGTGGATTTTTCCAGGGACGAATCTTGTTCGCCTCAAGCGCGTGCAAATGATACCGAAATCAGATGCTGGTTCCCAAGCTGCGTCACGGCCTCGCCCTTGCCCTCACTGGCGCCATTTTCGTTCTGCCGCTGAGCTCTTGTGACAGCGCAGACAACGTCGTACCCGGCGGCTCGAGCGGCTCGTCGTCCGCGACGGCAGGGCGCCCGACGACCGCGGGCTCGCCCGGTCTGGGAACGGCGGGTACTGCAGTGAGCGCTGGCGCTGGCACTGACAGCGTCGGAAGCAGCGGCGCTCCGGGTGTTGCCGGCGGGTTCTCCTCGGGCGGCGCTGGCGGGCAGAGTGCGAGCGGCGGAAGCGCCGGCGCGGCAGCCCCGTGCACGGACAAACAGGTCCCCGACCCCATGCACGCAGACAAACCCTGTTCCATCTGGCCAGAATTCGATGCCGCGAACCCGCCGGGAACCGCCAAAAATTGCGAGGCTTCCTGGCTAACCGGCATGGGCTACTGCCTGGAGAGCTGCGGCAAGTGCAAGTCCAGCAGCGGTTCCGGCGGAGCGACCAGCACTGGCGGCTCGAACGGTGCCGCTGGTTTCAGCACCGGACTCGGCCCCGGTCCGGCACTGGCGGACGTCAAGTCCGACAGGATCATGTGGGCGAGCCGCTACTGGGATTGCTGCAAGCCTCATTGCTCGACCAACGGCAACATCAAGTCCTGCGGCAGCGACGGCGTTTCGCAGAACGGCAGCGGCAGCGCTTGCAGCGGCGGTCAAGCGTACGCTTGCTACAGTCACGCGCCGCGCGCGGTCGGCGACAACGTCTCCTACGGTCACGTTGCGGTTCCGAGCCCGCGTTGCGGTATTTGTTATCACCTGCAATTCACCGGCACGGGTCAACACAACGCCAACGATCCGGGCTCGAAGAACATCGCCGGCAAGCACATGATCGTGCAGGTGACCAACACCGGCGGTGACGTCGCTGGCAACCAGTTCGATCTGATGATTCCCGGCGGTGGGACCGGGCAAAATCCCAATACCTGCCCCAGTCAATGGAAAGTCAGTGCTGCGGATTTGGAGCCCAAGTACGGCGGATTTCTCAGCAACTGCACCGGGACTCACGCGGCCAAAAAGGAGTGCGTGCGGACCAAGTGCATGAAGCTTCCGGAAGGCGACGCGCGCAAGGGCTGCCTCTGGTTCGTCGACTGGTACCAGGTCGCGGACAATCCCAACTTCCGCTACGAAGAGACCCCGTGCCCGTCTGGGATCTGAGCAGTCCCTGATCTCTCGCGGGCGCCTTCTCGAGGCTGGGCGCTCGCGATCGGCGCCCCGTGCTCGAACGCCTGCCCGGGAACGGAGCCTTCCGCGAGCTGCGCTGCCGGGGCGCGATCGCCCCTCTCAACTATCCGCGTCGCACGGACGTGAGCAGCCTCAGGCCATCATCTGGCTGAGTGCGCCGGTGACGTTGGCTTTGATCGGCTGGGTGCCGAAGGTCTCGGTCTCGACGCCGAAGGCTTGCGCAATCGAAACCAAGATCTTGCTGTTCGTGGTGGGCGTGTAGGTCGGCTTGGTATCGCACCACATATCCGTGGTCGGGCAGTCGGCGGCCAACTTGATGCGGCGGCCCATCTTGAACTTTCCGTTGGCGCCGCCCGCGAGCAGCGTGGGCACGTTGCGCGTGCTGTGCAGGGCGGGATTGCCCATGTCGCTCGTGACGTAGATGATCGTGCTGTCCAAGATGCCGAGTTGGTCGAGCTTCTGCATCAAGCGCGCGACCTTGGAGTAACAGTACTTGTTGAACTTGGCCAAAGGGAGCCAGGTGGCAGCATCACCCGGTTGGGTAACGTTGTTGTTGCCCACGGTCGACGCGTTGTAAGTGTGCGCGACCGCTCCGTGGTTGTCCGCCGGCAGCATCAATGGATTGCCGGTGTACGACAAATCATTCATGAACAGCGTGCCGAAGCGGGTCACGTCGCAGGCCAGGGCCTGCGCCAGCATATCGATGTGCGCGTCCGTGATTGCGTCGAAGTACTGCTCGCCGCCGTTGTACTGCTTGAGCTTGGGGAACTTGCTGGCGTCTGGAACCGCTGGCACTTTGCACGCGGGGCCGGTGGTGGAGCCGCCGCCGAGCTGCTTTTCCAGGTCGCGCAGTGCGGTCAGGTGCTGGTCGAGCTTTTGTTGCTCGTTCGCGGCCAAGCCCGTGCGTAGGCGGGTGACGTCCCAGCGCACGTAGTCGACCACGCTTTGACCGAGCTTGCGCTTGCGTTCCGCAGCCGCCATGTCGCCTGGCTCCGAGCTCACGGCCAAGCCGTCGAACAAAAGGTGGAAGGCGGCGACCGGGTCGATGATCTTGGGCAAGGGCGCGCCGCCATCGCCGTAGGAAAGTGTGAGCCCCGGATCGGTCGCGTCGTTGCCGACGCCCAGGTTCAGGCTGGTGATGCGTGTCTCGCTGCCCAGGCCCTTGGTCACCGCGAGGTACTGATCCAGCGACGAATTGCCGGGGCGCCGGGCGCCGCCGTCGATCGTGCTGCCGGTGAGGATGGTGCCGGCCGAGTCGTGGCCATTGGCGTTCGACAGGTGATCGATACCCTCGAGCACCAGCAGCTTGTCTTTGAAGCTCTTTCCGTACGTGCTGGCGTCGTCGAACGGCTTCAGTGAGCAGTCCTGGTAGCTGAAATCGAAGTTCGTCTCCGTGTCGGAGGCCTTCATCGCCCAGTATTCAGCGGACAAGCCGTGTGGGTGATAGATGGTGATGAACTTGAGCGGCAGCGCCTCGCCAGCGGCCTGCGCAACCGAGTTCTCTAGCAGTCGAGAAAAGGGCAGGGCGGCCATGCCAGCGCCCATTGCGCGCAAGAAGGCGCGGCGTGTCGGACTGAGTCGTTTCATTGCGCTCTCCGGACCGTGAAGTTGGGGCTGGTCACCACGGCGCGCAGGGCTTCCAAGATGCTGCCCTCCGCGGCCGAAGCGGGAGTCGGGTGAGTGGCGTCCGGTGCTGGTGCAGGCACCGTTTTCCAATAGTTGATGAAGGCCAGTTCAGCGGCCTGCACGTCGTCCTGGCTGCGGCCGGCAGAGGCGCGGAAGATGTTTCGAGCAAAGCACTCACGCACGGCCGCGCTGCTGGAGAGCGCGCTGGCTAGCTGATTGGAGTCGGCGTAGTCGCCGTCGAAATCCAAGGACAAATTGACCGTGGTGCGGCTGTCCACCGCCACGTTGGCTTTGTTGTCCGTGGTCTGGGGCCGGCCCATGCCGTCGTATTGCTCGAAGGAAAAGCCGAACGAGTCGATTGCCTTGTGACAACCTGCGCACTTCGGGTCCTTGACGTGGGCCTCCATGCGCTGGCGCATGGTCTTGTTCGGGTCGGGCGCCAAGGGGGGAATCGTGAGCATCAATACGGAGGGTGAGTTCACCGTCTGGCAGGCGACACGCCGCAACACCGTGACTCCGCGCAGCACGGGGCCGGTTTCGCTGGCGTGCGCGTGGACGGAGAGGAAGGCGCCCTGATTCAGGATCCCGCGTCGCTGTGGCAGGCTGATCTCGCCGTTGGCCATGGCGGTGCCTCCATAGACGGCAGTCAAGCCTGCGTTCGCTTGCGTCAGCGACGCTTGCATGGCCGTCCAGTTGGCGCCCAACAGTTCACCGACCGTGCCGGACTTGCGATCGAGCAGCTGCTGCAGGAACGCGCCGGTCTCACCCAGCATCGCCGGCTTCAAATCCGCAAATTGGGGGTAGACCGTGCTGTCCTTGGCCGTTTCCATCAAGCGGTCCGTGCCCAGCCACTCTTGAACCACGCGCAGCACGCGGGCGCGGGCGGCCGAGGGATCTGCGCCGTTCATCAGCCGAGTGAAGATGGCACTGCGTTGTTCGGCGCTTTCGAGTTGGCCGTTGGCCGCGGCGGCGGTCAGCTCGGCATCGGGCGGGCCCGCGGTTACCAGGTAGGAAAGGGCGCTGGCCGTCTCGTACGGAGTCAGGCGCACCTGACTTGGGTTCGAACCGTCGCCCACTTCCGTCAGGTACAGGAAGCCTGCCGACTGCAGGACCGCCGTGGCGACTAGCTCGATGCCGTCGGCGTAAGTCGCGCCTTCTGCTCCGATACGAAACAAGTCGACCAGCTTCGCTACTTCCTCATCCGCGAGCGGCCGCCGGTAAGCGTGGCTGGCGAACGATTGAATGAAGGTCTTGGCGCACGCCTCGTTACCCGCTGCGACGTCACACGGGGCAAGCGTAGCGACCTTGGCGCGAACCTGCAAAGCGAGCTTGCTGGCGGCGCTCGCGATTTGCTTCACGAGCAGGGAATCAACGCGCTGGGCGTCGTTCAAGGTGTAGCCGCTCTGGCGCGTATCGGGGGCGAAGTCCGCCGTGACCGGATCGCTGGTGCCGACCACCGCGCGCGCCGAGTTCTCGTACTCGGCATTGGTGAGCCGGCGAATGCGCGCGGGCAAGAACGGCGACGTGGTATCGCCCGAGCCGGCGCTGCTGACCGAACCCGAACCAGCGCTCGCGCCCGAACCCGAACCCGCATGGGGGCCCGAACCCGAATCCGAACCGGCGGCGTCGGTTCCGCGACGCACGCCGTCGGCCAGGCTGCCCTCGACGCAACCAGTAGCCAGCGGCAGGAGCGGCAAGACGATGAAGAATAGTTCGCGCCGAAGCCGCCTGAGCATGCCTAGGTATTTGGTTCAAAGTTCGCACACTTGCAACGCATACCAGTGCCGTTGCACGAGACGATTGGTACTGGAAAATTGCTCCGTCTCGAAAGGAAACGGCAAGCTCTTTTACTTGCGAATTGACGTCAAAAACCGCGGTGCGCTTTTCTGCTACTCGTGGGCTGCTCGAGCGCCCACGAACACCTACCTCACGGGTGAGAACGAGCGTCGGCGGCGCAGCGCAGCGCCCAGTGCGACCAGGAGTGCGAGCGCAGCGCGCGGGTGTCCGCTCGGCCCGGGGAGCGAGCAGCTGCAGCCATCGCTCGGGCTGGCCGGCTCGTTGCCGTCGCCGGCAGCCGCGTTGCCCGAACCGCCGCTGATGGCGGCTGTTCCGCCCGTGCCACTCGCTGGCGCCGCTGAGCCGGCGCTGCCGGATTGGTTTGCAGCACCTGCAATGGCAGCTGAGCCTGCGCCGCTGATCGAGCCTGCGGCGCCGTTTGCTGCGCCGGCCGCGTTGCTCGAGCCGGCGCGGCTGGACGAGGCGCCACTGGAACCCGCGCTGCTGCTCGTACCGCCGTGACTCGCCCCGCCGCTGCCGCTTGCGCCGCCCATGCCGGGGGCGGCGTCGTCCTCACGCAGTACGGTCCCGTGGCGCGCCACGCCAGACAGGCCAGGCACGGTGGAGGTGCCCGACCAGGTCTTCAGGTCCGCGCTGCTGGCTTGCAGGAAGCCGCAGTTCCCGTAGCAGTCCAGCAATAGTCGCCATTGTCCGTTGTCGAGCTGAAATAGTGCGGGCCCCTCTTTGCCGGAGCCCCAGCCGGCCCAGTCGCCCTTGCCCACGAATGTCCACGGACCGGTCAAGGCCGATGCCGTGGCATGCTCGATGAACTTGGTCGTCTCGTCTTTGGTGAAGGCGTGATAGCCAGCGCCGATCTTGACCACGAAGGTATCGATGTAATTCGGTCCGATCCCGAGTGGCGTGGGTGGGCTCCATTTGCCGAGCGTGTCGTCGCTGGCCGTGTACAAGTAAGATTTGAATTGGGTGGTGTTCGTGTCGATGCTCACGATCAAGTGGATGCTGCCGTCGCTGTCTTTGAACCACTCAGGGGCCCAGGCGTGCTTGACGCCCGTCACCTGCGCCGGGATCTCGGTGCGGAACGTCCACGTCTTGAGGTCGGGGCTGGAGGCGATGGCGAAGGCTGACGAAGTCGTCGTCCACGACTGGATCGTGTACGCGATGTAGTACTGCCCGTCCGTGTGCTTCATGATGCTCGGATCGCGCAGTACTCCGGTCGGACCGGCATAGCCGGTGTTGGCCAGCAGCGTGAAGTCGAGCCCGTTTTTCGAGGTGTACAACGAGAGCTTCTGCTTGCTCGCGTCGTCCCCCAAAAACGCCGCGAACACGTAGCGTGTGGCGGCTTTGGCGGCGCCGCTCGTGCCGAGCAGCGCCATGACGAACGAGAGCCCAAGCAAAGACGAGCGAAGTTTCATGTTGCGCGACCCACGCACGCCTCGAGTGCCAGCTGCTTCATGCGAATCCCGGAACTATAGGACTTGCTTGGCCCGCGCGCGCATGTTCCACAACCTGGATTCGCCGATCGCCGCAGAACTCAGCGCGGCATTGCTTTGGAGATACGATTTTTCCTGCTAAACTAGATTCCGACCGCGCCCGCTGCGTTTCGCGTCCGCATCGCTCGCTCGACGAATTCGAGAACGGCGCTCCAGGGCGAGCCTCCCGCGGGCGGCGCGCGCAAGCCGCCGCTGCGCGCTCGGGTTGGCGCGGCGCAGCTACACGATTACGTCGAGACCTCGAGTGACGACTCGGGTGATGTGACTCGACATCGGGTGATGTGACGCAGGCGACCGCCGCGGACGGTACCGGGCGCCCGAGCGAGTCGTGCCCCTGCCGAGCAACGTTCTGCTGGTGGCGGCGGGTTTGAGCCCGCTTTGCCCTTGGCGCGTGCTTTGCACCCGGTTGCTTCGAGTCAGGTCGACGAGTCGACGAGTCGCAAGTTTTTGGCCCGAAGTGGTTCGGCACGTGAGGCGACTTGCTACGTTACTGCAGTAGGCCTTGCTCTCACGCCACAAACGCGGCGATTCTTCGTTTCAGCAGATCCCAGCAAGTGAGCATATCCATGACTGACGTCATCATTACTTTCGCGGCATTGTCGGATGTCGGCCTAGCCCGCAGCATCAATGAAGATGCCTTTCAGCTGACTGATCTAACGACGGGTGCCAGCTTCGACGCCAGCCCCTCGAACGGCCAGTTCAAACTGGGGCTGCGCGGAGCGTTGCTCACGCTGTCCGACGGCATGGGTGGCCACGCCGCTGGCGAAGTCGCCAGCTCGACCGTGATCTCGTCGGTGCGCACCACTCTCCAGGCCGGTGGTGACGCGCCTGCCGAGCAACGGCTCGAAGCCGCCGTACGCCGCGCCAATGCGGACGTGATCGAGGCCGCCCAAGTCAAGGGCAGGCACGGCATGGGCGCCACCTTGACCGCCGTGCTGGTGGACCACACCACCGCCTACGTCGCGGAGGTTGGGGACTCACGCGCTTACTTGCTGCGCGCCGGCCAGCTGAAGCAGCTCACGCGCGACCAAAGCTTGGTCCAGATGTTGGTCGACCAAGGCTTGATGAAACCGGAAGAAGCCGAAAACTCCCCGCGCAAAAATATCTTGCTGCAAGCGATGGGCAGCGTTGAAGAGGTCCACGCTGCGATCGGTCAGGTCGCCTTGCGTCAAGGCGACAAGCTCTTGATCTGTTCCGACGGCATTTCGAACGCCGTAACGCATGCCGAACTCCTGCAAATTTTGGCCAAGAACGAGCCCTGGCCCGCGTGTGCGCAGCTCATTCAGGTGGCCAATGATCGCGGGGGTGAAGACAATCTGACCGCGGTCGTGGCGCAGTTCGACGGCAACGGCTTGCCGGCCCCGTTACCGTCCGAAACGGTGACCGGCACCTTCGCCGTGATCAAAGACTTCGGCGCAGGGCCTGCCGTGGCAGCTTCTTAACCGTTGTAGATCGCGGCTGCGATCGTAGACTGCGCCGCAATGACGGTTACGAGCGTGCCGCTACTGAATCGCCTCTGGCTAGCTTGGGTTGCGAGCTTTCGGATCTTGTTCGACGGCCAATTCGCGGCCAAGGTCGCGCTGCTGCGCGAAGGGGCCCCCGAGCCGACAGAGCCAAGCGCTTTGCCGGCCGAGCCTCGGCAAGCGTCACGTCCGGAAGCCTCGCCGGTCTCCAGCAACGCAGCGTTGCAGCTGCTGGCGCTCTTACAGCGCGAGGGGCGCTTCGTGGACTTCGTACAGCAGGAGCTGACGACGTTCAGCGACGCAGATATCGGCGCGGCGGCGCGCGTCGTCCACGAGGGCTGTCGTCGTGCAATCCGCGCCCACGCGCGCGTCGTGAACGTTCGCAACGAAGCGGAGGGAGCTGCGCTGACTCTGGAGCGCGCGAGTGATGACGTGAAGTTGGTCGGCAATGTCGCCGGCTCTGCGCCGTTTCGTGGTGTGCTTCGCCACCGCGGTTGGCGCGTCGAACAGCTCACCCTACCGACCGTGGTCGGTGCGCACGACCCAACGCTCGTGGCCCCCGCCGAGCTGGAGCTGTCATGAGCGCCAAATTCGTGGTCGGCATCGACCTGGGGACGACCCATTCGGCGCTCGCGCTGGCGGAGCTCAGCGCGGCGGACGCGCGCGTGGGCGTGCTCGAAATCGAGCAGCTCGTTTCAGCGGGCGCTGTGGCTAAACGCGCGCTTTTGCCGAGCTTTTTGTATTTTGCTCATGCGAGCGAGTCCGCCCTGGCCTTGCCTTGGGATGAGCAGCGGCGCTTCGCCGTGGGTGAGTTTGCGCGCTCGCGCGGGGCCGAAACCCCGCAGCGCGTCATCGCTAGCGCCAAGAGCTGGCTTTCCTATGGCGGCATCGATCGCCGCGCCGGCAACCTGCCGCTCGGTGCGCCCGAAGATATCGAAAAGATCTCACCGGTCGAAGTGTCCTTTCGCTACCTCGACCACTTGAACGAAGCCTTTCGCGCGGCGCGGCCCGCGGACGGCGACCTATCCGAGCAAGAGGTGGTGCTCACCGTACCCGCTTCGTTCGACGCCGGCGCGCGCGATCTGACCGTCGAAGCCGCGCTCGCTGCTGGCTTCGAACAAGTCACGCTGCTCGAAGAACCGCAGGCCGCGCTGTACGCCTGGATCGAACAAAATGGCGAAGCTTGGCGATCGCATTTGCATGCCGGCGATCGCGTGCTGGTGATCGACATCGGCGGTGGAACCACGGATTTTTCGCTGATCGACGCGGTCGAGCAAGATGGCTCGCTGGGCCTTTCGCGCGTCGCAGTCGGCGATCACATCCTGCTCGGTGGCGACAACATGGATCTGGCCCTGGCTCACGTCGTCGGCCAAGAGCTGGCCGAGCAGGGCAAGGAGCTCGATCGCTTCCAACTCGGCGCGCTCGCGCACGCTTGCCGCGCTGCCAAAGAACAGCTGCTCTCGGATGCCAGCCTCGAGCAGGTCGCCGTGGTCTTGCCCAGCCGCGGCTCGCAGCTCCTGGGCGGCTCGATTCGCGGTGAACTGCGCCGGGAACAAGTCGAGCGCTACCTGCTCGATGGCTTCTTTCCTGCGGTTTCCGCGAACGAGCTGCCGAAAGTCCGGCCGCGCGCCGGCCTGACTCAAGTTGGCTTGCCGTACGCCAGCGACGCCGCCATCACCAAGCACCTGGCGGCCTTCTTGGCTCGCCATGCCTTTGCCGAGCCCGGAACCGCAGCGGACGGGGCCACGGCACGGCCGCCGACAGCGATTCTGTTCAATGGCGGAGTGCTGAAGGCAGAAGTCCTGCGCACGCGCGTCATCGAGACGTTGAACGGCTGGCTCGAACAACGCGGCTCCGCCAAGGCGCGCGTGCTGCCGGGTGAAGATCTCGACCTGGCGGTTGCGCGCGGTGCCGCCTACTACGGCTTGGTGCGCCATGGGCGCGGGCTACGCATTCGCGGCGGCACCGCGCGCGCGTACTACGTGGGGATCGAGAGTCCGATGCCAGCCTTGCCCGGCTTGGAACCGCCGGTGTTTGCCCTGTGCGTCGCGCCCTTCGGCATGGAGGAGGGCAGCCATGCGGCTTTGCCGCCGCAAGAGTTGTTCGTCGTCGTCGGCGAACCCGTCACCTTTCGCTTTTTTGGTTCCAGCACTCGTCGCAGTGATCCCGCGGGTACGGTGCTCGAGCGCTGGCGAACCGGGGAGCTGGAAGAATTGCCGCAAATCGAGCTGGTTTTGCCGCCCGCGGGGCGCGCCGCCGGGGACGTCGTGGCGGTGCAATTGCAAGCCTCCGTAACGGCTATCGGCACGCTCAAGCTGGAAGCAATCGCACAGGCGCCGATCATCGCCGACGAGCGCTGGCAGATCGAGCTCAGCGTGCGGCTCGGAGCCAACGGCGGCGCATGACCTATCACGTCGGGATCGACCTTGGCACGACGCACACCGTCGTGGCCTATGCCGCTCGTGACGATCTGGCAGGCGGTGAGCCGGCTCCTGCTGCGACGGTTCTGGCGCTGCCACAGCTGGTGAGCGCGAGCGAGGTCGAAGCGCTGCGCTTGCTGCCCTCCTTTCTGTATGCGCCACCCGCTGGCGAAATCGTGGCTGATCCCTGGCAAGAGCTGCCTTGGTTGGTCGGACAGTACGCTCGGCAACGCGGGCAAGAGGTCAGTGAACGCCTGGTGGCGTCGGGCAAGAGCTGGCTCAGTCACGCAGGCGTGGCGCGCCGTGACGCCATCTTGCCTTGGGCCGCAGATGCCGCGGAAGTGCCCAAAATATCGCCGGTCGAAGCCAGTCGGCGCTTGCTCGCGCACGTTCGCCGCAGCTGGGACGATGCGTTTCCGGGGCAGCCACTGCCGGAGCAGAGCGTCGTGCTCACGGTGCCCGCTTCGTTCGACGAAGTCGCGCGGGAACTCACCGTCGAAGCGGCGGAACTCGCCGGCTTGCGCGTGCGCCTGTTGGAAGAACCGCAAGCCGCGTTCTACGATCTGATCGCTGGCGAACGTCGTAGCGCAGTAGAAGCCTTGCTCGCTTCCGGGAGGAGCAGCGCGCGCGTCCTAGTCTGTGATGTGGGTGGCGGCACTACCGATCTGACGTTGATCGAGGTGCGGCGTTCGGATACGGCCGAGCTGGAACTCGAGCGTGTGGCCGTCGGTCGACATCTGCTGCTCGGCGGAGACAACATCGACCTCGCCTTGGCACAGCTGTGCGAGCAAAAGCTGCTGAACGGGGAACGGCTCGATCCGTTGCGCTTCAGCCGCTTACTGCTGGCGTGCCGCGCAGCCAAAGAGGCCTTGCTCGGGCGCGCGGCTCCGGAGTCCGCGCCGATTCGCGTGGCCTCGCTGGGCTCGTCGTTGGTTGGCGGCACGCTGGCCACCGAGCTGCTTCGCAGCGAAGTCGAGGCGCTGGTCTTCGACGGGTTTTTGCCGCTGCTCGCGCGCGGGGAGCCTCTGCCAAAGGCGCGTGCCGGCTTGCTCGCGTTCGGGCTGCCCTATGAGCGCGATCCCGCGATCTCACGGCATATCGTGCAATTTTTGGAGCGACACGCGGCTTTGGGAGTGGACGCGGTGCTGCTCAATGGCGGCTTGTTCCACGCCGAACGCGCGGCACAGCGCGTGCGCGATTTGGTCTCGCGCTGGAGCGACCGCGAAGTAGCACTCTTGCCCTATCCAGATCCGGACCTGTCCGTTGCGCGCGGGGCAGTCGCCTACAGTCGCTCGCTCGCGGGGCAAGGCTTGCACATTGGTGGCGGAACTCCGCGCGGGTTCTATGTCGCGGTCGATGAGCGCGCGGCTCGCCGCGCTCTGTGCGTGGTCCCGAAGGGCGCGCGCGAAGGCGAGCGCCACGTGGCGAGTACGGGCGGGCTCTGGTTGCGCGTGGGTCAACCGGTGCAACTCGAGCTGTACACTTCGGATGGCGCGGCGCTGCATCGGCCGGGTGATGTCGTCTCGCTCGATGACGATTTCGCGCCGCTCCCGCCCGTCACGACTCTTTTCAGTGCGACCGACGGCGAGGGCGACCTCGAGGTCGCGCTGGAGGGCGAGCTCAGCGCCGCCGGCACGGTCGAACTTGCTTCAGTCGAACTCTACCCGAGTGAAGGCCGCACACCCCGGCGTTTTCGCCTGGCATTCGAGCTGCGGAGCAGCGACCAAGTTTCACTGAAGTCAGTGCCGCCGAGCGCGTCGCGTCCGCCGCCGACGCACCTCGCCGAGGCTTTGGAAGCCATTCGTCGAGTTTTCGGTGAGGGCCGCGCGGACGTGAAGCCCCGCGAGAGCAAGGATTTGCCGCGCGAACTGGAGCGATTACTGGGCGAGCGCCGGGCGTGGACGCTCGAATCGAATCGTAGCTTGTTCGACGCGCTGGCCGAAGGGCGTGGCGCGCGTCGCCGGTCCGAGGATCACGAGCGCGTGTTTTGGATGCTCGCGGGCTATTGCTTGCGCCCTGGCTTCGGTGCGCCACTCGATGAACAACGCATCGCGCAGTTGGTGCCGCTGTTCGAGGCCGGCATTGCCGGGGGCGCCAACGCCCGCAGTTGGCAACAATTCTGGATCGCCTGGCGACGCGTAGTCGCGGGCGTCCGTGAGGACACGCAAACGCGCGTGCTCGGCTTGCTGGAACCGTTCCTGGCGCCGAGTGAGCTGAAACTAAAACGGAGCAAGAGTCTGAAATCGGCTGAATTCAGCCACGAATTGCTGGAGCTCGTGGCCTCGCTCGAGCGCGTGCCCGTCGAGCGACGCAGCGCGCTCGGTGAGTGGCTGATCGAACGCACCTATCGCGATCGCGATCCCCGGCTCTGGAGCGCGCTTGGCCGCGTCGGCGCGCGCGTCCCGGGCTATGCCAGCGCGCATCACGTGGTACCCGCGCGCAACGCAGAGAGCTGGCTCGATCACCTGCTGCGCGAACGCTGGCACGAGGTCCCGACTGCCGCGGCCACGGCGGCCCAACTCGCTCGCAGAACGGATGACCGCGCGCGGGACGTCTCGGACTCCCTACGCGCTGAAGTCGTGCGCCGCCTGGAGGCGATCAGCGCCGAACCAGACCTGATCAGCTCAGTGCGCGAGTTCGTGCCGTTGGTGGAGGCCGAGCGCGCCGCGTGGTTTGGTGAGGAATTGCCGGTGGGCTTGCGGTTGAAGCCGTAACTGCGCCGCCTTCGAAGAGCACGATGAAACTCGAAGGATTGAGCGTCGCTGGCGTCGAAACTTGCATCGAGGTGCCCTCGCTGCACTTGGTTCTCGATATGGGGCGCTGTACGCGCAGCGCGATTCACCAGCCTTTGGTCTTGTTGAGCCACGGTCACTTGGATCATCTGGGGGCGATCGCCCAACACGCCGCTCGCCGAGCGATGATGCGCATGGCTGAGAGCACGTACCTGGTTCCGGCTGCGATCGCGAAAGACGTGGAGGAGCTATTCAACGCAGCAGGTCGTCTCGATGGACAAGTGATCCCGCGCCGCGTCGTGCCGCTCGCACCCGGTGAAGAATTTCGGATCACCAAGCAGCGTTGGGTACGACCGTTCGAGACTTACCACCGCGTACCGAGCCAAGGTTATACGGTCTGGGAGCGCAGACACCGTTTGCGCTCCGAGTTCCAAGGGCTGCCCGGCTCCCGGATCGGAGAGCTTCGCAGAAGCGGCGTGAATATCGAGGAAGTGCGGGACGTTGCCCTGCTCTCGTTCACGGGCGACACTCGGATCGAAGTGCTGGAACGGACGCCCGAGCTCCAGCAGACCGAAACCCTGGTCATGGAGACCACGTTCCTCGACCAGCGCGTGGACGTGGAAGGTGCGCGCAGCACGGGCCACATTCACCTCGATGAGGTGCTTCAGCGCAGCGAGCTCTTACCCCGAGGCGAAGTGGTGATGAGTCACTTTTCTGCGCGCTACACGGACGAAGAGGTGCGCCGCATCCTCTCTGAGCGGCTTCCCGACGAGCTGCGCGGGATCGTGAAACTGTTCGGCGTCGGCGAGCCGCTGACATGAACCGCCATCGAGCGTTGTCCGCTTCTGCTTGACATGCCTCGCCTGCCGCAGTGGACTCTGCTCGAACTGAGCGATCGGATTCGGCGCGGCACCGGCGCGAGCCGGGTCGAGTTGGGCGAGCCGATGCAATCGTTGTGGGGTGGCTATGGCGAGCTGCGCCGTGCCGAGCTCCAGGGGGTTCGCGTCGCGAGCGCGATCGTGAAGATCGTCACGCCGCCGGCAGAGCGCGAGCTCGCGCGCGATCCGGCCAAGCTGCGCTCGCATCGCCGAAAGCTTCGCTCGTATGCGGTCGAGCTTTCGTTTTACCAACGCTTGGCGCGAACCTGCGATGCCGCATGCCGCGTGCCTGCTTTGCTTCATGGCGAAGCAAGCGATGGTCGCTTCTTGTTCGTCCTCGAAGATTTGAGTACGCTAGGATTTCCCGCACGGAGAACGCAGTGCGCTCCGCAGGAGATCGCCGCGTGCCTCGGCTGGCTGGCTGCGTTCCACGCGCGCTTCCTCGGTGCCTCAGCCGACGGGCTGTGGAAGGTGGGAACGTATTGGCAGCTGGCGACGCGTCCCGACGAACTCGCTCGGCTCGGCGCGGGCGACCTGCGGCGCGCCGCCGCTGTCATCGACGAGCGGCTCAACTCCGCGCGCTTCCGTAGCCTGGTGCACGGCGACGCCAAGCTCGAGAACTTCTGCTTCGCGCCCTCCGGCCCGGGCGTAGCTGCGGTCGATTTTCAGTATGTCGGCGGCGGGGTGGGCGTCAAAGACGTCGCCTATTTCTTGAGCAGCTGCTTGTCCCCGGGCGAGTGTGCCGAGCTGATCCCGGGCTACCTGGAGCTTTACTTCGACGCGCTGCGCGCCGCGCTCGGCTTGCGAAGTGACCTGCCAGCGAGCCAGGCGGACGCTCTCGAGCGCGAGTGGCGAGCGCTCTTTCCGTGGGCCTGGACCGATTTTTATCGCTTCTTGTTGGGCTGGGCACCGGCGTATGCCGCGGGTGATCACTATAGCCAGACGCAGCTACAGCTCGTGCTCGAAGCCATTCGTTGACTGAGCGTCCAGAAGGCCCGAGCGCGGGGAAGCGCCGCGCTCGGGAGATCGGCGGGTCGACTTACTTGATGACCGTGAACTTGCAGTTCATGCAGTTGTCGTTGCCCTCGCACTCTTCGCCGAAGGCGGCTTGCACTTTGCCGTCGCCGCAGATCGGCGCGGTCTTGCAAGCTTTGGTGCACACGCCACTGCCGTAGGCCGTGGCGACCGCGACGTTCCCGGCGGTGCCCTTGTCGCACTGCTCGTTGCCGTTTTTGACGCCGTCGCCGCAGTAGCCCGCCAGCTTGCACTCTGGCGTGCAGGTGCCGTAGGTGCCGTCGTTGAGGCCGTTGTCGCACTGTTCAGGCGCTTCGACCGTCGCGTTTCCGCACTTGAGGCGGCATTGGGTGTCGCACGAGCCGGTGCCGTTGTTGGGGCCGTCGTCGCACTTCTCGGGGGCTTGGATTGCGCCGTCGCCGCACAACTTACTGGGCACGTAGGCGGTACAATCTGCCTTGCAGGAGCCGGGCATGCCGGTGTTCTTGCCGTCGTCGCACTTCTCGCCGCCGTTGATCACTCCATCGCCGCACAGACCGCCGGGGAGGCATTGATCCGTGCAGCTGTTGGGGCCGTAAGCGAGGCTCATGTTGGCGGCGCCGTTGTCGCAGCCCTCCGGCGGGCTTTGGAGCGCGCCGTCACCGCAGTTGGGAGCAAGGGTGCAATTGCCGTTGCAGCCGCCGTAGTTGCCGTCGTTCTTGCCGTCGTCGCAGGCCTCGCCGGGATCAGCCTTGCCGTTGCCGCACTTGAACTGGCAGCTGGCATCGCAGTTGCTGGTCGCGGTGCCGTTGCCGCTTGCGCCAGAGCCCGTGTCGCACTCCTCACCGGCGTCCGGTGTGCCGTTGCCGCACTTCTTCTTGCACGAGGCGTCGCAGATGCTGGACGGGCTACCATTGTTGGCGCCGTCGTCACATGTTTCGCCGCTGCCGCCTTGGATGCTGCCGTCACCGCAGCGTGGGCCCAGCTTGCAGTTGGTCTGGCACTTGCCATACACGTTCTGATTGTTGGCGACGCCGCTGTCGCACTCTTCTTGGTTTGCCTTCTGCGGGATGCCGTCGCCGCAGTAAGTGGGGACCACGCAGCCGGGCGCACACTGGGTCGCCGTGGGCAGCTTGTTGACGTAGGCGTCGATATTGAGGCCGTTGTCGCAAATCTCGGGCGGAGTCAGCAGCGCCTTGTCACCGCAGTACGGGCCGAGCTTGCACTGGGTCGTGCACTTTCCGTAGGTGTCGCTGCTGGGCGAGACGTTCAGGTTGCCGCGGTCACACTGTTCAGTACCGGCGGCAAAGCCATCACCGCAGATCGGCGTGCACACGCTGGGCGCATTGTTGAACCCCGTGAGCGTGAGCTGGAAATTCGAGTCGATGACTTCACGCTCGGCGTTGAAGATCGCAATCTCGTAGATCCCCCCGGCGACTAGGCCCAGGTTGATGTTCGAACACGCCGTGGCGCCCGCCCCAAATAGATTCTCCGCGCAGCTGTCGGCCGTGCCGTTGGCGTTGAGCGTGAAGGTGCCGAGCAGCTTGCGATGAATGCCACCGAGGTCCAGCACGCGCTGGCCGTTGACGAACACCCACAGGTCGTCGTCGCCGTAGAAGGAGAGCTTCTCGCCGCCCTTGAAGGCGAACCAGCTGCGCATCTCGGTGGTGAAGCTGTAGTTGTGATTGCCGTTACGTGCGGTTTCTAGACCCTCGGCGACCAAGCCCTTGGCGTCCAATGGGAAGAAACCGGAGGGACTGCCAGGGAAAGTGCTGTCGCACCCGTTATTGTCGCAGGAGTATTGGAAGGAACCGGGGCTGCCAGTCAGCGCTTTCAGGCTGATGGTCGAAGCTACGGTACGGTTGACCGAGGGCGTGTCCACGTACCATTGAGCGAAGCGACCGGCGGGGCTCAGCAGTGCGTTCGCGTTGCCGTTGGTCAAGGTCGGCGTTTGATTGGCGTACCAAACCACGTCGTAGGCGGGCGGGTTGGCCATCCAGGCGGGCGCTGCGAAGCCTTCCGAGCCTGATACCCAGCCCGCACCGTTCATTGCCCAGTTGGGCATGGCCCAATTGTTGATCCCGAAAGCGGAACCGAAGTTCGGTGAAACGAACGCGGTGTTGTACTCCGGGATGTACTTGTAGGGGCGCGCGCCGCTCGTGGACGGCACCTGCTTCAAGCTCGGGGTCGTGATTCCGGGCAGGCGGCGGTCGCCCGCTTCGATCGAGAACTGTGGGTGGCTTCGCGGCGAAAAATCGCGCCAAACCACGGGCAAGGTCAGGAGCGAACCAGGCGCAGGTTGAGCGCACGTCCAGGCGGGTTGCGTGCCGCCCGGGATCAGCTCGACCTTGCACGCGCTGTCGCAGCCATCGCCAGTGAGCGTATTGCCGTCGTCGCATTGCTCTGGCGGCAGCACCAAGCCGTCACCACAGCGCGCGAAGCATTGATAGGTCGTGGCGACCGGGTTCGGCAGGTAGGTGTTGTGGGTGCCGCACAGCGGCTCGTTGGTGCAGGTCGGTGAGCAACCATCGAAGGGCAGGGTGTTGCCGTCGTCGCATTGCTCGCTACCGAGCACGGTGCTGGTTGGATCCGACGGGCCGTTCACCTTGCTGTTGCCGCAGTACGGCGCGGCCGGTTGGGAGTGCGGCGTCTTGCTCGGATCGCAGACATAGCCGGCCTTCACCTTGCAGCTGCTGGAACAGCAAGCCACGTCCGCCTTTTCGTCGCATTGCTCGACGCCGACGACCAGGCCGTCGCCGCACACTTCCGAGCACGGAGCGCCGGCAAGCGGACAAACCCAGCCCGCGATCAGCTGGCAGCTGGCCGAGCAACCATGCTTGCCGTCGTTCAGACCGCTATCGCAAGTTTCGGTGCCGGTGACTTTGCCGTCCCCGCAGATCATGGGCACGCACAGGCCGCCGTTCGCTGGGCACGTGGCGTTGGGTGCAATGGTGCAAGTGGGGGTGCAGCCGCTGGTGGTGTTGACCAGGCCGTCGTCGCACTGCTCGTTGCCCGCCAAGATCTTGTCGCCGCATTGCTTGGCTACGCAGGGCGTGTCCGCTGCACTGCAGAGCCAGCCGGCTTCGACGACGCAGCTGCTCGAGCAACCGTCACCGCTGCTGGCGTTGCCGTCGTCGCAGATTTCACCGGTTTCGATCTTGCCATTGCCGCACTGCGCGGCCGGTGGGGGCGGAGTGAAGACACAGCTCTGGCCGACCGTGCCGCAGGTATAGTCCTTTTCGACCGTGCACACGGCCACGCACTTGCTCCCGACGCAGGCACCGGAGCAGCCGTCGCCGGAGTAGATGTTGCTATCGTCGCAGGTTTCGCCCGGGTCGAGCTTGCCGTTGCCGCAAATGCGCTCGCAGGCGCCGCCGGTTGCCGGGCAGCCCCAACCGGACTCGGTGAAGCAGGTCGAGTCACAGCCGTCGTAATTCTTGAAGTTGCGGTCGTCGCACTGTTCGCCAGCGTCCACCTTGCCGTTGCCGCAGTACAGATCGACCACGCACACGCCACCCAGCGGCGGACACTTCCAGCCGGTGATCCGCTTGCAGTCTACTTCGCAGCCGTGCGCGCCGTCGTTCGTGCCGTCGTCACATTGCTCGCCCAGGATGGTCGAGACCACGCCGTCACCGCAGAAAGCATCCCTGGTACAGCTTTGGTTCGCTCCGGGGCAGGTCCAACCCGCGACGACTTGGCAGGTCGCCAAACAACCGACCGTGCCGTCGTTCAGGCTCTTGCCAGCGCTGTCTTTGCCGAGATCGCAGGTCTCGCCGTTTTCGAGGTCACCGTTGCCGCACACGGCTGGCGTGGTGATTGGCTCGCACTTTTCACCGGGCTTGGGGCATCGGTAATTGGCTTGGAGCTTACAGTTACCGTCGCAGCCGTCGCCCGGCGTGCCGTTGCCGTCGTCGCAGGTCTCAGGAGCCTGGATCTTTCCGTCGCCGCATTCCGGGCCGTTGTCGTCCGGACCGTCTCCGGCATCACCGGTTGCGCCTCCCGGCGAGTTGCCGCCGATTGGATCGATGTGAAAGCCACCAGCAGTGGAGCCGGTGTTACCGCCCTGAGTGCTACCTCCGGAGTTCGGATCATCCGGGCTGCTCGGTACCTCTGGATTGCCTCCGCAGGCGAAGACCAACAATGCGGATGCGAGGAAGGACCCTAACCCGGTGATGCGATTCATGTGTGCACTTGCCCAATCAGCCGATAAGCGAGGAAAACTTGCTACCGCCAACCATAGCTTTCGCCCCGCGCGACTTCAACAGTCTACACAATCTCGACACCGAGAACGAGCGCCAGAGCCGGCATTTTTCGCGGCGCGAGGCTCGCAGGCTCACACGGCTCGCAGGCTCATCGCCTCGGCGCGCGCCGCGTGCCCGCCGCAGCTCGCCAATCGCCGGGTTTTTGCCCACAAAGCTTGAGCTATTGGTCAGGGGCGCGCCGATTCGGGCGGGGGGACCGAAGGCGCGACGCGCGGAGGCAGTGGAAACTCTGTTGGCGGTTGGGCGAACCTGGGCGGCGCGAGCGGCGCGTTGCTTTCGGTCGCATGCAGCGCCGACCACTCGCGCCCGGACCGCGGATCGATGAGCGTCGTGGCGTCTTTGTAGACGCGGGCGCTGCTATGCAGCGCTGCGGTGGCGCGGAAGAGCGGCATCGACTGGTATTTCCCTGGAAATTGAGCACGAAGCAGGGCGTTGACCTCGGGCGCGTGACGCGCGCTCATCGCCGGGAACAGGTGATGTTCGACGTGATAGCCGAAACCCAAGGTGAGCCACCCGACGAGCCGCGGAGTGGTCACGGTGAGCGAATTCATTAACGGATCATTGATGTCCGTTAGCGGGCTCAGGCTGTGGTTCGTCAGGATGAAGCCCATTACGATGGCGTTCGCGACCAAAAGTGGCAGCACGAAGGCGAACAGGAACACGAGCCCACCCGTAGCGACCGCGAGCGCGGTCCACAGCCCAATGCCGAGCAGCGTCTCCGCAACGGCGTAGATCTGCTCCTTGGCGGACAAGAAACCTCGGCTGCGGGCTGCAAACAACATGTGTGCGCTCTGCACAGAAAAGCCGATCAGAGGCGTTGACGCGCCGCGTAGCCGACGAAGGCCAGGGGCAACTTGCATGGCCAGACGGATGGCTCGGCTCTGCCGATACTCGCGCAGTGTCGGATAGGCGTCTGGATCTTTGCCCTCGTGCTGCGTGTTGGCGTGGTGCACGCGGTTGTGCCACGCGACCCAAAGCCTGGGCGATACCACGAACGGCGAAAAGCCGAGCCAACCCACGATGTACCGCAGGCGAGGTCCGCGAACGATTGCTCCGTGCAGCGTTTCGTGACCGAGAAAGGTCAAGCCGGCGAAGCTCATGCCGATGATCAGGGACAACAGTGGCGCTGCGAGCCAAGGCAGCCAAGCCTGTTGCAACGCGCTGATGCAGAGCGTTATGACCGCTAAGTGCACGGGTAGCCAGCACAAGCGGCTGCGGGCCGGTTGGAAGGCACCCTGCTTCAACTGCGGTCGAATGCTGCGCACGTAGCTCGCCATCGTGCTTTCGGTCATCTCTCGAGTGTGACGAGGATGCGAGCGTCTGCCGTCATGGCTCAGTCACGCGCGGTCAAATCGCGGTCAGCGCGGTCACGTGCGATCAGCGCGGTCACGCGCGACGTCGAGCGGGCTACGCGGCGGCGTTCGCCGGCCGCGCCCGCTAACCCCCCAAGCTCTCGTTCAGCCGCGCGTCGTTCAGCTGCGCGTCGTTCAGCCGCGCGCGACTGCGCGCGTCGCGCGCGCCTTGGGGGAGGTGACACGCCGGGTTTGGCGACGTGTGAGTTCGGTAGCGGACTTGGTGCGACCAGCGCTGCTGCGCGTCGATTTACGTGAAGGTGTCGCGCTGCCCGAAATTTCGAGCGCGGGTCCGCCTTTGTTGTTGGAGCGCTTGGATAGGTTGCGCTGCGCCGTGCCGTCGCCACTCACGCCTGCGGTCGCCGCGTCGACTGCGCGATCGATGCTGTGCGCTCTCGGCTTCTTCGGCTTTGCTTGGCTGCTGCTGACCTGTTGTTCTGCACGGTACCGTTCAGCTCTGGTTGCCATGCGGGACAGGATAACGGCGCGCGTCCGCGAATGCACGCGCTGCTTGGTTCAATCGCTGAGTGGGCGGATCCGCTGGGAAAATCGCCACAATGACGCCCGCGCGGCCGTCCGAAACCGCAACGACTCTGCCGCTGTGCTGCAGCAGAGTACGGTGATTGCGCGCCCGCGAGGGCTGCCCTAGGTTTGCTCAATGAAGCTTTTGGCTTTGTCGGTGTTCGCAATCGTGGCGGCGGCGCGACTCGGACTTTCGTGGCTCAATTTACGACATCTGCAACGTGAAGGGCACGTCGTTCCCAAGGTCTTGGCGGCGGAGGTCGACAGTGCGCGCTTGGCCCGCATCAGCGCATATACGGCAGCGCGCGCGCGTCTGGGCTTGCTGCGGAGCAGCTTGTCCACGCTGCTCATGGGCGGCTTCTTGTTCGGTGGCGGGCTCGGCTGGTACGACGCCGCAGTGTTCAGCGCGTTTCCGTCTTTCGTGGCCGGCGGTGTCGCGTTCTTGGTCGGCCTGCTGCTGCTGAACGCGCTGCTCGCCATCCCTTTTCAGCTCTATTCGGACTTCCGCTTGGAGGCGCGCTACGGCTTCAACCGTCAAACGGTCGGTCTGTGGTGGGCGGACTGGCTGAAGAACACGGCGTTGTCGTTAATTTTCTGTGTATTGCTGTCGGCGGGCGCGCTGCGTTTGGTTCAGGCGGCCCCGCACACATGGTGGCTGTGGGTGAGTGCGCTGATCAGCGCGCTTACGCTGCTCTTGACCGTGCTCTCGCCCTACCTGATCGAACCGCTGTTCTATCGGATGGAACCGCTCGATGTTGCGGGCTTGCGCGAGGGCATTCGATCGCTCACCGAGCGTGCCGGCGTGCAAGTCGGGCGCGTGCTCAAGGTGGATGCTTCGCGCCGAAGCTCGCATTCCAATGCCTATTTCACCGGCCTAGGTCGCCAAAAGCGAGTGGTCCTGTTCGATACTTTGCTGGCCCAAATGACCGAGCCGCAGATCTTGGCCGTGCTGGCCCACGAACTCGGTCATTGGAAGAAGCAGCACGTCCTCATGCGCATGATCGCCATGCAAGTGCTCCTGGTGGTGTTCGCCTACCTGGGGTTCCTTTTGGCGCCGAGCGCTGGCTTGCCACAGCTGCTCGGGCTGAGCGCGGCTTCTTTTCCGGCCCGAATCACGATCTTGGCTGTCGCTGCGTCGCTCTTGATGTTTCCTTTGACGCCGCTGTTCTCAGCCTGGTCGCGCCGCGATGAACGCGAGGCCGATCGATTCGCTGTCGATCTGCACGGCGCGCCGCTCGAGCTCGCGGGTGCGCTGGCCAAGCTCGGGACCGAGAACCTGTCGAACCTACACCCACACCCGCTGTACGCCGCCTTCTACTACTCACATCCGCCCCTGGCAGAGCGCATCGGCGGCTTGCGACAGCTGGCTGATGCGACTGCCGGCTGATGCGACTGCCGGCTGATGCGACTGCCGGCTAGGCCCGAAATGCTCGAAGCCTGAGCGAGTTCACTTCGCGATCGGTCGGCAGTAGCCGCCAGGGTGGAGTTCGAAGCCGTCCTTGCATTCGCACACGCCAGTGTCCTTCACACAATGTCCCCAGAGCGCACTGACGGACGGGTCGCCGTTGCAGCTCTGATCGGTCGTACAGGGCACGCGCTTACCCCGAGGTGGTGCTGGGCCCGGCGCTGGTGTGTTGTCTCTCGCTGCTGGCTCGGTCGCGGCAGCGATCGGGGCAGGCGTCTCGATTGCTGCTGGCGCTGCTGGCGCTGCTGGCGCTGCTGGATGGTCACAGGCGCACAGATTCGAGGCGAACAGAATTCCGACAGCGCACGCGCTGGTTTTCATGGCCGAAGCCTTAGCATCGATTACGCGCCGCGAGTCGACCTCTCCGTGAAACCACTCGACCGGTCGTCACTGAGAGCCCAAGCCGGCGTGGCAAAATGTCGTTCTCGCTGTCGCGATGGAGTTGCCTTCGACGGGTGCTGCTCTCGCAGGCGGAAAGCTGCTAAACGCTTGGAGAGTTCTCTGTGTCTTTCTCATTCGTTCCGCACACCTTCTGCTCGAGCTCGTTCGCTATCGCGACCTGTGCGGTTCTTCTGGGCAGCAGCGTATTCTTAGCGGAACGGCCTGCGTTCGCTGAACCGCCCGCTGTTTCGACTGCGCCCGCAACCAGCGACGCGAGTCCCGCGGCGACGGGCGCAGCTCCGGCAGTTCCGGTTGCACCGGGTGCACCGGTTGCACCGGCAGCACCGGGCGCGTCCACGCCTGTTCCCGTTGCGCCCTTGTTGCCCGGCTATGTGCCCACGCTCGTCTCGGTCGACACGCCCCCGCCGCTGGTTTGGAAGTGGCCACGCTTCTCGACCGCAAACTATCTGATCACTGGGGCTGGCGGCGCAGTCACCTTGGCGGCGGCGATCGTTCACCCGCGCGCCCAACACTCCTTGAGCGGGGGCGTGTGGTTCGACGAAGGCGTCCGCAACGCGCTGCGAGTCGATACCTTGCCCAATCGCTACATCTTCCGGGATGCCTCGGACGTCGGGCTGTCGCTGATGGTGTCTTGGCCATTCGTGGCGGACGCGCTGACCACTGCCTGGTGGTACCGCGGCAGCCGCGAAACCGCGCAGGAATTGGCGTTGATCGATCTGGAGACGCTCGCGGTTTCTGGCGCGATTCAGGGCATGACCAACGTTCTGGTCAGCCGTGAGCGCCCGTACGGTCGTGATTGCGGCTCGAAAGAGCTACCGAGTGACTCGATTGATTGCGCGAATGCCATACATTATCGCAGCTTTTTTAGCGGACATTCATCGTTCAGCTTCACCAGCGCGGCGTTGATTTGCATCCACCACTTCAAAAATGAGCTGCTCGGCGCGCCCTGGGATGCCTTGAGCTGTGCGGGGGGCTATGCCCTCGCCACCACGACCGCCACGTTTCGCGTGGTGTCTGACGTTCACTACGCCAGCGACGTGCTCACTGGAGCGCTGATGGGCACGCTCGTTGGCTACGGAGTGCCCTTGCTCCACTACAGCCGTCGAGGCAGTTCGACGACCACCGTGGCTGGGACGCAGTTGCACCTGATCCCCTCGCCAGGTGGCATCGGTCTGCTGGGGATCTTTTGATGCGCGCCCTCGTCGTCATCCTGCGCTTGCTCTCGATCGGCGCCGTCGCGCTCACGCTGGCCAATTCGGCGCGTGCCGCCGAGCCCGTGGGTGAACGCTTTCCCGATCCCAAGCCGCCGCTCGCCCTGTTGCCTACCCCCGACGACGCCCTGATGGATCCGCGGATGGCGCGTTCTTGGGCCACCTTGCCGCCGCGTAAGTTCATCGCCACGACCGTGGATATCGGCTTCGTTTACCTCCGACCCCGGTTGTCGCTCGGCTACGGGCGTCCGTTCACGCAATGGATTGGCGTGGATGCCAACCCGATCGCGGCACAAAACGGCTTGGGCGCGTATGCGGGCTTGCGGCTCGAGATCCCGCACCTCGATTTTCGCATCGGGCCCCGTTACTTTGCTTCGTTCAACCACACCTACTTGCCGCAGCAGAGCAGCTACTCGCGCCTGGATCTGGAGAGCAATTTGGGCAGCCCCTCGCGCACGCTCACCTTCGAAGCGGAGCTCGATCTCAACGTCGTCTTGGGTCCTGGTCGCTTGCTGCTACGCGGGAGCGCCTCGTACGTGAGTGGCGTTCCGGATGGTTACAGCGCTTTCGAAGAAACCCTGCACATCATCGTCGATCCACCGTTGGTTTGGCGGACGCGCTTGGCGTATGCGGTCAGCTTCGGTGGCCGAAAGCAACACAGCATTGGTGGCGCCGTCGATCTGCTCGACGTGCCCAAACGTGATGACTCGCGCACCATCCGCGTCGGTCCCATCGTGCGCCTCGCCCTCTCGCGCCGCGTCGACGTTCGCGGCAGCTTCATCTTCACGGTCGTTAGCCCGGACCGCATCGGCCTGGCCGGTGGCGACTTCACCGAGCTCGGTATCCGTTACCGCTGGGCCAGCGAATGAGCGTTGATCGGCGGTCTTCAGCCGGTCCAAGAGCCGCCTTCAGAGCTACTTGGGCGTGAGCTCGTTCCTTTGCAGGATCACGTAGCCGAGCTCCTTGCGCTCGATGACCGTGTGGTAGCGGCCACGCTCATACTTGGCCCACAGCTGTTTCGCGGGTTTCTCCATACGGATTTTGAGCACCAAGTCAGGCAACTGGGCAGGCTCTCCGAACGTCTCCGCCATCAACCGCTTGCGCAGGTCATTGGGCAGGCCCCAGTAGATCCATTGGCACCAAGTTCGGGGACGCAGCCGCGTCGACATGTAGCCGGTCGCGAAGCCGTCGAAGATAGTCAACGACCGGGCGCTGCCTGCCAAGCTCTTCAAATCTCGATCGACGGCCTCCACGATCTCGGCCTCCGCGCGAGTTGCGATCGTGCCGCGCAGGGGGCCTGTTCTGACGCGCGTGTCGTGGCTGCTGAATTGGGCGTCGCTCTCGTCGTAAACGAAGGCAAACATGCTATGCGCTTCCAAGCCGAGGCAGGCCCCTGCGAAGCCGATCAGCACCAGTCGATAGCCGAGTCGGGAGCTTGGGTTTTGCTTGGCCCGGGCCTCGAGTAGCGCGCCGAAGGCGGCGATGCCGGCCACCAAAGCGCCCAGTGCGCCCAGCAATGCGGCCAACAAGCCGTTCGAGCTCGTGTACGTGACCGCCAGCATGGACACGAGCGATGGTGCCCAAACCAACAGCAATAGGAAGCGTCCGCGCGACCAGCCGCGATTGAGCGCGACGCACACTGGGGCCAACATTGGGATGGCCACGAAGAACAGCATCGCCTGCGTCGGCACCGGTATTGGCGCCGAGAACCGGTAGCTTGCGATGCAGCCCACAGCGCCCGCCGCGGCGACCAGCCAAAGGCCGCGCTGGAACCAAAAGCAGGCCAGCGGCAAGAGCACGAAGACGGTTGCATAGGCGAGCAGCGCCCAGCGCCACCCCCAAGCACTGGAGTGATAGAAATCGAGCTTGGCGAGCCCGCTCATCGCTCCGTAACCGAGACCCTGCTGAAAGTCGCGCAGCCGTTCGTAGCGCTCAGTGCCCAACCACCAGGCAAATGCTGCAAATACCGCGAGCGCCAGCGAGAGCCCCGCGCCGAGCCCGAACAGGCCGCTGATCCAGGTCGAGCGCGGTGTCTTCCAGTACAGCCAGCCGAGCACGGACAAGTTGTAAGGCAGCAGTGCGATGATCAGGCCCGGGTAGCTGAAGACCGCCGACAGGAAGAACAGATTGGCGACGAACAGGCCGCGGCCGGGGCGCGGGCCGAGCAAAGCGTGGGCTGACAACAGCACCCCGCATAAGAAGCCGAGCGCGCCCTGGCTGTTGTAGCTGAGCGCAAACAGATTGAAATAGCCGAAGCACACCAGCAATGCAGCCGCCCAACACGCGCTGCTGAAGCTCGTGATTCGCGCGATCAAGCGATACACCAGCAGCGAACAGAAGCCGACGTACGTGAGATAAAGGTAGCGGTTGAACAGGATGATGCCGTCGGCGGAGCCAGCCACCGCCAAGTACATTCGGTAAAAGGGCATCAGCAAGATCCCGGCATTCTGATGGATCGCCCGCTCGTCGAAGTAGGGCTGATTGCCGATCAAGAACGAGTACGGCATCGCGCTGTAGAACGCTTCGTCGCGGTGACTGACCCCATACGGAATGCGGTATCGCAGTGTGCCGAGCGCAGCTAGCCAGGCTAGCGCGGCGATCATCTCGGTCGGCGATAGTCTGCGAATTCTGCTCCAGACAGCCCACATGGCGGCGCGGACCCTAGCCCAAAGCCTCAGCCCACGCTCAGAAAACGCAACAGAAACCAGTGCATCCGCAGGTATTCAGGCGACGAGCGGTGCGCGCTAGGGCTCCACGTCGAACGCTGCCGAGGCTAAGGGGTGTCGATCCTCGAGCTGCCGTCGCTGCGCGACTGCCGTCGCTGCGCGCCGCGACCGCCTGGGCCGATCGCCACGCCACCATCTTGACCGATGCCGAAAGGCGACGTGGCGAACTGAGTGAGGGTTGAGCTCGCCTGCCTGCGACCAATGGTCTGAGGCCGACGTAGGACGTGCTCGGTCCCTGACGGGGCCGGACCTACACGACCGCCGTAAAGCAGGATTGTCGGGCTTCCTTGGGCAGGCAGCACGGGCTCCGGCTCGCTTTCTGATTCAAAGTCAGCGGCGAGCCTCAGTTCGCCAGCCCAAAATAGGACACTCTGCCAAGTTTGAATCAGATCATCGCTCGTATCGTCGAAATTCGGTCGTTGGCGCGCTTTCTGCCTAAGGGCGAACGAGCCGAAGGCTCCAAATGCAGATCCTCCGCTTTTCAACCGTCGCCAGCAGTCACTTGCCCGCAAGCGAGGCACTGTTGTCGGCTCCTTTTGTCACACTGAGTCGGGAAGTCACCACACATGAAGATCCTTAATCATTTTACTTTGAAGCGTGCATTTTTCAGCGTCGGGGCGCTCGGCCTGTTGGCCATCGTGTCGGGAGCTGGTTGCAGCGCCACCGACGGCACGGGCACGCCGACGAGCTGCACCGGGCTAGATGCCAATGTCAGCGCGCAAGCGACGGTCAAAACTTTCGGTCAAGCGAGCAGCGCGCTCAAGGATGCCGCGCTCGACGTAGAGGCCAAGTGGCTCGCCACGTGTAACGCGATCAACCGCGATCTTGGTGAGGACGCGACGAAGACCAGCGCGGCTCAGGCCTGCGCAGTGCTCAATGCGCGGGTCAAGAATTCGGGCGCGCAGGTGGAGCTCAAGGTGCAGGCGGATTGCCACGCCGATGTCCGCGCGGAGGCCGATTGCCAAGCCAATTGCCAGCTGCCCAACTGCGATATCAAGGCCAAGTGCGAACCAGGTAAGCTCGTCGTGGAGTGCAAGGGCTCCTGTTCTGGCGCTTGCGAAGTCAAGGCGCCCAGCGCGACCTGTACCGGAACTTGCTCTGGCAAGTGCAGCCTGGAGGCGGCGGCCGCGTGCAGTGGCTCGTGCACCGGGGAATGCTCGGATCTGACCTGGAGCGGCACCTGCGACGCGGGCTGCAGCGCGCAATTCAGCGGCACCTGCGGCGGCACCTGCATGGGCACGTGCGAAGGCAAAGACTCCAGCGGCGCCTGTGACGGCAAGTGCGTCGGCACTTGTTCGGCACAAGCCAGCGGCAGCTGCTCCGCCAAATGCACGGGTCAGTTCAGCGGCAGCTGCAAGGCGGACTGCAAGGGTTCGTGCGAAGCCACCGGCGAAGCCAAGTGCAACGGCAAGTGTGAAGGCACCTGCACCTACGAACCAGGCAAAACCGATTGCGACGGCGAATGCCACGGGGAATGTGTGGGCGAAGCCTCGCCGCCTTCGTGCGAAGGCACGTTGAATTGCGAGGGCGCCGCAGAGTGCCAGGCGTCTTGCGACGGATCGGCATCTGCAACTGCGAGCTGTGATTCATCGGCGACGCTCACGGTCACTGGTGACGACGAGCTGTACGGCGTGCTGCAGGCGCATATCGGCGAAATCAAGGCAGCATTCGCGCAGACCATCGCTCTCAAAGATCCGATCGCGAAGTTGGCTTCGAAGACCGTCGCCACCTTCAGCGCGCTGGGCGAAATCGGCGCCAAGGGTGTTGCTTGCGCCACCTCGTCGATTGCCATCGCGGCTCAAGCCCAAGCGAGCATCAGCGTGTCGGTGACCGCCTCTGCCAGCGTGCAGGGCGACGCCAGCACCAATTGAGCTGAGCCACTAGCTAAGTTCCGGCTCTCGTCTCTCGGGAGCCGGAACCTCAGCAGTTTCGTTGCCGCTCTGCGGCCCGCGCGTCGTCCACCGGAACCGACGCGCTCAGCGAAGCTCAGATCCCGTAGTCCTTCGTGCTACTGACGCTCGCAGCTTTGGCGGGCGATGCGGCCTTGACTGCGGGACGCAGGTCCTTCGCCGGGCTAACGGGCGAGCCGTTGCTCGAGTCCGTGCTTGGAGGATTCAGGCGGGCCGCGTCCACCGTAGCGGCCTCCGGTTCCGGCACGACTTGGGGCGCCACGACGGGCGCGGCAAGCTTCGCATTGGGCCCACGATCAGTCGTGGTTTCCGGCGGTTCGTCGCTGCTTCCGAGCGCGATCAGCGCGCCAATGCCAGCCAGAAGCAGGAGCGCCAGCACGAGCAGCGAATGGCGCGATGACCAGCCCCGAAGCTTGGCGACCTCATCTGCGAGCGGAATGGACTCGAGCGTTGCGCGAGCAACCACGACCGATGACACCGTAGACGCCTGAGCGGCCGGCATGCTGGGAGGCCAAACCGCTAGCGAGGGCGCCGGCCCGGATGAGGGCGGTGCGCTGGCGGGTGCTTCAGCTTCAGCCGGGGCCAGCACCGAGAGCGGCGTACCGACCGACATCAGCGTTTTCCGACGGTGCGAGGCGGGGACATTTTCAGCCGCTCCGAGCAGCGTTGCAAACGGTGACTTGTGCGTGAGGGGCCGTTGCTCAGAACCGCCCACCGACAAGATAGGAGCGGGCGTCACTGAACGCGGAGCCGGCGTGATTGAACGCGCTGTCGTCGTGATCGCCAGCGCTGCCGGCATGACTGAACGCGGCGCGGGCGTGGCTGAACGCGGCGCGGGCGTGACTGAACGCGGCGCGGGCGTGACTGAGCGCGGCGCGGGCGTGACTGAGCGCGGCGCGGGCGTGGCCAAGGGGAAACCATTGCGCGAGGACGGAGGGCCGCTGACGCTGGCTGGTGAAGCGGGCACACTCACGCTGGGGAAGGTGGAGCTGCGCGTCGGGACTGGCCGCGGTCGTTGCTGAGCAACCGAATTGAGCGAGCGTACTTTCGTGCCGAAAAGCGCAGCGATTTCGGCGTGGGGGGCGACGCGCTCGCGGGCCACGATGGCGACTGCCGTCGCCAGCTCTGCGCAATCAGGAAAGCGTTGATAGGGATCGACGGCTAGCGCGCGCGCTGCGATCGACTTGAGCGGGATCGCCCAGGCGAGCTCCGGTGGGAGCTGCGGCATTGGCAACTTTTCCCCCATCAAGCGATCGATGATCGCTTCCGCGCTGGTTTCGCTGAAGAGGCGTCGGCCTGCGAGAGCCTCCCACAGCAACACGCCGGTGCTAAATACATCCGAGCGCGGGTCGACTGATTCGCCCAGCAAGCGCTCGGGCGCGAGATAGCCGAGCGCCTCCGCCGGAGGCGAGGATTGTCCAGCAGACGAGTGACGCGCCGTCAGCGGAACGAGCCGGCACACGCCGTCGTAATCCACGCGGAACTGGTTCAGCGCAACTTCACCGTGCGCAAAGGTGACGCCTTCGGCATCGAAGGTGTCGTGCAGCGCGGTAAGCCCGCGCAGGACGTCGAGCAACATGCGCAACGCGCGCGCCAGGCCATAGCCCGCGAAGCCGCGGCTCGCTGGTAGCTCGTGCCAATCTTCAGCGCTCGGATCGAGAACGTAACCCTGCTCGCTCCTTTGCATGGGCACGAGCCGGGCGTGCACCCCGGACAGGGCCAACTGCATGGCGAACGGGTCAGCTGACTCGGGCCGGATGCGGGTGGAGCGGTTCATGCTCGATTGGGGGAGGACCATGCTGGGGATTGCTTGTTGGACCAAAATGGCAAATCTCGAATCCTTCGCACATTGGCCCACACAGCGTTTCGAAAGGATTGCGCAAGCGGGGCGGCCTGTGACTATTGGCAACGGTGCCCCTTTCCGAAGATTCTGGCCAGTGTTTCGGGCACGCCTCCCATAATTAGCCAGAAACCTCGCACTTTCCGGATGTTGCGCGGTGCGCACAGTTTCACAGGCATTACAGAAGGGTGCTGAGAGTGCTCTTGACGCGGGAGGCGCGCGAGCCGTGCGCCGCGGCCGTGCTGAGCCGTCCCGTTCGCCCACGCGAACGGGCGTTCGAGCTGAGCTAAGATTGAGCATGATCCGGACACGCGGTCGCTGCGCGAGCGTGACATTTGCTGCCCTAGTCTTGCTCGTGTTCGCCGGCTGCGGGGGACGGAGCAAAGAGAATCGCGGCCCGGGTGGCAGCGGTGCCAGTGGTGGCGGCGGTGGTAGTGACGTAACCGCTGCTGCGGGCGACATACAGCGCGGATCCTGCGTTTACAACGGCATTCGCTACGATAGCGGCGAGCAATTGGGTCAGTGCCAAGAATGCACTTGCACCGATGGCGGCATCACCTGCGATCCAATGGCTTGCCTACCAGCAGCGGCGGGCTCCGGGGGCGCGAGCAACAGCGGCAGCGCGGGCAGCAGCAGCGCAGCCAGCGGCAATGCAGGGCGCGGCGTCGCAGGCAGCGGCAGCGGCGGCGCGGGCGTTGCCGGCAGCAGCGGTGCAGGCGTGGCGGGTGGCGGAAACGCTTGTCGGCTGGCGACCATCGGCAGGTTGTGTGTGCTCGGATCGCCGACGTCGAATGGTCAGGATTTGATGGTCGGTGCGCCGCTCACGGTCTCGTTGCAGCCCGCGGGCTGCTACTCATCGAGCTGCACGCGGCTCGTGAGCTCGAGCTGCAACTACCTCGGCGGCAGCGGCAAGTACTGGATCTCGGGTTTCATTTGCCTGGGATCGGAGGGCGATGCATGCACCGATGATTGCGGAGGCGCTCCCACTGTCTCGTGCGCTCCCGGAGTGACGCTCGAGGCTGGCGAGTACACGATCGGGCTCGGGGGCAGTTCAGAGTCCGTGTCGTTCAAGGTTCCGAGTCACGTGCCGAATGACGCGCTCTGCGTCACGTCGTCCGACGCGCAATAGCAACTCGATCGTGAGGTGGGACTGAGGCGGTGTGCGTACGCGGTGAGCGGTGTGCGTGTGAGACGGGAGGACAAAACGATCGCGCGGCTGGGGATTGCGTTGACCGGCACGCCGCTCGACTCCTACGGTTCTGCCTGGCCCTCGGGGAGTTCAAGCTGCCGATGAGCAATTCGATCCGCGTTCGCAGTTCGCGTCCATTGGCGCGGGCAATCCAAGGCCTGTTTGCTGCGCTGATCGCGGTGGCATTGGCTTCCGCCTGCGGCTCGAGTGAGCACCCTTCGGTCTACGGGGACGGCGGGAGCGGCGGCGTGTCGCCGGGTACGGCCGGAGAGCTTTCGAGATCTGGGAGTTCAGGGCACACGACGAGTCACGGCGGCGACCCCGGCAGTATGCAGGGCGACGCGGGCGAGGCGGGCAGCGCAGGCAGTGCTGGCGACAACGGCGTCGGGGACGGCGGCAGCAATTCACTGCCCGCGTGTCAGCCGATCTACACGTCCTGTGATTCGCTGTGCGGACCGGTTCACGATCCGTGTACGGGCCTGGATCTCGATTGCGGCGCATGCGCGGTCGGGTTGGCCTGCGATCGAGATACCCACAGCTGTACCACTCCCAAGCTTACCTGCCTCGAGCTGGGAGCCCAGTGCGGTCGCATTCGCAACACTTGTGGTCAGCGGCTCGACTGCGGTGATTGCCCCGACGGCAAAGAATGTGATCCGGATACCAACCAGTGCACCGCGTGCACCGCGCCTACTTGCGCTGATCTGGGCATCGAGTGCGGAACGGCATGGCTCGGCTGTGGCAGCCGCAAGAACTCGACCAACTGCGGCGAGTGTGCTGCCGGCAAGGTATGTAATTCGGCGTACAACCGCTGTGAACCCGCGCCCAAGACGGCGGGCGGGCAATGCGTGCCGAAGAGCGCTCTGGAGCTGTGCGCAGCCAAGGGCGCTGAGTGCGGCTACATTTCCGACGGCTGTGGTGGGACCGTCAAGTGCGGTGATTGTCCGGTGGGCGAAGACTGCGCAACGGACGGCATCGCCAATCGTTGTGGTCCCCCCGAGCTACCGTGGCAGTGCATCGTCGAGCAGCGCGAGTGCGGCCAGACCAGCGCCATGTGCGGCGGCAAGCTGGTGGCATGCGGCACCTGCGAAAAGCCCGATGTGTGCAACAGCAATGGCAAGTGCGGCGCGCCCTGCGTGCCGCAGCTGCCCGCTGCGGCGGCCGCGCTCGAATGCGGCTCGTTCGACGACGGCTGCAACGGCAAGCTGAGCAAGGATTGCCCGAAGGCCGCCAACGGCGCCAAAAAAATCTGCAAGGCGGACGGCAGCTGCTGCGCAGCCAAGGCCTGCGCGGACTACAAGGGCCAGTGCGGCACTGGTTTGCCAGACGGCTGCGGCTCGACCATCGATTGCGGCTGCGGTACCAGCGGCGTGTGTAGCGCGAAAGCAGCTGCCGCCATTGGAACGTGCTGTCAGAAGCGCGATTGCAGCTTTTATCCCGGCCAATGCGGCACCCTGGATGACGGCTGCGGCGGTACGCTGACGTGCAACAGTTGTGGCTCCCAGACCTGCAAGAAGGCGACCGGCGCGGTCTCGGGCACGTGTTGTGATTTGCCGGTATGCAATGGCAAATGCGACGTCACGTTGACGAACGCGTGCGGCTCGCGCACGTGTTCGCCGACGTCTTGCGGCAGTGGGAAGCTATGCGACATCGCTGCCGACACCTGCTGCGCGCTGCCCACGTGTGGCACACAATGCGGTATCACGCTGAACAACACTTGCGGCAGTAAGGCGTGCAGCGCCGATTGCGGCGCAGGCAAAGCGTGCACCGCCGGCAACTGCTGCGCTCTGCCGACGTGTGGCAACGCGTGCGGCAAGACCGTGACCAATGCCTGCGGTTCGGTAGACTGCAAGTGCACGGGGACCGCTCTCTGTCAGGGGGCTACGGGCGCGCAAACTTGCTGCACGCCGCGCACCTGCGGCGGCTACTACTCGGGCAAATGCGGTAGCCAACTGGACGACGGTTGCGGCGGCAAAATCGATTGCGGTTGTACGGGCACGAGCAACACCTGTAGCAAGACGGCGGCCAACACGCCTGGTACCTGTAGCTGCCTGACGCTCAAGACCTGCGCTGATTTCCCCGGTCAATGCGGAGATTTCGCGAATGGCTGCGGTGGTACCCTCAAGTGCACGTGCGCGGATCACGGGTTGCCTGCCTATGACACCTGCGGTGGCAGTCAGCAGAGTGGCGTGTGTGGTTGCACCAAGACTCCTTGCGGCAGCCGCTGCGGCAATGTCGACGACGGTTGTGGCGGTCAGGTGTATTGCGGACCGTGCTGAGGCAATTCATGAAAATCAGACGATCATCCGCACGGCTCAGCGTCGCCACCGGTCTCGCCCTGCTCGGTTGGCTTACCGGCTGTGGCTCGCCCAGCGTCGCGAACAACAACCCCGATCTGTCGCTTGCGGGTGCGGGCGACAGCGGCGGTGCAGCCGGTAATCAGGGCGCGAATGGCGGCACCGGCAACCAAATCGACGTTGGCACGGGCGACGGCGGATCCGATCACGAGGACGACCCGAACCGCGAGACGTGCGCATCGAACGCGCAGCAAGTCGCGCTCGTTCCGCTCGACATGGGGCTCGCCGTGGATACCTCGTTTTCCATGGATTTCGACGACAAATGGCCGCAAGTTCACGATGCGCTGGACGTGTTCGCCAAGAACCCGAATTACGTGAACATGGGCGTGGCGCTGCAATTTTTCCCGCTGCGCCAAGTGTGCAACGTGGATCTATACGGTGAACCGATCGTGCCGATGCAGGTATTGCCCGGCGTTCAGCCGGCGTTCAGTTCGGCCGTCGATGCGCAGCGCATGTCCGGCGGTACTCCGCTCGTGCAGGTGATGCAAGGCATGGTCGGCTACATGCGCAGTTGGGCGAAGGCACACGTCGACCGCAAGCCGGTGCTGGTGCTGGCGACCGACGGCATCCCGGATGACACCTGCACCGCCTCCAACATCGATCCCGCGAATTCTTTGGACAACGCGCTGTCGCTGGCGAAGGACGCCTACGAGGGCGAGCCTTCGATCCCGGTCTTCGTGATCGGCGTGGGTGAGGAACTGACTGCGCTGAACGCAATCGCCGAAGCCGGCGGTACCGAGAGCGCCGCGGTGATCGCCACTAGCGGCAACGTGACTCAGAAGTTCTTGGAAGCGCTGGACGGCATCCGGCGTTCGGCGTTGTCCTGTAGTTATGAAATTCCAGCGCCGAAGACCGGCGAAATCGAGTACGCCGCCGTCAACGTGACGTTCAGCGAAGGCGCGGGCAAGCCTGATACGTTCTTCTACGTCGAGGACGGCAACGACTGCGAGCTGTCCGCCGAGCGCGCTTGGTACTACGACGATCCCAAGCATCCGCAGCAAGTCGTGCTCTGCCCGCAGACCTGCGAGCGCGTGAGCGCCGCCAGTCACGGCAAGATGGACGTGGCGTTCGGCTGCAAACGCAACGATGTCGTGCGCTGAGACAGACTGGCAACAGTTCGTGGCCAGCTCGGCCGCGATCCGGCGACGAGGATGCTCGTTCGAGCTCGTTCAGACAGCCGGATCTTGCTGATAAAATTCGGACAATTCCGTGTACAGCTCGGCGTGCCGGCGCTTGAGCGCGCGTGGCTTTTCGAAGAACATTTCGGTCAGTACGGCGAAGAATTCAGCGGGATTCGTGGCGCCGTAGGCATCGATGTCACTGCTCTGCCCCGCGTGGAGGCGGCGTGAGAGCTCCTCGAACTCATCGCCCAGAACCTGCGCCCACGACGTGTAACGGGCGCGGGCGCCCAGCTCTGGCGTGCCGTCCATCGCTCCGCTTTCACCGTCGAGCTGGTGCGCGAACTCGTGGAGCACGACGTTTTGCCCGTCGCGCGGTTGGGCAGCGCCCGACAGCACGTGGTCCCAAGAGAGTACCACGAGTCCGCGTTGCCAGGACTCACCGAGCCGGGTCTGATCTTCTTGCAGCACCACCATGCCATCGTGTTGCTGGGTAGGCACGCGATACGCGCTCGGATAGACGACGATCGCGTCCACGTTCGGATAGATGTCGGTCTCGCGGTGCAACAGCAGCAAGCAGGCCTGCCCAGCGATAGTCAATTTGATCTCGTCCGTCAGTTCGAGGCCGCCGCAGCCTTCGAACGATTTTTCGGCCAAGAAGACCCGCACCAAGGCTTCGAGTTCGGTTCGGTCTTCCGCGTTCAGGTTACTGAGATACGGAATATTTTTGTCGAGCAACGCGCGCTCGTCAGCGCTGAGCGGCTGTGCGCGGAGTGCCTCGCGTCGTCGATTCTTGAAGAAGCCAAACATGTTCGAGGCGTTTTCTAGCCCGCCTCGAGCGCTTCGCCTACCAGAACGCGGCAAACCGCAGCATCATAGGCCGTATCGGCGGCTCACCGACTCCACCGCGCTGACGGGCGGGTCCGACGTGAGCGTGTCGGTACTGGCTTCGGTCGCGGGAGGAGGCGCGTCCTCGGGCAGCGCTGTTTCGGTCTTTGCCGAGGCCGGTTCGACCGCGACGGCTGCGATCGTCGGCGCGTCCTTGATGGTCGGCGCATCCTTGATGATCAGCGAGGCCTGAAATGCGTTCGCGTTCGATGATGGAGGCACGCGCTTGCTGGTCATTACAGCGGGCACGACGACTGGCGCGGCCTCCGCTTTCGATGGCTCCGGCAGAACGCGCCAAATGGGGGCGGCGGCGGCAGCGATCACCGGTCGGACCCCGGGTGAATCCAAGCTCGCGGCACTGCCGCGCGTTTGCCAAAGCCCAACTCCGCCAAGCACGAGCAACGCACTCAGCCCGATCATCGCCAAGGGCAGCCGCGCAGAACGTCGTGGGCGCGCTTCGAGCTGGGGTGCAGGGAGTTCGATGTCCTCACTCGGTCGCCAAGCGCGCAACGCTTGCGCGAGTTCGCCCACCGTTTGGTAGCGGAGATCGGGATCTTTCTCCAAGCAACGCGCAATCACGGCATCGAGCTCGGTGCCGGCCGCGTTGCAAAATGTGCTCAGCGACGGTGGAGCTCCGGTCAAAACCTTGCCGCATACTTCGGTAATGGTGTCCCCTTCGAAGGGACATTGACCCGTCAGAAGTTCGAACAAAATGGCACCCAACGACCAGA